>JACAEW010000258.1 GCA_013388675.1 Syntrophaceae bacterium | reverse complement strand
CTCCCGAAAAGTCATGCTGGCAGACGGCGGGGGCCTGGCTTCCATGAACCTGAAGCGCTTTTCCTACCAAAAAATCCGCCGGCCCATTTATCCGCTGGATATGGAGTGATTCAAATGCAATATGCGGATTTCGGGATGGGAATGCAGGAGGTGCATCACGCTTGCGCTCAACGACGCGGATATTTTCGGAGTCCAGGGCAAATGGGTCTATTCGGGCCTGGTGGACACCCATGTTCACCCGGCCCCGGGGCGGAGGGCCCTTTGTTTTTCCATGCTGGCCCGGGCCGGGTCCATGCTGAGCCATGGCCTGACCCTGGTTCGATTCGAGGCCTGGACGCTCCTGGATTTCGTGCAGAAGTGCTGCTGGGCCGCGGCCCGAATGCCCGGTCTCCCGAAGAAAGGCCATCTTTTCCCGGGGGCGGACGGCGACCTGGTCGTAGCCGATCCCTGCTCTCATGAAGCCCTCCTGACCGTGGCCAGGGGGAAAATCATCAGGGTGAACGGCATGGTCATGGGTTCCGGCGGAACCATCGTCACCACCGGGCGGGGCCCGAAGGCCATTGCAAAAAGAGGCGTTTCGGCGGAGGCGTACACCTTGAAGCCAGTCTCTTTTACCGTACCCTCGAAGGCCCATAATGTTATAATATTTGGTAACCGGTTAGCCCTTGCCAAGGCCATAGGATCGCCCTTTGTTCCCCTTTTGCAAAAGGGGAAAAAGTGGAATCGATAGTCGCGGACCTTCCCAAAGCTCTCCTCCCTTTGAAAAAAGGGAGGACGGGCATGCTGGATGCAACGGTGAAGACCCTCCTGGGTACGGATTCACCCATGGAAGCCTGGCGGAAGCTCATCAAGAGTTCGGATGCGGTGGGAGTCAAGAGCAACGATTGGGGAAGGCTGCCCACTCCCAAGCCCCTGGAGGCGGCCATCAAGCGGCGGCTGTTGGATGTGGGCGTGGCCGAAGAAAACATGAGCATCACCGACCGGGGGGTCATGAGCAACCCCGTTTTCCTCCAATCCACGGCCTTGGTCAACGTCCGGCCGTTGAGAACCCATCATTGGGCCGGAATCGGTAGCTGCCTGAAAAATTACATCCCGTTCGTTTCCGACCGTCCCTCCTACCA
Organism: Syntrophaceae bacterium; assembly: GCA_013388675.1. GTDB lineage: Bacteria > Desulfobacterota > SM23-61 > SM23-61 > SM23-61 > SM23-61. The sequence goes on along the minus strand of JACAEW010000258.1, from coordinate 6,261 downwards.
TCCTGATGCCTGCGCCGCCCTGGGGAGCATTTGGCACCATCCAGCGGTGGAGGGAAAAACAAGGCTGAATATTCTCAGCGCGCTAACGCCGCATTTTTACGGAGGGGGGGCCGATTTCTTCGACACCCGGTACGTTTGGCCCTATAAGGGGCTCATCGTAGGAATCGATCCCGTGGCCGTGGATGCGATTGGCGCTCATCCCCTCCAGCGAAAGCGGATCGCCTTTTTCGGCGAAGACCGGGCGCTGGATGTTCCTCCCAGCCACATTTTGGTGGCCGATAAAAAATATCATCTTGGAGTAAGCGATCTAAACCGCATCCAGCTGATCAAGCTGGGCTGGATGGAAGAGGTCCTGATCTAGCCGTAAAAAAATCTCTGCGGCCTCTGCGAGAAAAAATTTCTTTGGCTTTCAATTCGCACTTAAAAGCCTTTTCCCTTGACACTCGCTCCATCCTTTCCATATAGTTGAGGGAGACGGTTTCCTGGAGAAAAACCGGATAGCGGTTCCACAAAAGGAAGACCTTTTATCAACCAAGAGGGGGTGTGCGTGATGAAAAGAGCGATGTCGATTCTGTTGGTCCTGATCGTTTTAACCTTCTTTGCCGCTCCGCCGACAAGCGCCCAGCTGGTTGTCTGGTGGAACAAGAGCTTTGTGCCAGAGCAGGATGAAGCTTTCAAGGAGGTTGTCCAGAAATGGGAGAAGAAGACCGGAAAAAAGGTCGATCTGTCCTTCTTTGCCCTGCCAGACCATCCCGCCAAGATGCTGGCGGCCTTTGACTCCGGGATCGTCCCCGACGTTGACTTCGGGCAGATCGTGAACGTGCAGACTGGCAATTTTGCCTTGGAGGATAAGTTGCTGGAAATCGCCGACGTGATCAACCCGATTCGGGACCGATTTACCGCGGGCGCTTTGCGGGCAACCGAATATTTCAACGGCAAGACCGGCAAACGGGGCGTATACGCCTTTCCGCTCATGCAGCATGGGGTGAACATTCATTATTGGCTCGACATGGTGGAGAACGCCGGCTTCAAGGAATCGGATGTTCCGAAACAGTGGAAACCATTTTGGGATTTCTGGGGGGAAGTGCAGAAACGATTGCGCGCTAAGGGGGAAAAGGTGCACGGCCTCGGAATCACCTATTCCACAGAGGCCACCGATACCTGGCAGGAATTTGAGCATTTCATGGAAGCTTACCGGGTGCGGGTCATGGATGACAACGGTAAACTCCTGGTAAACGATCCGAAGGTTCGCCAAGGATTAATCACCGTCCTGAGTGATTTTACCCGGCATTATAAAGCCAAAAACGTTCCTCCCGGGGCCATCAGTTGGAAGGATATTGACAATAACGTGAATTTCAACAACCGCCAGGTGGTTATGTCCATGAACCCCACCCTTTCCATCCCCGGTTCCTTCTACAAGAAAAATGATGATTATTATAACAATAAGATCAAAACCTTGCGTTGGCCCGCCGCTCCGGATGGGGGCACCTTCACCCTGCGCGTTTCGGTTCATGCGGGCTTCATCCCCAAAGATTCCAAGAACAAGGACCTGGCCAAGGACTTTGTCTGGTTTATCCTGGAGCCGGAGAACTTGGACCTTTTCGTGAAGGCCTCCAACGGCGCCTTCTTCCCTGCATTGAAAGAATCCTACAAAGACCCGTTTTTCGTCTCTGCCGATCCGCACCGGGCGGCGGTTTATAAAAACTTCACCGAGAATCCTACCCGGCCCTATGAACAGGTCATTAACCGCAAATTTATCCAGGTGCAGACGGAAAATCTTTACGGGCGTGCCTGCGGGAGAGTGCTCGCGGATAACTGGGCTGCGGACAAGGCGGTCGATGAATTGATCGCCCGCATGAAACAGATCGTTGGAGACTAAGTTTTCTCCCTATGGCCAGCAGTGCCCTCGCTCCCCGGATCCCCGGCGCCCCGGGCCATGTTCACTCCGACGCGGCTTGGGGCGTCATCCTGGTGATTCCCTACATCGTGGTATTCATTTTTGTCGTAGTCTACCCCATCCTTTACGGGCTGGTGCTGGGGAGCAATCCCGACAGCTATCGGAAGATCTTCAATGACCCCATCTATTTTCGGAGCGCCTGGAACACCCTGGTCTTTCTCATCGTAGCGGTCAACTTGAAGCTACTGCTGGCTCTCTTCCTCTCTGGTTTTTTTTACAACACGGAAGCCTGGATTCGATGGGTGGGCATTCTTTTCCTCCTGCCCTGGGCCGCGCCCGGTTTGCCCGCTATTTTTTCCATCCGCTGGATGTTCAACAGCGAATGGGGAATGATCAATAACCTCCTTTTCCGCCTTTTCGGCATCGATGGCCCGCTCTGGCTGGTGAAGCCGGATTTGGCTTTCCTCCTGGTAATCCTGACCCATATCTGGAAGTTTTTGCCCTTCTGGACGCTCATCCTGCTGGCGGGGCGCATGGCCATCCCCAAAGACCATTACGAAGCGGCTAGCGTGGACGGGGCGACCCGGTTCCAGGTCTTCCGGTTCATCACCTTTCCCGCTTTGAAGAACCTTTACATAACCAGCACCCTTCTTTCCACAATCTGGAGCGTCGGGGACTTCAACAGCGTCTACCTTCTTACCGGCGGTGGACCAACGGATTCCACCCATGTTTTCTCCACGCTGGGAATTCGATACGCTTTCAACATCGGCGATATCCGAACGGGAGTGGCGACGGTCATTACCTCCCTTCCTCTAGTCGTTCCCATTGTTTTCGTTCTAATCAGAAGGCTAAGGAGGAGGGAGTGATTTGACAAGGATATTCCGACAGGCTCGGCTGGGAATCATTGCCGTAATCGTGATTGTATGGACCTGCCTGCCCATTTATCACATGGTCATGCTGTCCCTTACCCCGCAGACGGCGGCTTTTGCCGGACGCCTGTGGCCCGACAACCCCTCTTTGGAAAATTACCGGTCGGCCTTGACACGAGGACATCCTTTTCTGGCCCACTTCTGGGAGCAGTTTCTGAACAGCTTTCTGGTGGCCCTGACGACCTGCGGCCTGGTTTTGTTCATCGCCAGCACCACCTCGTTCGCCATCGGGCGGCTGCGCCTGCGGTGGGCGCCGATGATTACAAATATGGCGCTCTTCACCTACCTGATTCCGGCGGCGTTTTTGGCCATCCCGCTCTATCGGGTCATGGGACAATACAAGATATTGAACCATCCCTGGTCCCTGATCTTGGCCTTGGTGGCTTTTGCCACTCCCTATGCCATCTGGGTAATGCGGCAGTACGCAGAAAGCGTGCCTTACGAACTTGACGAGAGTGCGCGGGTCGACGGCGCAACGGTTCCCCAGATATTCTGGTATATCTATATTCCATTAATCGCCCCTTCCCTAGTGGCCATCGGAACTTATGCATTGCTCCTGGCATGGAACGAGTACCTGTATGCCTTTTTATTCCTTTCCAGCGAGGCGAGGCTAACCGTCCCCGTCATGCTCGGCCATTTTACAACCTCCGATGACGCCCCGTGGACATTGATGATGGCCTCTGCAGTAATCTATTCCCTGCCACCCATAGCCCTCTACTACTCGGTCCGCCGGTTCATGGTAACCGGCCTAACCGCTGGCTCCGTGAAATCCTGAGAAAACCATTACAGAATAGGCCCAATCCTTTGGAATAAACGGGTTGGGGCGGGTTTCAAACCCGCCCCCACATAATGGAAGGAAGGGACTCCAGATTGTAAGGGCCATTCATGGATTGCCGTTGCCTGGTAAAAAGTGGCAAGCGAATACTCTATCGAGAAGAAAATCAGCCAAGAAGATGGCGCCAGCGAAGGGTTGGAAAACGGGCGTAGTCGCGATCGGTGGTCACCAACTCAGCACCTGACTCAATCGCCAGCGCTGCAAGGTAAGCGTCGGGGATCAGGTTTCCGCGCGCCCCGGCAGTTTTGGAGAGGTGGATGAAGATCTCCCAATGTCGCACCCCCGGAGACAAGAGGACACAATTCGGCTGTTCCCCGGACCTCATTTACAAAAGAGAAAGCCGTTTCAGGGGAGTTGGATCATGGACAATTCGGGGGTGGGTGACGATCTAAAGGAAGGCGCTCAACACCAGGTCCCAAATCCCATGGGGTGAATCGTTGACGAGGACCTCAGTCAGCCCATCACGATACCATTCATGTCCCGAGCTGTCGGCCCGGGGAGCAGAAATTCGGCCCGGTGGGCAGAAATAAGGACATTAACGTCGATGAGGATCACCCTTCGGCTCCATGAGGTCGAGCAACGCAGAGGTGTCGGCAAGATCGACCCCAGACTGCAGGCCTCCTGCTCCGTAAGTTGGTAACCTCACAGCCATGGACTCTGGACTTCCCTTTTTCCTTATAAGAAGTTCTTTTAAGGCGTCCTCGATCAAAGCGGTGAAAGTTGTACGGGACTCTGCGGCAAGTTTTTTGGCTTGGGCAAGCAGATCGTCCGGCAAATAGATCGTAGTTCTCATGCATTAAAACATATTATAGTCCCCAAAAGCCTCCCCTTGCCCGTACCGATCGAGATTTCAAGGTTCCCGGAGAAACCATTCCGGAACGCAAAACCTTGCTTTCACGCTCTTTTTTAAAAAAAATTCTGCTCTCTCTGCGGCCTTGGCGAGAGAAAATTGGTTTTTTTTTAGGCCTCTTTTAAAAGGATTTTTCGGAGGACCTGAACGGCATAGGTTGGGGAAGCGTAGATTTTATTTCGCAGTTTCTCTTCCACATAGTCCCGCCCGGGGGCGATGGAAACCTGGGTTAGGATTACGGCTCCGCACTTGTGAGCGGCTTCGCTAGCGGCCCCCGCTATGGCCCGGTAAAAAGCCTCCGGGTCTTTTTGTAGGAGGGGCCAGACATCGCTTTTGGTGAATCTGGAAATGGATATTTTCCGGCCCAAATCCTTGGCCTTTTTCATGACCAGCGGTTCCACGGATTTCAGCACCGTTTCCGCCGTGGCCAGAAGGCCGACGGTATCCGCCTTTTGAACCACCTCTTCGATGACCGGTTCATCGATTTTGACGATGGGGATTTTTAGAAACGGGCGCAGGTCGTCGACGGCGGGAGAAAGAGTTGAACAGGTCACCAGGATGCCGTCAACCCCGGCTTCCTGTGCGGTTAAAGCCATTCGCAAGGCTTTTTGGCGGGAATCGGGCGATAATCCCGCCTCCCGCCGGAAGTCTTCAATCAGGGTCTCGTCCAGGATATGGAAGATTTGGGCTTCCGGGAATACCTCCCGGAACGCCGCTTCCATGGGTCCGAAAACGGCCCGGGTGCTGGAAACCAGAGCCACTTGTTTTGCAAAATCTTCAAGGCTCATCGTATTCGCGGATTGCGCGGATTCTTTCTCTTTACAGAACCCCTTCGATGGCGATCGCCCGGATGGGCCAGGCATCGCAGCCTTTCACCCGGATGGGAAGGCCCATAAAGAAGAACCTTTCCTCCTTGAGCTGATCCAGATGGGCGAGCCCCTCGATCAGGGGGACTCCCCGGCTCATCAGGTCGACATGGACCCTCATCTTGCCTAGCTCGGTGAAATTTTCCTCGATGTTGTAGGAGAAATCCATGGCCAGCAGCTTGATTCCCACGTCGGCCAGGTATTTGGCGGCGGCGTCGGTCATGGAAATCTTGTCCTCGTCTTTGTAGGGGGAATTTCCGATGACCACAATATCCCCCTTTTTGATTCCCTTCGGTTTGAGCAGCTCCGGAGTCACCTTGGCCTTGGGGGGGAGTTTGGCCAGGTTGATGAAAACCGCCTCTCCCCACCAGGCGTCCGGCGGAAACTCGGCGATATCCGGGGCCTCTTTTCCGTCCGGCAGGGCAGGGATGAAATGGGAGGGTGCTTCGGCGTGGGTTCCGATGTGGGACATGGTGTCGATGTCATGCATGAATTCCCCGGCAAAAATCCGGAACTTCCGAATCTCCAGCCTGCGCCCCTCCTTTCCCGGCTCCAAAACCTTGTTCAGCTCTACGATTCGCCCTTTCTTAAGCACCTCCAGGATTCCCATTTTTGATCCTTTCCTGATTTTTTTCCTTCGCCCGCTCCGGTTCTTTCTTCACGTTCTTTGTGTCTGGGCGTGAAAATAGGGTTTCATTTCCCTATCCTAAATCGTAACGGGTTGGGGTTCAACTGAAAAATGGGCTTTGTTCGAAAAGTACGTGATTCATCGCCCGGGCGTTCAAAAAAAAAGAAAGATTGAAATGGGGCCAGGGATCTTGTTGGGTCAACCCCTCTCTGAAATCCTCCCCCCAACCCCCCCTTTGATAAAGGGGGGCAGGGGG
>JACAEW010000215.1 GCA_013388675.1 Syntrophaceae bacterium | reverse complement strand
GATTTCGTTTTAGGCGAAGGGTTCGGGGACCGGTGCCTTGCGGAAGCAGGGCCAGCGCTCCGGAATCCCGGATTTTTCCCGCCGAGGCTGTCCCGCCCCGGGCGGGATGCCCCCCTGGGAGTGTGCGATGGAGTCGTTTTATCCCGTTTTACCCACACGATTTGGAGAAGAACCTTTGCTTTTTACGAGATCATCAAGGATGGCTCTAAGAAAAGATCGAGAACTTCAGGAAGCTTGGGGTTGGTAAATGCATAGCGGTTCTTCGGCCATAAGGTCGCCGGAACGTTCGAAGGCCCTGGCGCGGCATCCTCCGCAGACTCTCATGTATTCGCAGCTCCCGCAACGTCCCCGGTAGGCGGAATAATCGCGCAGCTTCAGGAAAACCGGGGAGGACTCCCAGATATCCTTCAGGCTCTGCCGCCTCACGTCGCCGCTGAGCGCCTCCAGATAACCGCAAGGCTGAACCTCCCCTCGATGGGATATAAACAGGAACCCGATCCCGCCCAGGCATCCCCGAGTCATCGCGTCGAGGCCGTGGGTCTGCGGGGTCACCTTCTTTCCCTCCTGCCGGGCCCTTTGCCGCAGAATCCGGTAGAAGTGTGGGGCACAGGTCGCCTTCAATTGAAGGGGTACTTTCTCCCGCTGGTCATAAAACCAATTGAGGATTCTTTCATACTCTTCCCCATCGATGGCCTCCCCTTTCATCTCCTTCCCCCGCCCCGTGGGGACCAGGAGAAAAATGTGGTGGGCCACGGCTCCCAGTCTTACGGCCAGGTCCAACAGGGAGGGTAATTCGTGGCGGTTTTTCAGCGTCACCGTGGTGTTGATCTGGAATTCAAGGCCGGCCTTTTTCACAAATTCGATCCCTCGCAGGGCGGCGGCAAAGGCCCCCTCCACCTGGCGAAAGCGGTCGTGGCTTTCGGCAGTGGCTCCGTCGAGACTGATGGATACGCGCTGAATTCCGCTCGCCTTTAAGCGGGCAGCCCTCTCCCGGTCCAGCAGAGTCCCGTTGGGCGCCATGACCATTCGAAGCCCCCGGCGGGTCCCATACCCCGCCAGATCATAAATATCCGGCCTGAGGAGAGGCTCCCCGCCCGTAAGGATGACCACGGGTTGGCTGAAGGAGACGATTTCATCGATCAAGCGAAAGGCTTCCTCGGTATTCAGCTCCCCCGGGTAGGGGCCCCGTTCCGCTGCCGCCCGGCAATGGATGCAACTCAGATTGCAGCTGCGGGTGACCTCCCAGGCAATCATCCGCAGAGGGGGAACTTTGGGGATCCCCGTTTCCCCAGATTTTTCGGGCGGGACACTTTCTATGGGCATTCTTCTCGCTTGACTCCGATTCTAGCCGATTCCGATTTCTTCATCGGTGAGGTAGCAGGCCGGGTCGGGAGCCCACAGGTCCCCGGTGACCGCTTCGGCCCGGACCCGGAAATTTCCGGCGCACACATCCAAGAAACGGCAGGATGCGCAGCGCCCGGTTATATGCTTTTTTTTCTCTTTCAGCCTGGCCATCAGGGGATTGCTCACGTCCATCCATACCTGGCTGAAGGGCCGCTGGCGCACGTTTCCGAAGGAATAATGCCTCCAGAACTGATCGGCATGGACCGAACCGTCCCAGCTCACGCAGCCGATCCCCACTCCGGAACTGTTTCCCTCGTTCATGCGCAGAAGTTCCATGACCTCGGCGGACCGGGGAGAACCCTCCCGCATCATTCGCAGATAAAGGTAGGGGCCGTCCGCGTGGTTGTCCACGGTGAGCACCTCCATCTTTTTATTTCGGTCATGAAGGTCCCGGGTTCGGTCGATGATGAGGTCGACCACCTTTCGAGTCTCCCCGTGGTCCAGGTCTTCCCGAATCAATTCACTTCCGCGGCCGGCGTAGACCAGATGGTAAAAACAGACCCGGGGGATATTTTCCCTTTCCAGCAGGTCGAAAATCCCCGGGATATCTTGGGCGTTTCGGCGGTTGATGGTAAACCGGAGGCCCACTTTGATCCCCGCCTCTTGGCAGTTTCCGATTCCCTGGAGCGCGGCCTGAAAGGCGCCCTTCACTCCCCGGAACCGGTCGTTGGTCTCCTCCATCCCATCCAGGCTCACCCCAACGTAGGAAAGACCGATCCTTTTCAATTTCCGGGCCATACCCGCCGTGAGGAGGGTCCCGTTGGTCGAGATGACCGCGCGCATCCCCAAGTCTGTGGCCAATTGAGCCAGGTCGCAAAGGTCTTTCCGCAAAAGAGGCTCGCCACCGGAAAAAAGAATGACCGGAGAACCAAACCGGGCCAAGTCTTGGATGAGCGCCCTTCCCTCTTCGCTTGACATTTCTCCGGTGTACCCCCGGTTTTGGGAATGGGAGTAGCAGTGGACGCACTTCAGGTTGCATCTTTGCCCCACGTTCCACACCACCACCGGCTTTTTATCTTCCGAAAACTGCAAAAGGTGGGAAGGAAGCTTCCCCGAATGCCTCCCGTAGCGCAGGGGGTCGGAGGCTTCCACCGTCCCGCAGTATAATTTCGAAATACCGATCATGAAAACCCGACTGGCAATCAGCCAGAACTCTTTGCAGGGGGATCGGCGAACGCTGACCGCCCTTCGCTTCTTTGAAAATATTCCACTAAAGCCTGGACCAATGCGGGAATCGTATATTCAGCCGGCATCACCGCCGTTTGAATTCCCAGGGCCCCGGCCTTGTCGGCCGTAATCGGCCCGATGGAAGCCACCGGAATTCCGGCCGTCAGCTCCCGGGCCTCCTCCGGGCCCAGCATCTCCACGAAATTGGAGACCGTGGAAGAGCTGGTAAAGGTGATGGCTGAGACCCCCCCTTTTTTGAGAAGGTCCCGGACCTCGGCAACATTCTCCATCGGAACCACGGTCCGGTAGACTTCCACCACATCCACTACCGCCCCGGCTTTCCGCAGTTCCCCCGGAAGGAGGTCCCGGGCCACCTTGGCCCGGGGGATGAGAATACTTTTCCCCTTCAACCCTTCTTTTTTGAGCCCCTCAAAAATCGCCTCGGCCCGGTATTCCCGGGGCACGAATTTCACCCGAACCTTCAAGGCTTCCAGGGCTTCCGCGGTCTTGGGGCCGATGGCACAAACCTGGGGCCCCTTTAAATCCCTCACATCCCGGCCGAGCGCCAAGAGCCGTTCTACAAAGAACTTCACCCCGTTCACGCTGGTGAATATGATCCAATCATAGCGGATCAGCTCCTGGATACAATGATCGGCATCAGTCCAGCTTTCGGGCGGAAGAATCCTGATGGTCGGGAACTCGACGGGAATCGCTCCCAGGGACTGCAATCTCTGGGACAGGTCGCTGGCCTGCTCCCGGGCCCGGGTCACCAAAATTCGTTTTCCGAAGAGCGGGAGCGTCTCGAACCAGTTCAGCTTTTTCCGGAGGGCTGCAACCTCTCCCACCAGGATGATCACCGGAGGTTTGATTTTGCGCGACTGGGCGATCGCGGCGATATTGGAAAGGTTTCCCACGACGGTTTCCTGTTCGGGAAGGGTTCCCCAGCGGACCAAAGCCACGGGAGTTTCCGGTGCCCGCCCGTTTTTCATCAATTCCCGGGCGATCCGGGCCAAGTTTCCCACCCCCATGAGGAAAACCAAGGTTCCAATACCCGTTGAAATCTTGTCCCAGGCAATCTTCGATTCTTCCTTGGTCGGGTCTTCGTGGCCGGTGATAAAGGCGACGGTCGAAGTGTAATCGCGGTGGGTCAGGGGAATGCCGGCATAGGCCGGGGCGGCGATTGCCGAGGTGACTCCGGGAACGATCTCGAAGGGAATACCCGCCTTGGAAAGTTCCTCCGCCTCTTCTCCGCCCCGGCCGAAAATGAAGGGGTCCCCCCCTTTCAGGCGGGCCACCGACTTGCCCTCGCTGGCCTTGGCGACGATTAAATCATTGATCTGATCCTGCGGAAGGGTGTGGTCGCTGCCTTTCTTTCCCACGTAGATTTTTTCCGCCCCTTCTCGGATGTATCCCAGCAGTTGTTCATTGGCCAAGTAGTCATAAACCACCACATCCGCCTTTTCCAGGCATTGGAGCCCCTTGACTGTAATCAGCCCGGGGTCTCCGGGACCCGCTCCAATCAGATAGACTTTCCCCTTGCTCATCCGTTTTTGTACACCTCGCCCAAAATTTCTTCCGCCCCCCTCCCCAGGAGTTCCTCGGCCAGCTTCACGCCCAATTCCATATTTTTTTCCACCGGTCCTTCCGCTTTTCCCTTGATCACCCGCCTGCCGTCCACCCCGGCAACCAGGCCGGTCAGAACAAGTTTTCCGGAACGGACCTCCGCCAAGCCCGCGATGGGGACCTGGCATCCTCCTCCCAGCCTCTGCAAAAAGGCCCTCTCCGCAAGAACCGAAATGCGGGTGGCAGGGTGGTTCAGAGGGGCAACCGCTTTCCGGACTCCTTCATCCTCTTCCCGGGTTTCAATGGCCAGCGCCCCCTGGCCGATTGCCGGGACCATTATTTCCAGGCCAAAATATTCTGAGACCCGCCCCCCCCAATCCATCCGCTTCAGCCCGGCCGCGGCCAGGATTACCGCATCCAGGTCCATGTTGGTTAGCTTCTTTAGACGCGTGTCCAGGTTTCCCCGAAGAGGAAGGACCTCCAGGTCCGGCCTCAGGTTCAGCAACTGGGCCTTCCTCCTGAGGCTGCCCGTTCCGACTTTTCCCCCTGGCGGGATCTCGGCGAACCTCTTTCCTCCCCGGGATACCAGCGCGTCCCGGGGGTCCTCCCTTTCGGGGAAAGCCGTCAGGGTGAGGCCTTCGGGAATCACGGCCGGAAGGTCTTTGGCGCTGTGGACCGCCAGGTCCACTTCCTTCCGGGTCAAGGCCTCCTCTATCTCCTTTACAAACAGCCCCTTCCCTCCGACTTGAAAGAGGGGGATGTCGAGCTTATCCCCGCTCGTCTTAATATAGACCAAAGTAACGGCGGTTCCGGGATTGAGTTCCTCAACCCTTGCCTTCACCCAAACCGCCTGCTGTCGGGCCAGGAGGCTGGCCCTCGTGCCCAGGCGTAATTCCCTGTTTTTGGCCCGATCGTTCATCTTCCTTTCACCACCTGAGGCCAAGCTGCTTCAAGGAAAACCCGGGCCCTAGGATCGCGGCCAGCCGGCGATTCACCACCCCGAAATTCCTGGCTCGGATCAGAGAAAGCAGGTCCTCTTTCACTAATTTCCGAAAGATGGCCTGATTTTTTCCCGGTCCCATCCCCTGAGAAATCAATTTTTTCCGTACGGCCCCCAGGAGCCGCAGAAAACGGCCGTACTCAGGGCCGATCTCCTTTTCCAGCTTCCGGCGGAGCAGGCGCGCCAGGGCCGGACTTCTCCCGGATGTCGATATGGCCAGGAGCAAGTCTCTCTTTTTAACCAGGGAGGGAACGATAAAGCTGCTGTGAGCCGGGTCATCGACGACGTTGACCGGCATGCGCCTTTTCGTCGCTTCTTGAAAGACACGTTCATTTACGGCCCGGTCATCGGTCGCGACAATGGCCAGAAAAGCTCCTTCCAGGTCTTTCGCCTTGTAGGGGCGGGAAAAATGGACGATCTTTCCCCCGCTCTTCAGGCGGGCCAGAGGTGCGGTTAATTTCGGGCTGATCACTTTGACCCGCGCTCCTGCTTCGAGGAGGGTTTTGACTTTCCGTTCCGCCACCCGCCCCCCCCCGACAACGACGCAGGATTGGTCCCGGAGGTTTAAAAAAACGGGAAAGTATCTCATGGCTGTGCGAGGCGCCCAAAATTCGCCAGGATTCGGAGGCCGGCGGACTGGCTTTTTTCCGGGTGAAACTGGCAGGCAAATAAATTCCCTTTGCCGACGCTGGAAACGAATTCTCCGCCGTAATCCGTTTTTGTGGCAACGATCCCCGGGTCTGCGGGAACCGGGAAATAGGAATGGACGAAGTAGAAGTGGGTTCCCTCCCGGATTCCATCGAGTGCCGGGACGCTTTTCACGATCCGGACCGAATTCCACCCCATGTGGGGCACCTTGAGGGCATCCTTGGCCAGGGGCGCACCGGGGATGGAAAAAGGAAATCGGATGACCTTGCCCCGAAAAACGTCCAGGCCCTTGGACAGGCTGAATTCCTCGCTTTCGGAAAAAAGAAGCTGCAGGCCCAGGCAGATTCCCAGGAAGGGCTTTCCCCTCCCGATGAAGGCAAGGATGGGATCGACGAGCCGCAAATTTTCCAGATTTTCCATAGCTTTCTTGAAAGCCCCGACTCCCGGCACGACCAGGCCATCCGCCTTTTCGATGACCGAGCCATCCTGGGTCACCACACCCGGAAACCCAACTTTCTCCAAAGCCTTGGAAACGCTCCGCAGATTCCCCATGCCGTAATCGACGATGGCGATCATAGTCTCCCTTTGGTGGAAGGAATTCCTTTGATTTTTTCATCCCGGGAGACGGCTTGGCGAAGAGCCCGCCCCAGAGCTTTGAAGAGGGATTCCACCATATGGTGACCGTTGCTGCCGTAAACAACCTGGGCATGAATGGCCATGGAACCGTTGTTGGCCAAGGCTTGAAAAAATTCCCGAACCAGCTCGGTGTCAAAATCCCCGATTTTGCGGCGGCGGAAGGGAAGGGAAAAAACCAGGCAGGGACGCCCGGATAGGTCCACGTGGACCGAGGCCAGGCTCTCATCCATGGGAACGGTAGCCGAACCATACCGGGTAATCCCTTCTTTTCCCCCCAGGGCCCGCTTCAGGGCGTTTCCCAGGCATATTCCCAGGTCCTCCGCAGTATGATGGTCGTCCACCTCCCGGTCCCCCCGGGCTTTCACCTTCAAATCGAAAAGCCCGTGGGCCGAAAAGAGGCTGAGCATGTGATCGAGGAAAGGAATTGAAGTTTTGATCTGGTGCTTCCCCGATCCGTCCAGGTCCAGTTCCACCCGGACTTCGGTTTCCTTCGTCCTCCGCTCGACCTTCCCTTCCCGTCCCATCATCTCTCCTTATTGAAACCATCGATCCGCAGATTGCGCAGATTGCGCAGAAAAAAATAAAACCAGGGGCTTTCCCCCGGCTACTCCCCCGAATTCTTTCCCCTCTCACCCCCGCAGCCAGGCTTTTTCATGAATTATTTTATTAAGTTATCATTACAGGCCGAACAAATCAAGGAAGAAAAAGGGGAAATAGGATGACGGGCAATTGGACCCAAATGTGAAGGAGATCTTCCCGTCCCGTCCCAGCTCGCGTTGACTGGAAATCAAGAGGCGGAAAAAGCTCTCTCTGAGTTGGAATTTTTATAGGACCTTGCTGCCTAAGGGCGCATTCCCTTTTTGGGGGGCCCAAGGTCGCTCGGGAATAGTCCGTTAGCAGTTTCCACCCGCTCGCAGAGGAGCGGCCTGGTGTCGAAGGGATCGACGATCTCTTTCAGCTCCAGCCAGCCGGCAGCGCGGCGGCGCGCCAGGTTTTCCGGTTCCCCCATCCCCTACCATCGGGCTTTGGGCTTGTGCCAGGGGTTTTTCCGGGCCACTTCTTCTCGCAGCTCGGTTCCCCACCCCGGCCCGGTGGGGATCTTCATGTAGCCGTCCTGGATTTCGGGCAGGCGGGTGACCAGCTCTTCCCGCAGCGGAATGTCATCCACGTCAATTTCCATAATCCGGACGTTGGGCACCACGGCGCAAAGGCATGCACTGATGAAAGTGGACAGATGGCTGTAATAATTGTGGGGCGCCACATTGAACTCGAAGACCAGGGCGAGGTCGGCGACTTTCTTCGACGGGCTGAAGCCCATCCAGGCCACATCTACCATAAAAACATCGGCGCATCGGGCCTGGAAGTAGGGAAGATAGTCCTGCATGTAGATCTGGTTTTCGCCGGTGCATATCTTCGTGCTCGTGGAGTCTTTAATCTGCCGCAGGGCCTCGGGGTTATACATGTCGATTTCCAGCCAGAGGAGGTTAAAGGGCTCCAAAATCTTGGCGATCCGCATGCAGCTCTCGGGTTTGAAGTTGAAGTTCAGGTCCAGACAAATGTCCACCCGCGGTCCCACTGCATCCCGGAAGGTGCCAATCAGAGTTTCGATATGTTTCAGCATGCTGTTCGAGGCCACCTGATCCGTCGAAACCGGCCGCCCCGGCCCTCCGCCGAAGCCGTCGAAATGCACCCGCGCCGGGTTTCCCGGAAAGACGATGTTGGTTTTTAGGGCGGTGTAACCCCTGCGGACGACCTCTTTCCCGAGGGCGGTAATATCGGCCATGGTCCGGATGGGGGGTGTTCCCATCTCCGGATACAGAGCCCTCGTCGTTCCGCAGTGGGACCAGTATAATCTCACTTTGTCCCGCGTCGGACCGCCGAATAGCTCCACCACCGATATGCCCAGGGCCCTGGCCTTGATATCCAGGAGCGCGAGCTCCACGCCGGCAATGGCCTTTGCCCGGATTCCCAGGGGCTCGGCAATGGCCTGGCGGGACATCTCCCAGAACCTCATCTCGTAGGCTCTGGGGTCCGCGCCCAGAAGAAGGGGTTTCAGGTCTTCTATGGCTCCTGCCATGGCAAAAGGAGCCCGGGAAACGCTGCATTCCCCATAGCCGGTAATCCCCTTGTCCGTCTCCACTTTGACGAAAACCCAGGGTCTCCAGCCCGCATCTACGATGAAGCTTTCCACGTTGGTGATTTTCATTTTTTACCCCCGAGGTTAGACCTTCTGCGGATATTCGGTTATTTTAATTTCTCCAGAATTTCCTGATGTTCCGGAAATCGGTGTTCCTTTTTCTTGGAAAAAATCAGTTTTCCGTCGGCCACGACTTCAAAAACGCCGCCCCCTGATTTGACCAATTTCGTCTCCACCCCCGTTTGGGCCCTGATCACCTCCGCCAAACTGGCAGCCGAGGGATAGTAGTTTCACTCATTGCAGTATTCGATGGAAATGCTCTTTACCATACCCTCTCCTTTCCGGTGACGTTTCAGCTGAAGTTACTCTTCAACCCTCTCCCAATCCAGCAAGTGATGAACCCGTAAAGAGCAAAAATCTCCTCTCTCCCGCCGGGGAGTTTAAAGTCTATAAGTGACCCTAGGGGGTTTGGGGTTTGCCCATGGTTCTCTCCCGGGACGGGTCAGCCGCGGCCGGGGTGGCATCCTGCCCTGGGCCTGGCACCGGACCGGAGGCCTTAGGCCCATGTAATCACGACCTTTCCCGTCTCCCCGGATTCAAAAACCCGGTAAGCCTCAGCCGCCTGCTCCAGGCGGAAACGATGAGTGATTAATTTTTTTAACGGAAGCTTCCGTTCGGCCACGTATTTGGCAACTTCTTCCAAGCCGATCGCGCTCATGGTCCATGAGCCGTGTATCGTCAGTTGTTTGTGCATGATGTCCCGGCTCACATCGAAAGAGGTCTCGCCCCCTTCGCCCACGAAACAAACCCGGCCATAGATCCTGGCGCTCTTCACGGTATTCACGCGAGGTTCGGGGATTCCGGTGCAATCGAGAGCAGCGTCAGCCCCCTCTCCGTGGGTCAATTCTTTGATGATCTCGACGGGGTCCCCTTCGCGGGGATCGAGGGCGACGTCGCATCCCAGACTCTTCGCCAACTCCCGCCGATACGTTACCGGTTCCACCACGATGACTCGGGCGCCTGTGGCCACGCCGAAAAGGGTGGCGCTGAGGCCCACCGGGCCCTGGCCATAGACGGCAAAGGTATCCCTCCCGGAAAGGTCCAGCCTTTTCAAGGCATCGTAGGCCGTGCCCGTGCCGCAAGCGCAGGCCGCCCCCTCTTCATCGCTGAGGCCTTCGGGCATGGGCACGCAGGCGGACTCATGGACCGCGATACGCTCGGCATGGCCCCCGTGATTCGTCCTGCCATAGTATAACTTCTTCGCCATCGGGTCTATGCACATCTGGGAATAGCCCACCCGGCACCATCGACAACGCCCGCACCCGAGATAATGATGGACCATCACCCGGTCACCGATTTTGAGCTTTTTTACCTCCGACCCAACCTGGATGACCCGGCCGCAGGGTTCGTGTCCCACAGCCCTTAGCTGCGAAGGGTCTCCTGGTTCGCTCCGGGGCGCTCGGTAAGCTCGAAAATCGCTTCCGCAGAGTCCGGAGGCGCGCATTTCGAGGAGGACCTCCGAGATTTCGGGTTTGGGCTCGGGGAATTCCCTCAATTCCAGGTGACGCTCGCCGAGAAAAACGACCCCCTTCATGAAAATCTCCTTTCCCCAATTCCATGACTTTATGAAGGCCCTTCCGGGACGACGGGAAAAATTAACGCCCGCAGGACGATTCCACGAAAGCCCGAAAGAGACGGCGGGTGGCTTCGCTCTCGGGAGACTTTTCGGGGTGCCACTGAACGCCGACTAATTTGGGATGGTCGGAAAGTTCGATCCCCTCGACGACCCCATCCGGAGCGCGGGCAATTACCCTCAGGTTCCTCCCCAGCGACTTAACCGCTTGGTGGTGGGTGCTGCAGATTTCAAACTGAAGCATTCCCCCCATCATTTGCGCCAATTTCGAACCGTCTTCGACCGTCACCCCATGGCTCGCCGGGGTCGGATCCTTTTTCCCCCGGTGTTCGATCGCCCCGGGAACCTGAGTGGGGATATCCTGGTAAAGCGTTCCCCCCTGGGCAATATTGACGATTTGCATTCCGTGGCAGATGGCCAGGATGGACTTGTTCGCCTTCATGGCCCCTCGGAGAAGGGCTAAGTCAAAAGCGGTCCTCTGGTCCGGCGATAAAACCGCAGGCGATGAGATTTCCTCCCGGTAATAGGAGGGGTGGATGTCCGCCCCTCCGCTAAGGACTAACCCATCCATCATGGCGAGTGCTTCAGGAATGAAACCCGGTGAAGAAAGCGGGGGAAGGTGAAATGGCATTCCCCCGGCTTCCTCCACGCATTGGGCATAAGCGAGGTCGAGGAAGCTTAGGGCTCTTCCGTTTTTGATGCTGAGCTCGAGGGTTATGGCAATGCGAGGTTTCATAGACGCATCAGCCACCCCAGGGTTATCCCGTTTAAAGTTCGGCTTTCTCTTCATCCCCGAACAAAAACTTATTTTTTTATGCCGAGCTTTTTAAGTAAATCGTCAGAAACTTCCTTAACTCCCGGGCGGCCGTCCAGCTCGATGATTCGCAAGGCTCCTTTTTCGCTCTTGGCCTTGTCCTTGAAGTAATTTACCGCGGCCAGGGTTCCATTATGGGTATCGTAATAAATAGCATGGCGCTTATCGATGGCGGTTTCATCCTGGTCGTCCGATCGGGTTTTCAGCTCTCCTCCGCAAACCCGGCAAACCGGTTTCCCGTCTTTTATTGCGGGCTTGATGGCTTCGATGAATATGTTATTGGGGTGGTTATTATCGTTTACGCAGAGCCTCCTCCCCATGATCCGATCCTTGGCCATTTTTCTCTCCAGGACGATTTCGATCACATAATCCAGGTTTAAGTCGGCGGCCTTCAGTGCTTGGTCCAATTGCCGCGCCTGGTTGACGTTCCGCGGAAAACCATCCAGAAGCCACCCCCTGGCGCAATCGGGCTGTTTTAAACGGTTCAGGATCATGGGGATGGTGATGTCGTCCGGCACCAGTTCTCCCCGGTCGATGTAGCCTTTCGCCTTTTTCCCCAGGTCCGTCCCCTTGGAGATGTTTTCCCGGAAAATCACCCCGGACTCAATGTGGGGAATATGATATTGCTTCTGCAAGATTGCCCCTTGGGTTCCCTTCCCGCTTCCGTTGGGGCCGAAAAAAAGAATGTTCATTCCTTCTCCTTTCTCCCCTCCTCCCCGATTATCTTTAACCCAAGTCCGCCCAAAAAAGCAAGAACTTGTTGCTTTTTCCCCTCTTCATCACTTGTTACCAGTCCTCATTTTGAAAAGCATGCTGGCCAAAGGGTCTTTTTATCTTCATCCATAGAAAATCCTTTGAAATTTCCGCCCCCGGTGCTATAAAGGTATAAACCCTGGAGGTTGGATCATGGCGGTTGCCCCTAACTCTCAGGTTTTCTTTTTTCTAAGCCAGATTCTGGGAAAGGGAATCGTGGATCCGGCCGGCCACTTTCAGGGAAAGGTGTTGGACCTGGTGGTTGCCGTAGCCGATTTATATCCCCCGGTTACCGCCATCCTCTTTCGGCCTAAAGACTCGAAGGCTCCCTCCCGCCTCCCCTGGAATAAGATTATTGATATCACCGGGCAGGTTGTGTCTTCTTCCCTTGCCTCCCCCGGTCCGCCTTGCGGAACCCCCGGGGAAGGGGAACTGTATCTCAAGGAGTCCCTTTTGGACAAACAAATCGTGGATACCCACGGGGCTAAAATCCTGCGGGTCAACGATCTTCACCTGTTGAAAATCAATCACAACCTATTCCTTGTACATGTGGATGTCGGATTCCGCGGGCTCATGCGCCGCGTGGGACTGGAAAAGGCGTCGGACAAATTTTTCCAGTGGTTCTTCGATTACCGGCTGGCCGATCATCTCATTCCGTGGCGATTTGTGCAGCCCCTCTCTTCTCCCGATCTGTTGCGGCTGAAGATTGCCCAAAATCGTCTATCCCTCCTCCATCCCGCAGACCTTGCGGACATCATCGAGGAGCTGGATATTCATAAACGGACCGAAGTTTTCCAATCCCTGGACGTGGAGACCGCCGCCGAAGCCCTGGAGGAAACCGATCCCAAGATCCAGGTCCGTCTGATCGAGAATTTAAACCCGGCCAAGGCCTCGGATATTATCGAGGAAATGTCGCCCAGCGAGGCTGCCGACCTTCTCGGGGACCTGCCCAAGGAAAAAGCCGAGGGGATCCTAAAGGAGATGGAGAAGGAGATCGCCGAGGACGTGAAGGAGCTGCTGGAGCACCCGGAGGAAAAAGCGGGAGGACTGATGACCACCGCTTTTGCCGCTCTTCCCCCCCGGGCTACGGTCCGGGAGGCGCTGGAGTACCTCCGCCATGAGGCGGAGAACCTGGACCTGGTCTATTACCTCTACGTGCTGGATGCGGAGGAGCACCTCCTCGGCGTCATCAGCCTGCGGGACCTCCTGTTGGCTTCCCCCCAGACCGCTCTGGGAGACATGATGGACTCTCGGGTGGTGGCGGTGAAACTGGATGACGAGAAAGAAGAAATCGCCGACCGGTTTGCCAAATACGGTCTGAAAGCCATTCCCGTGGTGGATGAAGAAAACCATGTCAAGGGGGTCATTCCCTTCCGGAGTTTATTGGAAGTTGTAGCCCCCCACCTGGGAAAGTGAATTCGATGGAAGACGAGGGCCCCAAACCTTGGTTGCGAACGGCAGCGGCGCCACTCTCCCCCCGACGGAATCTTCCGCGGAGCCGGGTAAACAAATATCCCGCAAGGGTTTCTGGAAATCCCTGGCGGTCTTTTTTGCCCTTTTCGGCCCTGGAATCATCACTTCCAATGTGGACAACGATGCCGGCGGCATCACCACTTATTCCCTTGCCGGGTCCGAATTCGGCCTCTCCCTCCTCTGGACCCTCATTCCCATCACCCTGGCCCTGATTGTCATCCAAGAGATGTGCGCGCGCATGGGGGTGGTATCGGGTAAGGGCTTGTCCGACCTGATCCGGGAGCGCTTCGGCGCCCGGGCCACCTTCTACCTCATGATCGCCCTCTTCCTGACCAACCTGGGAAACGCCATCTCCAATTTCGCAGGGGTGGCGGCGAGTATGGAGATCTTCGGCGTTAGCAAATATATTTCCGTGCCCTTGAGCGCCTTTTTTGTCTGGTGGCTGGTGGTGAAAGGAAGCTACAAATCGGTGGAAAAGGCTTTTTTGGTGGCCTGCCTCTTTTATGTTTCTTACATCATTTCCGGCTTCCTGGTGAATCCTGACTGGGGCAAGATCGCCCATCAATTCTTCACCCCCACCGTCGAGTTTTCCACCCCCTACCTGACCATGGCCGTTGGGGTGGTGGGAACGACCATCGCCCCCTGGATGCAGTTCTATCTCCAGTCTTCCGTCGTGGACAAGGGCCTGAAACCCGAGGACTATCAATATGCTCGGATGGATGTGGTCTTGGGGTCCGTCGTGGTCAATATCGTGGCCTTTTTCATCATCCTCCTCTGCGCCGTGACCATCCACAAGGCGGGAATCCAGATCGAAACCGCCAAAGACGCAGCCTTGGCCCTCGCTCCCCTGGCGGGGAAATACTGCACCTGGCTTTTCGCCTTCGGCCTCCTCAATGCCTCCCTCTTTGCCGCATCCATTCTGCCCCTATCGACGGCCTATACCATCTGTGAAGCCTTCGGGTGGGAATCCAGCGTGAACCGGAAATTCGCCGAAGCCCCCCAGTTTTACGGCCTCTATTCCATCATGATCATCCTGGGGGCGGCGGTCATTCTTTTCCCCGACCTCCCGCTCATCCCCATCATGTTCTACTCCCAGGTGATCAACGGAATTCTCCTGCCGGTCATCCTCATCTTCATGCTCATGCTGGTGAACGACCGGCGAATCATGGGAGGGTTCACCAACGGGTGGACGATGAACTTCATCTCTATTGCGACCATCGCCGTGCTCATTTTCCTTTCCGGGGCCATGGTGCTGTCTTCTTTTTTATGAGGCCCCGGGGTTTGGCCTTGAAAGGGGCTTCCCCCGGTTGGTATATTTATTTAAGAAACGAAAAGTTCAACCTTTCCCGGAGATCATGATCGGCGAAAGACCGGAAGGCAGCCTTACCCGGAAAAAAAAGAGACTCTGGTTGATTCTGGTTATTTCCCTGGCCGGCAGCAGCCTCGTGGCAGCAGGATTCCTCCTCTTTTCCGGGTCGGATCAAACCCCTTCCCCGGAACCCCGGCAAGTCCCGGCCCGGATCGAATCCCCCCCTCCCCCGCCCCCCG
>JACAEW010000246.1 GCA_013388675.1 Syntrophaceae bacterium | reverse complement strand
TCGGGGTTTCCTTGCCGATCTGAAAAAATTCGACCGACGCCTGCCCTGGGCCGCCTTGAGGGACCCGAACACAGTGGCCCAATTTATTTTCTATAATACTTTCGTCCACCGATTTTTGAAAAAGCTATACCTCCGCTACCGGGCCCTGGCCCATCGGAAATCATGATCGCCGGAAAGAGGTCGGAGAAATCCTTCGGAAAGGGCATTGAAAAGCACCCTTGACTTTTCTCCGGCAAATGACTAGCTTCATGTAGAATTTATCGGTGGCTTGACTCGAGGCAAAGATATTTGAAATTTCCCTTCGCCAAATACCCGAATTACCAGGCCCGAGCTTGTTTTCCTAATTCATAGGAGGACTGCTGATATGCCCATCCATCTGGCCATCGGGTGCTACCACAACCTTCTGGGGGAGGCCCTAAAAAAACTGATTGGCTTCGACAAGGAGATTCAGGTCGTCGCGGTGTTCAGCACGGAAAAGGAACTGGAAAAAATAGCCGGGACGAAAATTGAAGTGATGCTCATTGACCTGCAGACGTTTCAGTCCCTGCCCAGAGAATTCCCCTCCTTCCTCAAGACCAGGATTCTTCTCCTGGGGGACCAATCGTTCCTTCCCTTCCACCCTCAGTTTCTCGAGGATTTAATTACCCGGGGGGTGGTAGGCATTTTACCTGCGGGCGCCGACCTCAGCACGGTAAAAAAAGCGGTGAAATCCGTTTGCGAAGGGGAGTTCTGGCTGGAAAGAAAGGTTATTGGCCAGATTCTCTCCCATTCCGCCGCGGGCAGGAGGGAGAGGGAAAAATTAACCAGGGTGGAGAATGAAGTTGTTTCCCTCATATGCGACGGCTGTAACAATAAAGAGATAGCCCAAAAGCTTAAAGTGAGCGAGCAAACCGTAAAGTCCCATTGCAACCGCATCTACCGGAAGATGGGTGTTTCCAACCGTCTCCATCTGGCGATCAAAATGGGAACAAATAGGAATGTATCTTCTCCTGCCCCGGAATCTCCCCCAAAATAATGATTTTATTCATTTGAGGTATAAAAGAGTCCTTTTCTTAAACTTAAAATTTAGCCCTTTAGTTTTAAGACCCTTCAAACCAACGCCTGTTTGATAACCCCTAAAGTCTGTGCTATTGAAACATAGAAAACCTTAAAAAGTCACATATGCTCCCTTCCCCTTGATGGGGGGAGGTTGGGTGGAGGGAATGAACATAAGGATTTCAATGGCTTATCCATTCCGCTCCCATTCATCTCCCCCCCCACGGAGGGGGGGTCCATTTTAGACTTTTTACGAAATCATCAATATTCAAGTAACCAAATGATCTTGGTCATGCGCCCAATTTTCGGGTGGCTTCAATTTTTCTGTGACCCCAGGGGGCGAAGCTATATTCCTTAACCGTCGGTTTTCCCGCTGGATTGGAAAATGTGTGCTAGAATGTAAATTGTCAAATCGCTTTTTTCCCATGCGCTTTGCGCTCTTAAGTTTTTTCCTTTCTTTGCTATTTGCCATATGACTAAATTGCTATGAATCTTTCCACTTCAGTTGAGAGCTATCCCCGGCGTTCCCTGCGCGACTTTCACTACGTTCTTTTCCGCCATAAATGGAAGATCATCCTCTTTTTCCTGGGAGTCATGATCACGGTAACGGCAGGGACTTTTCTGGCCGCGGAGGTCTTCCGGGCTGAGGCGAAGCTTCTGGTGCGGATCGGTAAAGAAAGCGTTTCCCTGGACCCCACGGCCACCACCGGCCAAACCATCTCCATTGGCCAGTCCAGGGAAAGCGAGATCAATTCCGAGCTGGAAATCCTGAGGAGCCGGGAACTGGCCCTGAAGGTCGTGGATGATCTCGGGCCGAAAACCTTCCTGGAGAGACCCGACGAAGCCCCCCTCGGCGCAAATTCTGCCCAGGACAAGCTGCGCGAGTGGCGCCGTAGCTTCCGGGGCTTGGGGAAAAAGGTCGAGGAAATGCTCCTGGGTGCGGACATCCTGCAACCGCTGGACGACCGCGAAAAAGCGGTCATAAAGCTCACGAAGGGCCTGGAGATCGAGACCCAGAAAAACACCAACATCTTGTTCCTCTCTTACGAGGCGCAAAGCCCGAAATTAGCCGAAAATGTGCTGAGCAAATTGATCGAGCACTTCCTGGAAAAGCATATTTCTGCCCACCGCACGGCCGGGTCTTTTGATTTTTTTGACCGCCAGGCCGAGGTCCTGCGGCAACAGCTGACCCGGACCGATGAGGAGCTTAAGGCCCTCAAGAACCGGACCGGGGTGGCTTCCTTCGAGGAGCAGAGGAAAATTACCTTGAACCGGATCGGCGCTCTCCAGCAGGAGGCGGAAGCCACGAGCGCGGCCCTGGCCATTTCCCGGGCCAAGGTAGGAGAGCTGAAAGAGAAGCTTTCCAGCATTTCCCCAACCCTGGTAACCCAGGAGATGAAGAGCAGTTCCACTCATGGGCTCGAGCTCATGCGCGCCAGGGTGTACGAGCTGAGGCTGAAGGAACAGGAACTCCTCTCCAAGTATACCGAAACCAGTATCCCGGTGAAGGAGGTGCGCCGGCAGATTGCCGAGGCCCAGGCGCAATTGGCCAAAGAGGAAGGCACCCGCACGGAGGTTACGACCGCGGTCAATCCCATCTATCAGCAGTTGGACTTAGCTTTGACCACGGAAAGGGCCACCCTTTCCTCGCTGGAGGCCAAGGCCCGGGTCATAAACGACCAGTTGGAGGCCGCCCGGAGCGAAATCAAGGTCATCAACGATACCGAGCTCCGGATCGTCAACCTGCAGCGCGACCTTGCCCTGCAGGACACCAAGTACCGCAGGTACGCGGAAAGCCGGGAGCAGGCCCGCATCGACCAGGCCCTGGAAACCAAAAAAATCTCCAACATCAGCGTGATCCAGCCGGCAAGCGCACCGCAGAAGCCGGTTAAGCCGAAAAAAGCCCTCAATCTGGGCATCGGCTTCTTCCTGGCCATTATCGGGGGGCTTGGCCTGGCCTTCTTCTCCGAATTCCTCGACCACTCGATCCGGACGCCGGAGGATATCGAAGAAGACCTGAAGCTGCAACTATTAGCCTCAATACCCTATATGAAGAAAAAAAAATGACAGCAACATAGCAATTTGGCAATTTAGATAAACGGAAAAAATATTTGGTAAGGCAAAATTGATGATCCCGTAAAAATGAAAATCTCCCCTCCCCTGGTGGGAGGGGATAAAGGGGAGGGGGTTGATAAGCCCTTAAAATCATTCTATTTATCACCCCCACCCTGAACCTCGCCCGTCGAGGGGAAGGGCCTATTTTCGGCTTTTTACGAGATCATCAAAATTTGTTGACAAGAAAAGAATTACTTTTCTTTGGCGCCAAGTTGCTAAAAGACTAAATTGCTATGTTCTGTCATTGCCATATTGCTTTTTTCCGTTGCCATATTGCCAACTTGCTACACTGCTAAATTTCTAATATGTATTTAGATTTTTTTAATTTCTCAGATAAGCCCTTTAACATGACCCCCGATCCTCGCTTCCTGTTTCTGACGGACAGCCACCGGGAGGCGATCGCTTCGATGATCTACGGGATCACCGAACGGAAAGGATTTGTCCTCATCTCGGGAGAGGTTGGGACGGGCAAGACCACGATCCTTCATTACCTTCAAACAATCCTGGACCCGAAGATCAAAACGGTTTTTATCTGTCAGATGCAATCCACCTTCCAAGACCTGTTGAAAGAAATCATGATCAAATTGGACTTGCCGGTGGGGGATGACAGCCTCCCCATCATGAGCCGTCAGCTCCATTACTACCTGCAGCAGAACCTTGAACAAGGGGAGAACGCGGTCCTGCTCATCGATGAGGCCCAGCACCTGAGCAAGGAGTCCCTGGAGGGGCTGCGGATGCTCTCCAACCTGGAAACCAGCGAAGCCAAAATGCTCCAGATTGTGCTGGTCGGGCAGCCGGAGGTGGAGGCCAAGCTGAATTCCGGGGACCTGAGGCAGCTCAAGCAGCGGATCGGGATCCGCAGGAAACTCCGCCCGGTCACCGAGGAAGAGGCCCTGTTATACATAGATCACCGCTTGAAACAGGTAGGAAGCACCAGCCTGGCTGTTTTCTCCCCCGAGGCCCTGGCTCTCATCTGCAAGCACTCCGAGGGGATTTTTCGGAACATAAATGTCCTCTGCGACAACTCTTTGTTGGTCGCCTATGGGCTCGGGAAGAAAAGGGTGGATGAAGCCGTGGTCAAAGAGGTCCTGGAGGATATGGGGATCGCCCCGGTCAAGGAACCGATCAGGGGACCTGCCAGGGAACAGACCCCTCCCAAGGCCGTTATCAGGCCCAAGCCGGTGCTCCAGGATCGTCCGGAGATGTTTTTGATGGCTGCCGATGTGAAAAGGCGACGGGCGCGAAAAGGACCGGTTCCCCGGTTTCTTTACCCGGCCCTCGGTGCCCTCGCCGTGCTGCTGCTTCTCTTCCTGAGCGCCGGATATCTAACCGGCCCCTCCGACTATTCCATTCAAAAGTATTCCATGCATCAGCCGGCCAAGGCTGAAAAAGTTCGCCAGTCGGTCCCGGAAGCGAGAAGTGCTGTTCCCCTGGCCGCGCCCGCCAAGGCGGCTGCCGATGATCAGCCGGCCCCCGCTTCTCTTCCAACCGCTATACAAACGGAAAATAGCCCGACGGCCAGCAAGCCGCAAAAGGCGGAACGAACAAAGCCTCTGCGGGCGCAATCAAATCTTTCGACATCAAAGAGTGCCGTCGTTGCGGGAGGAGTCCGGCAAAACAGCATTCGAGCCATTGCGGGCGACAATATCTTCTCTATTTGCCGGCAGTCCTATGGCCGGATGAATCTCACCCTCATCGATCACATCCTGGCGTTCAACCCTGACATCGAAAACATGGAATTTATCCGGGTCAACCAAGAGATCGCCATTCCCCGCATCAATGAAGGGTCTTTCTTAACCGGGTCTCCGGGTACCGGCTATAAAGTTCACCTGGGGACCTTTGAAAAGCCGGAATCGGCGACTTCCTACCGGAATGAACCGGCGTTGAGGGGAAAAAATATCGAAGCAATCCCCCGGGAGGTATCCCCGGGCACAACCTGGTACCGCCTAATGGCTGGCAATTTCGAAACCCAGGAAGAAGCCCTAAGCACGATCCAACAGCTTACAAAAAAGAATCTAATGCCGGCCTTTTCAAAGAAACGATAAAGTTTTTTCCTTTATGGAGTGAGTTATGTCCAAAACCTTTGAAGCCTTAAAGCGGTCGCAGACGGAGTCGGGAAAAACCTCCTGGGATGCTCCGGAAATGCCCGCGCCGGGGGAAACGAAGCCCCCGCTTCAGGCGGTTCAGGGTAATTGGCAGCCGAAGGACCTCGTTCCTGAGACAAAGGAACGGGACCTGAACCTGATCCGCGAGGTCATCCAGGAGCCCACCCTGCCGGAACTGCCCTCCCGGCCTTCAAAAGCGGTGAAATTTAAGGACCCCTCCATGGCGGTGGAGGAATACCGTAAGATGAAATACAAGATTCTCGCTAATGGGCCGGGGAAGCCTATTAAGACCATTCTTTTTTGCAGCTCCTACCGGGGGGAGGGGACTTCTACGGTCTTTTTGAATTTCGGCCAAACCTTGGCGGGCGAAGGCTACCGGGTTTTACTGGTGGACGCCAACCTCCGCCACCCCACCCTCCACCGCTTGTTTCATTTGCCGCAGGAAAATGGCCTTACCGATCTGTGCTTCGGAAATGACAACCTGGAAACCGTCCTAAAAAATACCTTGTGGAACAACCTCTGGGTGGTGACCAGCGGCCATTCTTACAACAATCCCACGGCGGCCTTCGAATCCGAATTCCTTGAGACTTCGATCGAGGGCATGAAGATGCAGGGAGACTGGGTCCTTTTCGATGCCCCTCCCATGAACTCGTGCAGCGATGCCCTGGCCCTGGCCGGCAAGGTGGATGGCGTGGTCCTGGTGGTGGAATACGAAAGAACCCGCCGGGAGGTACTCCAGCAATACAAAGACCGCCTGGAAAAGAACGGTGCCCATATTCTGGGAGTCGTATTGAATAAGAGAAGATTCCATATTCCCAGATGGGTGTATAACAGATTATAGCCCAAAGCTCCAAGCTCGTAGCTCATAGAATAAAACTATGACCTTTTATTCCAATGACCAATAACCTATGACCCATGACCTGTTTTTCCCTATGCGTCGTTGTCTTTGCCCTTCAAGTTCTTAAATTACTATTTATATGGAATTAATTCCATAGATTTTTCCAAATTATGTCATAGATCGCATTCCATATATTCCTTCGCGATCTTTATTTCTTCCAAAAGTTTTTGTCATTTCGATGGTTTAAAGCAAATAGACCTTTTTCCCTCTTTAGGCATTGATTTGGCTAACTATTCATTATCGGCATGGTCCCTCCAAACGGGGAAGACATTTTACCATTATCGTAAAAGATTAAAGAGAATAGATTTTCCACTGTCCTGTCCCAAAAAGGAAGGATGAGTCTTGACGCAGGATGGAAAGAAAATCTATCTTTAATCCCCGGCGATAAGCAACAGAAAAGTTCCCTTAATCCAAGAAGTGCCTGAAAGAATAGAAGATTCACATCCTTTAGGGGTTCTCTGTAACCGAGAGGGCGGGAGCGCGCCCGATAATGCTTCTAAGCCCCGGCCAACCCCGAAGTCCTCCGCCCGTCTATCGCATTTCAGGGTAAACAGGAGAAGATACCGAAATGTATGAAAAAGATGTAAAAAAGATTGAGGAAGTCTTTAAGCATCACATCGGTATCCTGTCGGGGGTTTTCATCACAAGCTGGGCGTCGTTGCCGGGGGGGCATCAAATGTTGTCGGAAAAGCTCGATCGCGTTGAAAGCCAACCGGGAGAAAGGATGGACCGCGTAGAGCAAAGGATTAGCGAGGTGGATACCAGATTATCGAAGAAGATTGACGCCGTGGCTGCCGACCTGGGATCGCATCGAGCGGATTTTGTCCTGTTTGGTTGCTAAGCTGCCAGATTGCATAATTGCCAAATTGCATGGAAAAAAGGATTCGGCCATGAGCGGCTGGATTTATCTGAACGAAAACGAAAAGAAAGCTGTCGAAGCTCTGAAAAGCAGACTGAAGGAACGATTCGAGCTGAGGGACATGCGCCTCTTTGGGTCAAAAGCGAGAGGTCATGCGAGCCCCGAATCCGATGTGGATATCATGATCGAACTGCCGAAGCGCTCGCCGGAGATAGAGTCGGAAATCGATGACATTACCTTTGAAGTTAACCTGCGCAATGATTCCTTCATAACCACAATCGTGTTCGGGCAGGATGAGCTTCAACAGGGTCCGATGAAGGAATCACCCATCTACAAGATCATCCGGAAGGAAGGAATCCCAATTTGACCTCCGGGGAAAGTCAGATTGAACTGGCCAAATATCGCCTGAAG
>JACAEW010000257.1 GCA_013388675.1 Syntrophaceae bacterium | reverse complement strand
TGCGAGAGTGGCGGAACTGGCAGACGCGCTGGACTTAGGATCCAGTGGGGCAACCCGTAGGGGTTCAAATCCCCTCTCTCGCACCATCTTGTTTAACGGGGCTAATTTCCTTTTCATTTTGCGGCGCAGGAGTAATTCAGGGAGGGAGAAAACGAGGGGATTATGACCCGTGTGATCTGTTCGCCAAAGAACGACTCCCCCCCGCAGTGGATGCTTTTCTGCGCAGCACCAATCCTTGGTGGGAAGGACAGCCCGGCCCGGTTTTGCCTTCCTATCGTCGATGGGCATTTCATTCCATCCTGAAGAAGCTGAAAAGCGGATTGCTCCCGCGGTCGTGCTTCGCGGGCCGCGGCAGGTGGGCAAGACTACGCTCCAGCTGCAAATGATCGAATACCTCATTCGCGAAGAAGAGGCCTTCCCAACCGCATTTTGCGGGTGCAATTCGATGAAATCCCTTTTCTCTCCGGATTGGGGGAGCCGATCCTGACCATTGCCCGGTGGTTTGAGAAACGAATCCTGGGAAGCAATTTCAACCAGGCTGCCCGCCGGCATCTACCCGCATTCCTCTTCTTCGATGAAGTCCAGAACCTATCGGATTGGGCTCCCCAGCTAAAGGCGCTGACCGATCATCATACCGAAAAGGCTCTTGTCACCGGCAATTCGGCCTTGCGAATCGAAGCGGGACGGGACAGCCTGGCGGGTCGTGTGAACCAGGTCGATTTGGGTCCCCTGCTGCCGAGAGAAATCATCGCCCTGAGATTCGGCGAAGAATTCCAGCCCCTCTTACCCGAAAACGGACTCGAGGCTTTACTGCATGCCGATTTCTGGCGCGACCTGCAAAGCTCGGGCAAGAAAAGAATGGCCTTGCGGGACAGGGGATTCAAAGAATTCTCCCGGCGGGGGGGATACCCGATCGCCCACGCCCACCCGGACATTCCATGGCCGAAAATCGCCGATCAGCTAAACGAGACGGTGATTCACCGTGCGATTCAGCATGATCTGCGCGTAGGACGCAAGGGACAAAAGAGGGATCAAACAACTGTTGGAGGAAGTGTACCGTCTTTCCTGCCGCTATGCCGGCCAGTCTCCAGGGCAGGGGATTTTCGTTCCCGAAATCCGGCAGGCCCTGAGGGCCAATATTGGCTGGAACCGAATTTCCGCCTACCTCAAGTTTTTGGATGCGGCTACACTGCTGAAACTCGTCCCGCCCCTGGAGTTACGCTTGAAGCGTTCCAAGGGAAACAGCAAGATATGTTTGTGCGATCATGGGTTGCGGGCCGGCTGGCTGCAGGAAGTGATCCCTCTCGACGCGGAGGGTCTTCGCCAATCCTCCCATTTGACCGACTTGGCCGGGCACATCGCGGAGAGCGCAACGGGATATTTCCTCGGCGGCGTCCCCCATCTGGATTTGGCCCATTTCCCCGAGAGGGGGCCGGAGCCCGAGGTCGACTTTATCCTGAGGGTGGGCGAAAATCGAATTCCCCTGGGAGTAAAATATCGACAGCACATCGATCCCCATCGTGACACTGTTGGACTCCGGGCTTTCATCGAAAAAAGAGTCTATAATGCCCCCTTTGCTCTTTTGGTAACCCTGCTGGATGATGTCTCCATTCCGGAGCCCCGGATTATTCCAGTCTCTTTGCCTTCCCTCCTGTTGCTAAGGGGGGCCAAAATCCCTATCACTGATGTCTGGATCGGCGCCAGCTGCATGAATGTCGGAGGAATCCCTTTAACCCGGGATAAGCATTTTGCCCTCATAGATCAAATTGATACCCTGATCCTGGGAGGATAACCTTCGCTCTTCTAATCCGATGATCTCCACTGTGGCGACATCAAATTCCCTCGCCGCTCCCTTTTGGCCAGGAGCATCTTCACCCCAAAAAAGCGCCGGAACTTCCTTGACATTCCCCGGGGATTTCAATATACATAATCGTATTCAAAAAGTTGCCTTGGAGGGGTTCCCCATGAAACATCGATGGTTGCTTTGGGTGATGCTACCGGTGTTCCTCATGATTTCCTGCCCGGCCGGCGCGGAGACCTCTTTCGCCATCCTTCCCATTGAAAGGCTGGGAGATGTGCCGCCGGAGCGCGTCGAAGAAACCCAAAACAGCATGTACCAGCACATGGTGGCTTCCAAGCGCTATAGGATCGTCGACCGCGGCCGGTTAAATGATCTCCTCAAAGAACAGTCCCTGCAGCTCACCGGCGCAACCGACACCAGCACCATGGTGAAGATCGGGAAGATGCTCAATGTCGACAAATTCCTCGCCACGACGCTCGCCCAAAGAGCCCCCAACTTATTTGCCCTGCGCTGCAGCGTGGTGGACGTCCAGACCGGGCAGATCGAATTTGACCGGGAAATCGCAGAAATCGCGCACACCGGGGCCGATAACGGACGGGGTTGCGTTGGGATGATCATCGCCGAATACCCTCTCCTGGGGGAAATCACCGGCCTCGCCCAGGGAGCGGTCATCGTCAATCTCGGAAAAAACCAGGGCATCAAGAACGGCGCCCGATTGTTCGTCGCCCGTAAGACATCCCTCACCGGCCAGGACGGAAAGGTCATTTTCCAAGAACTGCAAAGGGTTGGCATCATCGAGGTCGTCTCGGCCCAGGCCGCGATGTCCAAGGCCAAGGAGAAGCGCCAGGCACCCGATTCGAAGGGCTTCATGGCAGGCGACCTGGTTTCCCCGGATCCGATCCCGTCGAAAGGGTCCGCCCTTTCCTCGTCTCCTCTCCTGAAGAACATCCGCAAGGGACGGCTTCTCCTCGACGACACCATGGATGACCGGCAATACCTCTCGGTCCAACAAGGGATGGGAGAGTCTTACCACGAAGGAAAACTGCACCTGAATGCGACCCACAGGAATTCCAGCCATGCCTACACCTATTATCCCGCCCCCTTCGACCAGCTCGACAACTTCATCTGGGAAGGAGAGGTGGAGTTCAGGAAAACGCAGGCCCAGTACAGCAGAATCGATCTTGTGTTCCGGTCCACGCGGGACTACGCGACCCTTGAGTGCTACATGTTCTTTTTCAACAGCGACGGGGGGTACTCGGTTCACCTGGCCAAGCTGGGTAGGTATTTCAACATCATCCCCTTCACCTCCACCCCCCTCCTTAACCGCGGGACCCAGCCCAATAAATTCCGGATCGTGGCCCACGGTGACAAGGTCGACATGTACCTGAATGAAGGATTCTTGATCGGCTTCGAGAACGAGAGCATCGAGAAGGGGACGGTCGGATTTCAGGCCCATTGGGGAACCTACGCCTTGGTGGACAATGTGAAGATCTGGGAGGCCAAAGGCGATTAAAAAATATCAGCCTCGGTTCGGGGTTCGGCGGGGGTTCGGGGTCGGACCAAGAAAAGTTATTGAAATTCGAATAGATAGGTTCCCAAAATAGCTGTTTCCTGGCCTTAAACCGCTGTTTTCCCCAGCAAAATTGGGGTCATAAGAAACGTCAGCTTCTCTCTTCATAGACTCCATCGCTCCCCATGACTTTTCCGCCAATCGCCTAGATGCCGAGTTCTGCTCTTGTTCTCTCTTAAAATATCTTGCTCCCAACGGCAATACATTCTGTCCATCTCGATTCACGGCTCCTAGCCCCGTTCTTGCCTTCTTGGAGATTTGGATCCGTTGGGCTCAGCATTCTTCAGGTAACGCATGAGCCCGCCAATGAGACGAGATGTTTCGGCAGCAAGGGTGAATATTTCATCAAACTCGGATTGTGATAGATAACCAGCATATAAGGCAACATAGAGTTGAGACCTTACTTCCCCTGTTGACCCCATTGCCATGGCTAGGAACTGAAGAAATTGCCTGTCCCCGCCACGTTCAAAGCCCTCTGCAATGTTTGACAAAGGGCGCAAAGCTTTAGCGGTCCAAAGTCCAAAAAGTACTGAGCCCTGGGGCCTGAGCCAAGGTTTTTCCCCCAAACCGATTTTGAGGGTTGACAATCCGCATAAAATAGGCATAAAATAAAAGCATGTAAAAGAGGTGATAAATATGCGTGCCACTCTGGACATCCCCGATTCACTGATCAAGGACCTTCTTCGGGTCACCGGAGAGAAGAAAAAGACCCGGGCGATCTGTATGGCTCTGGACGACTACATCCGCAGCAGGCGGAAAGAGAAACTCCTGGCACTCAGCGGGAAGATCGAGTTCGATCTCGACTGGCAGAAGATGGAAAGTATGGAATTGGAGGGGATGAAAGCCCGTGAAACCCATCGGAAGCCTCGTTGACACAAGCGCCTGGATCGATTTCTTCAGGGGCGTCGGGTCCATCAAAGACCTTCTCACCAAGCTCATCGTCCGGGACCGGGTCTTCACCGCCGGCCCCGTCCTTTTCGAGCTCCTCCAGGGAATCCGGTCCCAAGAAGAAAGAGAACAAGTCAAAGAGGCCCTGCTGTCCGTGAAGTTTCTGGATATCACCCCCGAGGATTGGGAAGGGGCTGCCTTAACATCCAGAGAATTGCGATCCCAGGGGATAACGATTCCCATGACCGACCTGTTGCTGGCCCAGCTTGCCAAGGCCCACGATCTGGAAATCATCTCCCTGGACCCCCACTTCGACCAGATCCCCGGAATAGCCCACCGGAAGTTGATGTAACCGGCACGATTCTAAAGCCCATAAGAAACAGTTTCCAGCCACGCGCCTGGCGACATCATGCCACTCCAAGCTGAAAAAAGTTATTCTCGTGCATCTGGAACCCCGACCGGAGGCTATTTGCCGGTTAGCTTCGCCCACAGGAATATGGCCAACGGCAGTAGGTACAATAGACTGCAATAGAACGGAATAGATGTAAATCAGAAAAACCCTTCAAAAATGGATGGTTGTGGGAGGACCAGCTGTAATCTCAGGGGATTTGGAAATCACGGTTTTCGCTCTTAGGATCCAGTGGGGCAACCCGTAGGGGTTCAAATCCCCTCTCTCGCACCATCCCTGCATCACCTTTTTCCATCGGCCATAATCCCGGCTCTTTCACCGTTTCTTTGGGCCTGCGTCATAAAAGTGGGGTAAATCAAGCGACATGAGATTCCCAGAAGTCTTCGAAGCGGCCCGATTGGATGGTACATCGGAGGGAAAGGATCGCGTTGGCGCCTCGGAGGGAC
>JACAEW010000027.1 GCA_013388675.1 Syntrophaceae bacterium | reverse complement strand
GGACCAGCAGTCCGTAGTCCTTTTCGGAAATGAGCCGGAGGGCAAACTCCCCGTCGGGGGCGATGTCCACCTCATAGCCCGAATCCTTCAGCCAGTCCCGGAGGGACTCTCTCATACTCGCTTCGTCATCCACCACCAGGATGGGCCTCGTCGGCGCCGCAGGGGCCTGCGTCTTTTCTTCAACCAATTTCTCCAGGTAGGATAGATCGATGGGTTTGGGGAGGAAATCGACCGCCCCTCCCTTGATGGCTTCTACCGCCTTCTCCACGCTGGGGTAGGCGGTGATGATAATGCCGCGAAGTCTGGGCTTTCGGGCCCTGGCCTCCTTCAGAACCTGGAGCCCGTCTTTCCCGGGAAGCCTCAGGTCCAGGAGGAGGAGATCGTAGTCCTTCTCGGCGATGCGCTTCAGGGCCTCTTGTCCCTCCCGGGCTACATCCACGCGGTACCCCAGCTCCGTGAGCCAGGTTTGCAGCGACTCGCGGATGCTGAACTCATCTTCCACGATCAAGATGTTCTTCATGTCTTCCCTCCTCCGGAAATTCCCTTTCGGGCGATCCAAGGGCCGGGCATCGGCCGGGAAATCTGCTTTCCGCTGGGGGGCCGGCGGCTGCCGGACCCGTCCTTCTGCCAACGACGGGACATCACCAGAATCTAACCTGCATGTTAGCCAAAATGGATTCCCTGTCAAGAATTATTTGGCTCATGCATCCGCCCTTCGGCCTCTTTTTGTTCTTGCCTTCTCTTTCTATTTTTGCTAGGTTCATTGCGGAATTCGTCCCGAAGGCTTATCCCCCGGTCGATGTGCCCCCTCTTAGAGGAAGGGTTATCCCATTGGATCCCAAGGAGGCAGATATGAAGACCCCGCTCTGGACGCCATCGGAAGAAATGATTCGCAAGGCCAACCTCACCCGTTTTATCGAGTACGTGAACGGGAAGCACGGAAAAAAATTCAAAACCTACCCGGAGCTCTATCAATGGTCGATCGAAGACATCCCCGGCTTCTGGGCCCGCCTCTGGAAGTTCGTGGATATCAAAGCCTCCCGCGGGTATACCCAGGTCGTGGATGACCTGAAGAAATTCCCCGGGGCCAACTGGTTCATCGGGGCCCGCCTGAATTTTGCCGAGAATCTCTTGCGGTATCGAGACGACCGGCTGGCCCTTATCTTCAGAGGGGAGACGAAGAAATCCGCCCGGATGACCTACCGGGAACTGTATACCACCGTGGCCCGCCTGGCCAAAGCGTTGCGGGAAACGGGGGTGCAACCCGGGGACCGGGTGGTGGGGTACATGCCCAACCTCATGGAGACCGCCATCGCCATGCTGGCCGCCACCAGCGTCGGGGCGACCTGGTCTTCCTGCGCCACGGATATCGGGTCCCAGGCCGCGCTGGATCGTCTGGGGCAAATCGAGCCCAAGGTCCTCTTTACGGTAAACGGGTATTACTACAAAGGGAAAGCCTTCAGTTCCCTGGGCAATGCGGCGGAAGTGGCCAAGGGGATCCCCAGCCTCAAGAAAGTCGTGGTGGCTTCTTACACCGATGAGCAGCCCGATTTGGGGCGAATCCCCCATTCCGTCCGGTTTGAGGATTTCCTTTCCCGGCAGAAGGAACCGCCCCTGGAATTCGAACAGCTGCCCTCCGACCACCCCGTGTACATCATGTTCTCCTCGGGGACTACGGGGAAACCGAAATGTATGGTCCAGGGAGCAGCCGGCGTCCTGCTGGAACACTTAAAAGAGCTGGTCCTCCACACGGACCTGAAGCGGGAGGATCGAATTCTCTATATTACCACCTGTAGCTGGATGATGTGGAACTGGTTGCTCAGCTCGCTGGGGGTGGGAGCGACGGTGATCCTGTACGACGGCAACCCCAGTTATCCCGATGACGGGGCGATCTGGAAGCTGATCCAGGAGGAGAAGATCACCATTTTCGGGACCAGCGCCAGTTACCTCAACTATATCCGAAGCCAGGGCTTGAAGCCCGGGAGGGTTTACGACCTTTCTTCGCTCCGGGCTATCTCCCAGACGGGTTCCCCCCTTTCCGCCGAAGGGTTCGAATACGTGTACCAGGAGATCAAGAAGGACCTCCATTTTGGTTCCATCTCCGGCGGTACGGAC
Source organism: Syntrophaceae bacterium (assembly GCA_013388675.1). GTDB lineage: Bacteria > Desulfobacterota > SM23-61 > SM23-61 > SM23-61 > SM23-61. The sequence continues at coordinate 9,372 of JACAEW010000027.1, read as the reverse complement.
ATTAACGGGTCCTTTGCCGGGGGGTCCATCATCAGCCCGGTTTACGCGGGGGAGCTCCAGGGGCCGACCCTGGCGATGAAAATCAAGGCCTACGATGAAAAAGGTCAGCCCATTTACGATCGGCAGGGAGAGCTGGTCTGCGAGGCGCCGGCTCCCTCCATGCCCCTCTATTTCTGGAATGACCCGAGCGGGGAAAAATATAAAAGCGCCTATTTTGAGGTCTATCCCAACGTCTGGCGGCACGGGGACTATATCGTCTTTCACAGCGATACGAAGGGCCTCACCTTTTACGGCCGGTCGGATAGCGTGTTGAAACCTTCCGGGGTCCGGATCGGCACCGCCGAAATCTACAACGTGCTGGACAAGTTCGGAGAAATCGCCGACAGCCTGGTCATCGGTCAAAATTACAAAGGGGACCAGCGGATCCTCCTCTTCGTCCAACTCCGTCCGGGAAGCGAATTGACCGATGCATTGAAGGACCAGATCCGCAAGGCGCTCCGGGAGCAGGCTTCCCCCCGGCATATTCCCGCGGTCATCCTGGCGGTTCCCGACATCCCCTATACCTTGAACATGAAGAAAGTGGAAAGCGCCGTCACCAATATCGTCAACGGCCGTCCGGTGATGAATCGGGACGCCCTGAAGAACCCGGAGTGCCTGGATTATTACGAGAAAGTGCTTCCGGAGCTGCAAAAGTAAAGGAGGGATTCGGGGGGAGCCGAGGGTAGGGGCGGTGCGCGAACCGCCCCTACGTTTTTTGGAGAGAGGATGCGTACCAGCCAAAAGGGGCAGGGCTGAATCGCCCGAGCCCTTATGAATTAGGCTGGTAGCAACAGAAGCAGAATGACGAAAATGGGGATTCCCACGAACATGATGGCGATGCAGTAACCCATGATATCCCGCACCTTCAGCCGGGTGATTCCCAGGAGGGGAAGGGCCCAGAAGGGCTGGAAGAGGTTGGTCCATTGATCCCCATAGGCCACCGCCATGACCGTTTTGGGGATGGAAAGCTGCATGGCCTGAGCGGCCTTGACCGCGATGGGACCCTGGACCGCCCATTGGCCTCCGCCGGAGGGAACGAAAATGTTGATGATGCAGGCGGCGATATAGGTCCATGCCGCATAGGTCACGGAGGTGGAGATGGCCACAAACCAGCCGGCGATCACCGCCACCAGACCGGAGTATTTCATCATTCCCATGATCCCGGCGTAGAAGGGGAACTGGAGAATGATGCCCGCGCAGCCCTTGGTTCCTTCGGTGATGGCCCTTACGTAAGAAATGGGGGTCCCATGGAGAAGCAGCCCCACGATAAGGAAGATAAAATTGACGATATTTAGGTTGAGGTCGAAACCGAACTGGTAAAAATGGTAAACGATATAAATCAACCCAGCGGCGACCACAATTAGGGCGATGGTCCGGCTGTTCTCCAGCCGGTCGGCCGTGGTCCATTCCCCCTTGGGCTTGGCTTTTTCGGCCTTTTCCTCTTCCATAAGCGTAGGATCATACTGGTCGATGGTAATAATTCCCTTGTCGCTCCTGGGAGCCAGTCCTTTGGCGAGAAGGGGAAGAACGATGATCATGACGATGAAAACCCCGATGTTCAGGGGGCTGAAGAGCGTCTGAACGACGGGAATAATCCCGATCTCCTTCTCCAGGAAATGGCCCTTGGTGGCCACCAGCAGGGGTGCAGACCCGGAAAACCCGCCATGCCAGATAGCCAGCCCAATGTAGCCGGCTGCCCCCATTAAGGGGTAATGGATGGGGATTTTCCTGAGGGATCCCTGGCGGGCCACCTCTTTGGCCAGTACGGCTCCCACGATGAGCCCCAGGCCCCAGTTGATATAGCCCGCAATGATCACCACCAGAACAACCAGGTACGTGGCGCCGGCGTTGGATTGAGGGATTCGGGCCAACGAGTCCAGGGCCCGCTTCACTGCTGGAGCCGTGGCCAGGGAATACCCGGTAACCAGAACCAGGCACATCTGCATGGCGAAGGCTAGGAGTTCCCAGAACCCCTTGTACCAGTGGAGGATCATGTCAAAGGGGCCGCTCTTGGTGAAGATCAACCCCAAGATGTAGGTGAGAAAAGAAAGCAGAATGGCAAAAAGCCAGGGGTCGGGCATGTATTTCCTGGCCCATTCGGTGAAGTATTCTCCCATCGCGTGTATCATGGAGTTCCTCCTTTCCGCTGAATGATTTTTTTCTCTTGCCCCGAAAGTATTCTCTACTTATCATATTTCCAAATAGAAAATCAAAAAAAATTTTGCGCCCGAATGGGGACAAAATCCCTGCTCCTTCAGCCGGAGAAAGAATCGATAAGATAACCCAAGGGATGATTCCATTCGTTTGCCGGGCAATATGTCAAATATAATTGACAAATTGGGGACAAAATGCCATTTTGACAAATTAAAAAAATGAAAAGGATTCACTGGACTTTCCTTCTCCCTTGTTCAAAATAACAATAAAAACTTCAAGGAATTACAAAGGGAATTCGGGTTTTTCCCGGCGGAGGTTTTGGCATATTTATTGCTGATTCTTTTTTAGGCGAATCTACTTTCTTTCCATCCCCCTGACGTAGCTTTGTTAAGGCCTTCGATGGGGGGGATTTTAGGCGCAAGAGGAGGAATAAGAGACATGTTCGAAGTGGTCGCTCAGGGAAATGGGCCCCTTTTTATGGACCCGGATGCCGATAAGGCTCGGGAGTTTTTCCAGAAGAAGGACCGGACCCTAAGGGGCAAGGTTATGTCGGTAAAGGAGGCTGTGGAGAAATTCGTCCACGACGGGGATTATCTGGCCATCGGCGGGTTCGGCGCCAACCGGATTCCCACGGCAATCTGCCACGAAATCGTGCGGCAGAAGAGAAAGAACCTTACCTTCGCAGGCCATACCTCGACCCACGATTTTCAGATTCTGGCGGCCGGGGAAGTTTTTAACCGCTGCGATATCGCCTACATCATCGGGCTGGAGGCGAGGGGGCTTTCCCCGAATGCCCGCCGGTACATGGAAAGCGGAAAAGTGGAAAGCTGCGAATGGACCAATTATGGCATGGCCCTTCGGTTCAAAGCGGCGGCCATGGGGGTTTCCTTCCTGCCCGGGCGGAACATGATGGGAACGGACACGTTTAAATACAGCGCGGCCAAAGCGGTCAAGTGCCCCTTTACCGGAAAGGTCTTTTGCCTCTACCCGGCGCTGTGGCCCGACGTTTCCGCCATCCATGTCCATGAATCCGATATCTTCGGAAACTCCCGGCTGAGGGGCATATCGATCGCCGACCTGGAGCTGGCCCGGGCCTCCAAACGCCTGATCATCACCTGCGAGCGCCTGGTGCATAACGATGCGATCCGGAACGACCCCACCCAGACGTCCATCCCTTACTACCTGGTGGACGCCGTGTGCGAAGTCCCCTACGGAAGCTTTCCGGGAAACATGCCGTACGAGTATTTTTCCGACGAGGAACATCTGCGGCTGTGGATGAAATCGGAAGAAGATCCGGAGAAATTCAAGAAGTTCCTGGACCAGTATCTATTCTGGACCAAGGACTTCAATGAATACCTGGACCTCTGCGGGGGGCTCCACCGGATCAACGAGTTGAGGGCCCAGGAGCACCTCATCCAGAATAAGACCTACAAGGAGTAATCACGATGGCCGAATATAACACCATGGAATTGATGATTACCGTAGCCGCCCGGAACCTGGAGAACGGCAAGACCGTCGGCGTGGGCACGGGGGCCCCCTGCGCGGCGGCCATGCTGGCCCAGAAGACCCATGCCCCGGACCTGGTGGTCATGTTCGAAGCCGGGGGAATCTCCCCCCAGCTTCCCACCATGCCCATCTCGGTCGGAGATTCCCGCACCTTCTACCGCGCGGTGATGGCCAGCGGCATGTGCGAGATCATGGAGACCTGCCAGAGAGGGATGGTGGATTACACCTTCCTGGGCGGGGCCCAGATCGACATGTACGGCAACCTGAACTCCACCGTGATCGGGGACTGGAAAAAACCCAAGGTTCGTTTCCCCGGCTCGGGGGGAGCCAACGATTTCGCTTCCTTCTGCTGGCGGGTGATGGTCATCACTCCCCAGGATCCCCGGAGATTCGTGGAGAAAGTGAGTTTTATCACCACTCCCGGATACCTGGATGGTCCCGGCGCCAGGGAAAGGGCCGGTCTGCCGGCCAACACCGGGCCCCACAAGGTGATCACCAATATGGCGGTCCTGGGCTACGACGAAAAGACCAAGCGCATGCGGGTGGAATCCATCCACCAGGGCTTTTCCTTCGAAGAGGTTCAGAAAAACTGCGGCTTTCCGCTCCTCAAGGCGGAAAAGATCGTGACCACCCAGGCCCCCACCGCCGATGAACTGAGAATCCTGCGCACCGAGGTGGACCCCAACCGCTACATCATCGGCCGGTAAGGGTAAGGGTTAGGTTCCAAGGAACAGCCCAAAAACCCCGTTTCCCGGGATGGGAAAGCGGGGTTTTTGCATTTTCGCTGGACATCCAATCCACGCCATGTTTAGAATAAGCATCGGCTTTACGCCATGCGCGATGCTCTTTGCGCTCGGCGATTTCTCCAATTAAGAAGAGGAGGTTTTCATGTTTTATCCAATCCAGGTTCCTGAGCTGAAGCCGGGAGATAAGAAGACCTGTGCGATGGTGGTTCTGAACCCGTCCGAGTCCAGACGGCTCCTGGCCAAGGCCACCGTGGCCCTTCCCGAGGTGCAGAACGCCATGAAGAAAGGGATGATTATTATCGGCCGCGGGATTACCAATGCTTATGTAACCGAAGAGCTGCTCAAGACCAAGGTGGAGCCCAAAGCCGGGCAGACCATGGGGATCATCGCCCACGGCTTCGCCAACGGGCACTCCGGCCCCCCGCCCTGCACCTGGCACGTGATCTACAAGGGGAAGGTCGTGGAGGGGGCGGACTCCAACGTGGAGATCCTGAAATTCGGGCCCGACGACGTTTTCATCAAGGGAGGAAATGCCATTGACATGCAGGGAAACGCGGGGATCTGGGCCTCGGGGATGAAGGGCGGGACCATCGGCATGTGCTGGCCCATCGTGACCCCGCGGGGAGCGCACCTCATCCAGCCGATCGGGTTGGAAAAGCTCGTTCCCTGCGTCCACGAGGCGGCCGAGCACTCGGGGATCTATCATTTCAAATATTCCATGGGCCTGCCCGGGAAAATCGTTCCGGTTACGAGCAGCAAGGTGGTTACGGAAATCCAGGCCTTTGCGCTCATGGCCGGGGTTCGGGCTTACCACATGGCTTCCGGCGGGGTAGGAGGGTCCGAAGGGGCGATCGCCCTCGCCCTGGAAGGGGAGGAAAAAAAGGTGGAAAAGGCCTTTGAATTGGCCAAGTCGGTGAAGGGCGAACCCCCGGTTACCATGCCCACTCAGTTCAAGGTCAGCTCGCCCGCCGATTACCAGTACGATGCTATGAAGCAGCACGCCACCCTGGGAGGAACTTGATCCTTAGCCTCCATCCCGGCAAGTTTGAAACCTGCTCTCCGGCCGGCCGGAGAGCGGGTTTTTTTAGATTCGGTATTTCCCTTTTCCCAGTTTCATTCCGCATTCCGCTTTCCGAATTCCGCATTTCCCTTGCGCCTTCTCCCCAAGTATGTTAGAAAAACCTTATCCTAGAACAAAATCAGGAGGGAAAACGCGTGCAGGTTGCCGACCGTTTGCAGAAGATTCCGCCTTATCTCTTCGTTACACTGCGCAACAAGATCAACAAGGCCCGGTCCGAGGGCATCGACGTGATCAGCCTCGGCGTGGGGGACCCGGTCGATCCGACTCCCCAGAGGGTGATCGACGAACTGTGCCGCCAGGCCCGAATCCCCATCAATCACCAGTATCCCATCGACGAGGAGAAGGGAATGCTGGCCTTCCGGCGGGAAGTGGCCGCATGGTATGCGAAACGGTACGGCGTGGAGGTGAATCCGGAAGGGGAAGTGGTAGGGTTGATCGGATCGAAAGAGGGCTGCCATCATTTTATCCTGGGAGTGGTCAACCCCGGGGATGTGGTGCTGATGACCGATCCCGGCTACCCGGCCTACCGGGCCAGTATTTTCATGGCCAGCGCCGAGCCTTACGCCATGCCCATGCTGGCGGAAAACGACTATTTCCCCGATTTTGAGCGCATTCCGGCGGACATTCTGAAACGTTCCAGGGCCATGTTCCTGAACTACCCCAATAACCCGACCGGGGCCTGCGCCACCCGGGAGTTTTTCAAGAGGGCAGTGGCTTTCGCCAAAGCGCATGATATTGCCATCTGTCACGACAACCCTTACAGCGAGGTCGTCTTCGACGGACAGGAGCGGTTGAGCTTTTTGGCCGTTCCCGGCGCCAAAGATGTGGGCATCGAGTTAAACTCCCTCTCCAAACCCTACAACATGACCGGCTGGCGCATCGGCATGGCCCTGGGGAACAAGGAAATCCTCGCCGCCCTCTGCAAAGTCAAGGAGAATACGGACTCGGGGATCTTCAACGCCATCCAATACGCCGCCATCGTGGCCCTGCGGGAAGAGGACGAGAATATCGAAAAGATGCTCGGGATTTATCTCCGGCGGCGCAGGCTGGTCCTGGAAACCCTGGCTAAAATCGGGATTGAATTCAAACCCCAGAAGGGGACCTTCTACCTCTGGATTCCGGTTCCCAAGGGCATGACCTCTCTGGACTTCACCACGGCGCTTTTTGAAAAAGCGGCGGTGGTGGTGGCGGCCGGAACCGCTTACGGCCAGCATGGAGAGGGATTCGTACGCATTTCCCTGACCGTTCCGGACAAGCGCCTGGAAGAGGCCATGGAAAGGATCCAGAAGGCATTCGGGAAATAAAGCCTTCCCAGTAACAAGCAACGAGTAACCAGCAGCTAGTTGAACTTGAAACCCGGAACTCGAAACCCGAAAAATTTTTATGCTGGCCTATATCGGAATCGGTTCGAATCTCGGCAATAAACGGGGGAACATCCACCGAGCGGTAAAGGCTCTAGGCGCGGACCCCGGAAACCGCCGGGTTCGATGCTCGCCCCTCTATGCCACAGAACCGGTGGGGAAAAAGGACCAGGACTGGTTTGTGAACGGGGTCATTTCCCTGGAAACTTCCTTGAGCCCCCGGGAATTATTGGAGCTTCTTCTCGGCATCGAAAAAAAAATGGGAAGGGTTCGGGGGGAGAAATGGGGGCCCAGGACGATCGATTTGGACATTCTTTTTTACGAAGACCAAATCCTGAAGGAGCCTGATTTGCAGGTTCCCCACCCTCGACTTCAGGAAAGAAAATTCGTCCTCCTTCCCTTGCGGGATTTAGCCCCGGATTGGGTCCATCCCGCATTGGGCAAAACCGTGTCCAGGCTCCTCGCCGAACTGGATACCCAAGAGTGGGTCATTCCCCTGGACGAAGGAAATGAAAAACCATGTACCGTCTGATCGTCATATTGATTTTATTGGGCATCTTCTACTGGGTGGTCAAGCGGGCTTTTTTCCCCCCCAAAAATAGAGTGGCAGGCCCCCGAGAGGATGGCGAAGAGATGATTCAGGACCCCGTCTGCGGGTGCTATATTCCCAAAAGCCAGGCCTTCACCCTTTCAGATCAGGGGAAAAAGGTTTATTTCTGCAGCCACCTTTGTTCCCAAAAATATCAAACTTCCAAAACTCTGCCGAAAGATTGACCCCCCACGAGGCCGAAAAGCCTCCCAACCCCTTTTCATTACCGCACTTTTTCCCCAAGCGGGGGTGGGAATTCGAGCGGTACGAATCGTGCTTCTGGGGGGATGATCGGAGAGGTTGGAGGTGATTTAATGATTGCATCTTGGAAGTCGATAAGCTATTGTATTTAGAATCGGGAGGGCTGGCCTGGTATGGGGTGGCGGAAAAGGACAGATCAAAGAGAAAAAAATCGGCTCCTTAAAGTCGGGCTGATTTGGGTGGCTTTCCTTTCCGGGCCTGGTCTCCTGGGCTTGGCCGCTTTCTCCGAATCCCGGGCGGATATTTACAAATACGTCGATCCGGATGGGGTAGTACATTTCAGCAATGTGCCCAGCGGGAACGGCAATTGGGTGGTAGTCATTCGAGAAGAGAGAGTGCAATTCAACCTGGGGGAGAACTTTAAGAAATACGAAACGGAAATTTGGAAAGCATCCCAGAAGTACAGCGTCGATTACCATCTGGTCAGGGCGGTCATCAAGGCCGAGTCGAATTTCAACCCCAAGGCGGTCTCCAAGGCCGGCGCAAGGGGTTTAATGCAGCTTATGCCGCAAACCGCCAGCCTTTTACAGGTGAATGACTCCTTCCACCCGGAAGAAAACATCGACGGGGGGGTCCGCTACCTGCGTTACCTGTTGAATTCTTATAACGATAATCTTTCCCTGGCACTGGCCGCCTATAATGCCGGGGAAAAAGCGGTCTTAAATTACCGGGGCATACCTCCCTATCAAGAAACCAAGACTTATATCCAGCGGGTTTTGCGCTACTACCAGGAGTTTAGCAAGGAAACCAAGCTTCCGGTGGAGCCATCCCATTCCCAAAACTAGGCAGGAATTGTATTCGGATTCGGGAGCACCATGGAAATCGTTGCCAAGGGGCAGCAACGGACCACCATCTGGAATATCCCTAACCTTCTCACCAGCCTCCGGATTTTTTCCATTCCCCTCGTCGTAATTTTTTTGACGTTTCCGGGGCCCTTGCCCAGCTTTTTGGCCGCCCTCGTTTTCAGTATCGCCGCCATCACCGATGTCCTGGACGGGTATATCGCCCGCCTGAACAAGGGAGAAACGGCCGTGGGTAAGCTCCTCGACCCCATGGCGGATAAACTCTTGATCCTCACGGGAATGATCATGCTCATTCCCTTGGAGAGGATTCCGGCCTGGATGGTGGTGCTCATGATCGGACGGGAAGTGGCCATCACCGGTCTTCGAGGAATCGCCTCGGCGGAAGGTGTGGTGATCGCCGCCAGCCTTTGGGGAAAGGCCAAAATGGTCCTGCAGTCCATCTCCCTGATCAGCCTGATGCTGCACTATGAATACCTCGGAATCAATTTTCATGTTCTGGGAACGATCCTCATATGGATCGCCTTTGCGGTAACCCTTTGGTCGGGCATCGACTACTTTTGGAAATTCTACCAGGAGATGGTGAAAAAAGAGAACGGGTGATGGGTTGGTAAGAGGCAATAGGTGACGGGTTTGGGGTTGGAGGCCACCCCTTTCCTTTTACCGGCTGCTTTATTTTTCATCCTGTTTTGTTCCTTCTTACCCCTCACCTCTGGCCTGTTTTTCCCTTTTTGACCTTGACAACGGGTGGGGCATTTTTTAAAATACACTTAAAATTGATGATCTCGTGAAAAGTCGAAAATGAACCCTCTCCCTCGAGAGGGGAGGCTCAGGG
>JACAEW010000157.1 GCA_013388675.1 Syntrophaceae bacterium | reverse complement strand
CGGAGGTTCGCCTGGTACAACCAACTTGTCCAGGAGGAGATGAAGAGGGCGGTGCGCAAGCGCCTGGAGGAAAACGGCGGGATTCCCAAGGGGAAGCTGGAGGCTCTGGTCCAGATCGTCATGGATGACGTCGGAACGATTACCGAGTACCGCATCGTCCACTCTTCCGGAAACCCCGCCATGGACGAGGCCGTGAAGCAAGCGCTGGGCTACGCGAGGATCAGCGAACCCCCTCCGCAGGGAATACCCCGGAGCATGAACGTGAAGATCAGTTCGCAAGGATGATTCAAATTCGGAATTGGGAATGGGGAGTTCGGAATGAGGGATAAATTCGGGAGTTCCCGGCGGGAAGATGGAAGCAAGAGAAGATTCCGGGGAGAAAGAACCCTGCAGTTCTTGGGTTCCTTCGTCGGCATGGGCCGGAGGGGCCGTAGGAAAAGTCATCAACATATCCCTATCGCTCAAGTCGGCTCCGTTCCCTTGAATAAATGGATGGCCGATTGGATGAAAAATCCCTCGGCTAAACTGGAGATGAAATGAATCGGACCCGCCGGATAAAAAATGAGGCCGAAGGAAAAAGGTTCTTGCCCGGAAGTTACCTCTTGAGGAAAAGCCTTCTCTTGGTTGTCGCCCTTTTTTTCATCGCCCCCCTGGCAACCCCTTGCGCCCATGGGCAAACCCCGCCCCCCCCGGCGGGATCGGGAGGCGGGAAAAACCCCAATGCCGAGGCCGCCGGGGCGGAGGAACTGCTCCGAGTCCTGGTGGAAAAGGGGGTGATCAAACCGGAAGAGGCCGAGGCCATGGTCAAGCGGAAAGGGGAGCCCGGATACTCAGCTCTCGAATCCCTGACCGAGATCCTGAAAGGCAAGGGGATTCTCAGCGGCGACGAGGCCGCGAGAATCGGCCGGGCCGGGGAAGGGCGGCCGCCCGCGGTGGAGGAAAAGAAGGTTGCCGCGCCCCCGCCGGAAATGAAAAAGGAAGACAAGGAGAAGCTGAAGGCGGAGGTCCAGGAAGAGGCGGTGAAGGAAGCCAAAAAGGAAGTCCCGGAATGGGTCAAGAGGGTCCGGGTGGCCGGCGATGTCCGCCTGCGCTACCAGGGCGATTTTTATGACGAGAACAACGCCGACTTCGTCAAACCCAGCGACCCCACCCAGCTCATGAACAGCAAGAACGATCGCCACCGGTTCCGCGTCCGGGCCCGCCTGGGGGCCGAGGCCCAGGTCAATGACCAAGTGGAAGCCGGCATCCGGGTCTCCACCGGAAGCACCGGCGATCCGGTCTCCACCAATCAGACCATGGGCAATTCCTTCAACAACTACTCCGTGGTGATGGACCGGGCCTACCTGAAGCTGACCCCCTTTTCCCCCCTGACCTTCTGGGGTGGCCGGTTCGCCAATCCCTTTTTCCATACCCAGCTGGTGTGGGACCCGGACGTAAGCTTTGACGGGGCCGCCGTGGATTTGCGGGGGGCGTTCCTGAAGGGTCTGACCGGGTTCGCCACCGCCGGGGCTTTCCCCCTCCAGGAACTGGAATTCACCCAGCACGACAAGTGGCTCTTCGGGGGACAGGCAGGGCTGGAAATCAGGCCGGGCAAATGGCTGACCGGGATGGTGGGCGTGGCCTATTATGACTACCGCAACACCCAGGGGGAAGCCAATGACCCCTCCCGCCCGGGGGAGAAGGATTACACCGCTCCCCAGTTCCAGCAGAAGGGCAACACCCTCTTTGACATCGATCCCTCCTCGGGCTTGAAGCTGGCCCTGGCCTCCGAGTATAAGCAGCTCAACGTGACCGCCTCCCTCGATTTCGGTTTTTGGGACCCGGTGCGGGTCCGGCTCCTGGGGGACTACGTGAAGAACCTGGGCTTCGACCGGGCCGAGGTGGCCGCCCTGACCGGCAACCCGGACGTGAAGGAATCCACCTATGGGTATCTTGTGGGCCTTTCCGTCGGGCACCCGAGGATCAGGAACCTGGGACACTGGAGGTTCTACTTGCAGTACCGGTATCTCGGGGCAGACGCGGTCCTGGATGCTTACACCGATTCGGATTTTCACCTGGGGGGAACCAACGCCAAGGGATGGGTTTTCGGCGGGGAGTTCGGCCTGGCCAGGAACTTCTGGGCTTCTTTCAAATGGGTGACCGCCAATGAGATCGAAGGTCCCCCTTATGCCATCGACTCCCTCTTCATCGACCTGAATGCGAGGTTTTAAAAAAACAGGTCAGGGGTGCGGGGTACGGGGTCATGGGTCGCCCGTTGCTGTATACTGGATGCTGGTTCCTGGTTGCTCGTTACTCGTTGCTGGTTCTAACCATTGGACCATTGAATCCTTGAATCTTGATTTTCCTGATGACTCGCCCCCTGCGACTCGCGCCTTGCGGTCTTTCATCAGGAGAAGGGAGGTCGGCGCTTGATCAAGACGGTGTTAATCTGGGTGCTCATCGCCGCCCTGGCCGGGGCCGCGGGGGTGGGAGCCGGAGTCTTTTACGGGCAGACTCAACTGAGAAACCAGGAGAAAGCCCACCAGGCCAAGATCAAGGAAATGAACCAGCGCCTCTCCCAGGCCATGCGCAGGGTCTCCGAAGAGAAGTCCGTCCAAACCACCCTGGAGGATGAGAAAAAGGAAGTCCAGGCCCGGCTGGACAAGCTGCAGAAGGAAAAGGAGAGCCTGGAGGGGCAGAACAAGGACCTTGCGGAAAAGGCCGCAGCCCTGGAGACCCGGGTCGGGTCCTCGGAGGCCCGGGCCGCCGGCCTGGAGAAGAAGGTTGCGTCCCTGGAGAAGAAGGTTGGGTCCCTGGAAACGAATGCCGCCTCCCTGGAGAAGAAGCACAGCGACCTTGCGGCCCGCCTTTCCCGCACCGAGGCGGAGCGGAATTCCCTGCACCAGAAGCTCCGCGAGACCACCGAAGAGGTGAGGGCCCGCGACCAGGCCCTGAAGAACGCCGCTGCCGACTGGCAGAAGAGCCAGGGGGAGTTGAAACGGATGACCCAGAAGTACGACCGCTGCGCCGCTAACAACGCGCGCCTTTCAGCCCTCGCCGACGAGCTGGTGAAGAGATACCAGGGCAAGGGAGTCATGGATTCCATCATGGAAAAGGAGCCCTTGACCCAGGTGAAGAAGGTGGAGCTGGAGAAGCTCTGTCAGGAGTACCGGTACAAGATCGAGGACCAGAGAATCAAGGAAAAATAATCGGGATTTCGGTTTTTTTTAAATCCGCAATCGGAAGTCCGCAATTGAAAGGATGTTTTGCAGTTTCGTTTTTTTCAATCCGAAATCCGCAATCCGAAATCCGCAATCCTACAGGCAGGAGGCTTGGGAACATGCAGATTCAAAGAATGGCCGCGGGGATGACTCTATTCTTGTCGCTCATGCTTGGCGCCTCGCCCCTTTTCTCCGCCGAAAGAAAGCCTTCCGTCGTGGCCGTGGTGAACGGGTCGGAGATCGACATGGAGGATTTCAACCGGGAACTGGTCCGCCTCCAGCGGCTGCTCCTGGGAACGAACAGGCCCCTCACCTGCTCCCAGGTTTCCGCCCTTCAGAAGGAAGTGGTGGAGGGCCTGATCCGGCGGGAGCTTCTCTTCCAGGAGAGCAAGAAGCGGGGGATCCAGATCAGCCAGGCGCAGATCGACGAGGAGATGAAGAAGCTGAAGGCCCGGTACGCCACCGAAAACGATTTCAGCAACGCGCTTTCGGCCATGAAGGTCTCCCCCGAATCCCTGCGGATGCAGGTGGAGCGGGCCCTGGCCATCCAGGCCATCATCGACAAGGAATTCGCCCCCAGGGCGGCGGTGACCGACGGGGAAACCTGGTCCTACTATGACCGCAACCGGGATTCCTTCCGGGAGCCGGAAAAGATGAAGGCCAGCCATATCCTGGTCAAGAGCGACCCCCGATGGGAGGAAGCCAAGAAGGCCGAGGCCCGGAAGAAGATCGAAAAGGTCCGGGACCAGGCCCGCAACGGCCAGGACTTCGCGGCCCTGGCCAAGGCCCACTCGGAGGACCCGAGCGCGGCCCAGGGCGGGGACCTGGGCTACGTCCGCCCGGGACAGGTGGTGAAGCCTTTCGAGGAAGCCCTCTTCTCCCTCAAGCCCGGGGAAATGAGCGACATCGTGGAAACCCCCCTGGGGTACCATCTGATCAAGGCCGTTGACCGGCAGCCGGAAAAAATCATTCCCTTCGAGGCCCTGAAGGACCAGCTGAAGCTGCTGCTCAAGCAGGAAAAAGGCAAGGAAGAGGCCAACCAGTACATCGGCAAGATGCGGGATACGGCAAAGGTCGAAATTTTTCTACCGCCTGACAAATAAAGCCGCGTCGAGTATCCGGAATCCAGCATCCAGTCCCGAATTTCCAATTTCCAGCATCCAGAAAACAGCAACGAAGAACGAGTAATCAGCAACCAGGAAATGCCTCCAGTGCTCCTTGCGCTTAAGTTTTAATCATCTTTTCACACGTTCTTGATGGCATTGTAACACGGCGGTGATATTCAGGCTCTAAGGCGAATTTCCAAGTCCTGGGCGGGCGTTGGGGGAGCCACCGGAACCTTTCCATGATCTATCTATCTTCCCTGCTTTTTTCGGCATTCACCACCGTCATGCTCATCCCCCCGCTGATCCGGCTGTCCCTGAAATGGAACGCCGTCGATGCGCCGGACGAGCGGAAGGTCCACACGCGCCCCGTTCCCCGGTGCGGGGGGGTAGCCATGGTCCTGGGGGCCGCCGTCCCCATCCTCATCTGGGCGGAAATGAACGATTTCACCCGGGCTTATCTCATCGGGATCTCCATCCTGGTGGTTTTCGGGTCCCTCGACGATTTCCGCGGCCTGGGCTACCTGCCGAAATTCGCCGGCCAGATTGCCGCCGCGTTGACGGTAGTCCTCTATGGCGGGTTGGCCATTCATTCTCTGGGAACGCTCCTCCCCGAAGGATCGGCCATGCCCGGCTGGTTTTCGGCCCTTCTTACGGTTGTCGCCGTGGTAGGCGTTACCAATGCCGTCAACCTGTCCGACGGGCTGGACGGCCTGGCGGGGGGCATTAGCCTCCTGGGCTTCTGCTGCCTGGCCTTTCTGGCCCATCAGGAAAACACCGCGTTCATAACCCTCATGGCCGTTTCCCTTGCAGGGGCCCTCTTCGGGTTTCTCCGGTTCAACACCCACCCGGCCTCCCTATTCATGGGGGACACGGGGAGCCAATTCCTCGGCTTATCCGCCGCAGCCCTTTCCATCTCCCTGACCCAGGGGAAGAATCCCCTGAGCCCGCTTCTTCCCCTGATCATTCTCGGCTTTCCCATCCTGGACACGCTGACCGTGATGGCCGAACGTATAGCGGCGGGCCGGTCCCCCTTTGCCGCGGACCGCAGCCATTTCCACCACCGGTTGATGGGCTTCGGCTTCTCCCACCGGGACGCGGTTCTGATCATTTACGGCCTTCAGGGTCTGCTCATCCTTTCTGCCATCTTCTTTCGCTTCCATCCGGAGTGGGTCCTTTTGACGGGTTACGGCCTCTTCGCCCTGCTGATCGTGACCGCTTTCCACGCCGCCGACCGGCGCGGCTGGAGGTATCAGCGTATCGGGTGGATTGACGCTCTGGTGAAAAGCCCCCTCCGGACCATGGCGGAAAAAGGGGTATTAATCCGGGTCTCCTTCCGGGCGGTGGAGTTCGGCCTCCCGTCGCTTCTCCTGTTCACCGCCTTTCTCCCGGCCGACATTCCGGCCTATGTCTCCGCTCTCTCGGCCATCCTGGTTCTGGGACTTCTCCTCATCCGGGCGGCGCGGCCGGCCTGGTCGGCTTGGGGCCTTCCCGTGTCCTATTACCTGCTGATTCCTTTCCTGGTTTACTTCAGCCAGGCGGACAGGGCCGGATGGGGCGGGCCCCGGCTGGAGATCGCGCAAAATTTTTGCTATGTGGGGCTGACCGGATTCACCCTCCTGGTTGTCAAATTCACCCGGAGAAAAAAAGGTTTCCGGGCAACGCCCCTGGACTTTTTGATTCTTTTCCTGGTGGCGGTGATCGTTCCCCAATTGCCCCTGGAAAACATGAAGCCATACCAGCTTGGGGTCCTTTCGGGGAAGATGCTCGTCCTTTTCTTCGCCGTCGAGGTGGTCCTGGGGGAGCTAAGGGGCGAACTGAACCGGCTGAGCCTGTCCGTCCTCCCGGCCCTGACCGTCGTTGCCATCCGCGGTTTTGCTGCGTGGCGTTTGTGAGGAAAAGAAATCCTTCAACACAGGGACACAGGAAAGAAAGAGAAAAATCCAGGTCCGATTGCCTTTATGGTTATTTGGTGCTTGGAAGTGGGTTTCCTATTTTAGAGCTCCGTTTTATCTGTGCCCTCTGTGGTTAAGGTTTTTTGGGTTTTT
>JACAEW010000297.1 GCA_013388675.1 Syntrophaceae bacterium | reverse complement strand
TATTGTAAGTTAGTTTCTCAGGCACCGGGCAGAATGGGCGCTAGGCCCAAAATGCCCATAATAATGGCGATGGTAATGATGATGCCGGAGAAAATCTTTTCCATATCGCTAACTCTTTGGCCTAATTTACCCCAGTCAGAAAATCTTGTCAAGCAAAAAAAGTTGAGCTTGCAAAATTTATCGGCTCCTTTTTCAGGAAACTTCAGAGAATGGTCGGGCCGGGAGGTGCCCAACATCGGGCGCCGGCTTGATCCGCGGCCTCATCCGTGGTATTCTGAGTCATGAAAATCTTCCTTCCTTCAGGGATTTGATCATGATCGGTTATCGCTATTTTTGGGGGAAAGAACCGCTTTCCTTCGACGAGGGGGCCAATGCGGAGGATGTTCTCAAACAGCTCTCCGATATGCTCCTCCGGGAAAATGACATCAGCAAAGCCCTCGACCTCCTGAAACAACAGGGAATCAAACCCAGTGATGACTGCCAGGGAATGCAGGGGATTCACGATTTTCTGGAGCAGGTCAGACGCCTCAAACAAAAGCTGCAGGAATCCATGTCTCCCTCGGACCCTTCGGCCCTGGAGGAGCTGAAAAGGCTGGAGAAACTGGAGCATGAACTCCGCCGGGCTTCCTGGGGCCTGGACCTGGATAAAATCGACGCCCAGCAGATTCAAGACCTCATGGGCGAGCAAAGCTATCAGCTCTGGAACCAGATTAAGGCGATCCCGCGCCTTCTGGAACTCCAGGGGTACATCGAAAAGCTGGGGGCCAAGTACGAACTGACCCCGAAAGGCATCCGCAAGATCGGGCAGAGGGCCTTGCAGGACATATTCACGAGCCTAACCCGGGATGCCCTGGGCGGGCATCAGACGCGTCTGCGGGGAAGCGGAATGAGCTTTCTCCTCGAGGACAGCAAACCGTATCAGTTCGGAGACCCCTTCCATCT
Source organism: Syntrophaceae bacterium (assembly GCA_013388675.1). Lineage (GTDB taxonomy): Bacteria > Desulfobacterota > SM23-61 > SM23-61 > SM23-61 > SM23-61. The sequence goes on along the minus strand of JACAEW010000297.1, from coordinate 13,437 downwards.
CCATTTGAGCCGGACCCTGATGAATTCCCTGGGCCGCCGCTCCCGCACTACCCTGGAACCCGAGGATGCCCGGCTCCTGGACCTGTCCCCGGATGACTTCGAGGTGTACCAGACGGAAAAACGGACCCGATCTTCCATCGTCCTCATGCTGGATATGAGCGGTTCCATGGCCCGGGACGAAAAATTCTTTGCCGCGAAGAAAGTCGCCCTGGCTCTCCACACTCTGATCCAGACCCAGTTCCCTCAGGACAAGCTTCACCTGGTAGGTTTTTCCTCCTATGCCCGAGCTCTGAAGAGCAAAGACTTGCCTTGTTTGAACTGGGACCTGGACAATCCCTACACCAACATGGAAGAGGGGCTTATCCTGGCCAAAAAGTTTCTCAACCGGGAGCACGCGCCCAACAAGCAGATCATCATGGTTTCCGACGGGGAACCGACCGCCCACCGGGAGAACGGGAAGGTCTTCTTCCAGTTCCCCCCCCACCCCAAGACCCTGGCCAAGACCATCCTGGAATTCAAGAAATGCGCGGCCAGCGGTATCAACCTGAACATCTTCATGCTGGGACAGGACGCCCACCTGGTCCAGTTCGTCCAGGAGGTTTCCAAGGTCAACCACGGGCGGGCCTTTTACACCACCCCCAATAACCTCGGCCAATACCTCTTTGTCGATTTCCTCTGCCAGAAGAGAAAATGGATCCGCACATAAATAAACCCAATGATTGGGCCGCAGATAAACGCAGGTTTTCAGGATGCTATCAAATCAAATCCCCCTTAGTCCCCCTTTTCCAAAGTGGGAAAAGATGTGTCGATAGCCTCCAGGTCGAACGAGAGGCCGGGAGGCATTTCTGGGAAGGCCGTTTCAGATAACGAAACTTTTGCGATTTTCATCATTGCCTAAGTGACAACAAAAGGGGGCCGAAGCCCCCTTTTGTTCCTCGTATTTCGCTCAGTTTATTAGAATGACCACCAACCCGTCTGCTTGCCTATCAGGGCGAGCATAAAAAAGCCGTAGAAGAGGGCCATGGCGACCAACACGAGTTCTCTCCAGAGCGGCGCCCGGACTTGAGGGGGCAGAAATTTATAATTCATCACAATCAGCAGGATACTGCAAAGCACAAATGTGGCCCCGGACACGTTGGCATTGATCAGCAGCAGCACCATGGGGGCAGCCAGGTTAATGGCGATGCATCCCCATATACAAAAAGCGGCGAGCGCCGTGTAATAGATGATCCTCTGCCCGTTCTTCCTATCGTGGCACCAGGTGGTACCGGTCCAGATGATGTCGGTGACGGTCCGGACAACCCCGTCTACGACGGCCAGCTGGGTGCCCCAGAGAATCCAGAAACCGGTGAAAAGAGAAAGAAACCAAAAGGGCCCCCAAACTTTGGCCATATATTCCGCCTGGTAAGCCCCCGCTCCCAATCCGGTCAATTTGGTCCCTTGGGGGATAATCCCTGCGCCCAAGAGAACGCAAAGATACATACCGACAATGCACCCGCCCCCCCATAGAACCGCCTGATCCATATGAAGGTACTTCCACCATGTTTTCCAGGCCGACATGTTGTTCCCTTTGGCGGGGTCGAAGATACTTCCGTTTTTGGAGAGGACGATCTCTCTTCCACCGACTGCGCTGGGAATTGCCCCAACGATACTTCCCATGCCAAAGCCCTTATCCCGGATCCAGCTGGCGGTCCAGACATTTCCCAGGCCGCCAGCACCGGAATAGGCGGCAAAGCCCCCCAGCAATACCCAGTCCGCACCTTTCGGAAAATAGCCGAATTGAAATAACCCCGTAAAGGTTTTCCACCAAATCCCGGCGGAGACAAAGAGAAGGTTGAAAACCAGAAGAAGGACGGCAATCCAGATAACGATAAAGGTGGAAATTTTTTCCAATCCCCGTTCTACCGTCCCCCCGAAGAGCAAGACCGCGAAGGTTAGGGCAAAGCTAAGATATCCCAGAGCTATCATGGCCCCTCTGTCGGGAGCTCCCGGGATATGTCCAAAAATAGCGGCAAAGAGGGCCGAGGCCGAAGCGGCCGCCCATCCCGGCCAGCCGGACCCAAAAAAGGCGATAAGGATAATTACCACCGCCCAAAACATTGGACCGGGGGCGAGTCGCATGAACCCGCCATAGGCCGTCTCGCCGGTGTACATCACGTAACGAGCGCACTCCTGGTTAAAGACGACCTGAAGAATGACCGCAACCGTCGTAACCCACAAGAGGGCCGTGCCATATTGGGATGCTACCGCCGGCCCCATGAGCCACTCGCCGCTGCCGATGGACATGGAAAGGGCTATGGTTCCGGGCCCGATGACCGCCATGATGTTGCTCTTTGTGAAGGGTGGCGGTGCGGGGAGGTCGGCCCTTCCAAAATCCGCCATCTTTCCATGATCGACCTTGAATTCAGCCATTTTTTCCTCCTTTGCGAATAATAAACTTTCGTAGTTTACTAGAGGGGAAAAAGCTTCAATTCATTGCAGGCCTTTCTCTTGATGCTAACCCTGGTTGTAAGACACCACCTCCTTTCCTATGCAAAATATTTTCCCTTTGCCTAACGGCACCGAAATCTGTATTTCCGCTTGAATTTCGTCCGGGGATAATTGTTCGCCCAAAGCACCCGGGACCCTTAGGCCAATATGTCCAAGCTTATTGGTCAATAGAGGCGGATTCCTTATGGCCCCAAAACAACCTTTGCAGCCTTCTTTTGCTCTGCCAGGGAACAAGCCTGATTAAAATCCATCAATTTAAAGGCATGAGTGATGATGGGCTTTATTTTGATCCTGCCCTGCGAATATAAATCCAATGCCAGTAAATAGTCGGCCCAGGCGAAACCCTGTAAACCTTTGATCCGTTTTTCATCCCGGACCACGTTCCACGGCTTAAAGCTGACGGGTTGTCCCAAAAACCCGCTTCCCCCCATTAAACATGATCCTCCGGGGCCGGTCATTTCGATCGCCTGAGTGACGGCATTCACCCTCCCCGTCGCTTCGATCACCAGGTCCGCGCCCTTTCCCTTGGTCAATTCCTCAATTCTTTGGACGGGATCTAAAAGATCCCCTTTTAAAACTTCGCTGGCGCCCAGTTTTTTGGCCAGTTCCAACCGTTCCCCGTCCGTGCTCAGCCCGACCATGACCGCCTGACTCGGTCCCGCAGCCAGGGCCGCCTGCAAGATGAATAAGCCGAACGGTCCAGGTCCCAAAACCACGATGAAACTTCCCGGTATTACCTCATTTGTCCGAAAAGCCCGGACAGCGGCCGTTAAGGGCTCCAAGATCGCCGCCTCCTGGCCCGGAATGGAATCCGGTACCGGGAATAAAATCTCTTCGGAAACGGCCACATATTCGGCAAAGCAGCCGGGGGCAATCAATCCCCACGTGATCCCAATGATGACACCGATTGTACAAACTGATATTGCAGGGATAACACGCTCCGCATCCCTTGATGGCGCTGGTGGTGACTCGATCCCCGGCTTTCACTTTTCTGACTCGAGAGCCCACTTCGACGACTTCTCCACAGAATTCATGGCCGGGAATAATGGGAACCTTGACCGGGCCATGCCTCCCCATGGGGGAAAACCGAATCGTGGACCTAATCGTTCCGACCTTAGTATTTTCCGATGCGAACCCATGGAAGAACCATCGCCTCATGATGTCCTGCCACGAGCGGGATGCACCCCCCGGGCACCCCCCCAGCAGGGAACAACTAGACAAGCTGGAAAATCTGCTGAAATCACCCACTCGATTGGGGGAAGACCCTATTATTTTTTCCGGTCCATTCCCCGGCCTTCCCTGAGGGTCAACAAAGGGCGAAAGGATCCTGTGCTCTCCCCCTTTCCCAAGCCGGTAAAGCCTACCCATTCCATTCGTACAACCCCCATTTCCACAACGGGGTGATAAAAATAAGGTTGATGAAGTCCCGATGGTGAGAGGTTCTTTAAAACAAAGCCCTGTTCTGTCTTAAAAAACCAAAATCTGGTTTTGGCTGAAAGTTGACTCTGAGGTAAAACGATGTAAGGTAATTCTATTTTTTGTCGCCTATCCTTAACCGAACGGCTGACCCAGGCAAATATGTGGAACTATCCTTTTCTCACGGGAAATTGAAGCTCCACCATGCACTCTGGGGGCTGCTCCCCACTTTGGCCCATTCCTTTATGGTGTACCTCGCGGCTAGGGCCGACAATGCGGTAGCCGTTTTCTTCGATCCATTTTAGGATCTCTTGATAGGCTTCCTGCAATTTATCCGGAGGGCCAGAGTGGGTAATACAGGCAAAGGCCCCTTTTTCCAGCTCTTTGCCTTTGACCTCTCCTTCCCCTTTGACTTTTCCTGAAATGGGCAGGCAGACTTCGAAATGGGCGTTCTGGAGGTCGATTCCTTTGGCATCTTCATGGAGCAAGGCCATGGGCGTACCTGCGAGCTTAACCTTTTTTTCTTTCAGGACTTGGGAGATTTGCTCAAAGACCTTGCCCATTTCCTCGCGGGGCCCTTTCTTCTCCACGGACGCCACCTTCATGGGCATGAAGAATTTTATGGAAATATCAGGCATGAGAATGACCTCCTTCTACCCTAAAATACACCCCCCCGGCGGGAGTGAACAAATCCTGAATATGTTAGGCCTCTAAGCCTAATTCAGAAGGGGCCCCTGCTACTCAAAAAGGAGCGTTTTCTTTCCGCGCAAAGGAAAGAAAAAGATCAGGCCATTCTTGAAAGTTCTTGGTTTTTTGATTTCGAGAAATGCCAAAAGGTTTCGAACGATTTCGAGCGTATTCTATAAAGAAAGCCAAATTGTGTCAATTTATTTCTGCATTTATTTTTGCACACCCTTCCTGGGCGGCTTCCACGATGGCCCAAAAGTTACCCAGGGAGTCTGGAGGCGGACGGCTCACTTGGGGCCCTAATATCCACGCCAGCTTCAAAACTGCGGCACGCTTGTTTTCGCACATCTTCGCGATTCTTTTGCCCAGAAAAGGAAATAGACTCAGGCCTGACCAAAAATTCCCCATTGAAGAGATTTTCCGCTGCCTTTCTGTGTGGGGTTCAAAAAAATTCAATAGAATTTTATTGACAGATTCTTCTGGTTCCTGATATATAGCCAGAGGTTCGCAGAAAATCCGCAATCAGGCCGAGTCATCCATTCCGGGGTTCAGGGAAATGCGGGTTTTACCTTGGGGCGATCGGGTTGCGCAAGCGTGGGTCAACATTTTTTGCTGATCCAATATCAAGAATAGGAGGATGGTTATGAAAAGGGTTGTTCTGGTCGGATTCGTGGCAGTGGTTTTTTTGATGGGTTTATGGCTCGCAGCCCCGTCCATGGCCGCGGAGCCGGTGGTGAAATGGAAAGTGCAGACCCCTTGGCCGAAGGCCCTGTGGCAGCACAAGACGGCCGAGATCTGGGCGCAGGATGTCGGCAAGATCAGCGGCGGGCGGATGAAGATCGATCTTTTCGCCACCGATGAAATCGTCCCGGCCTTCGAAGTCTTCAATGCCGTACAGCGGGGAACCCTGGACGCCGGGCATACCTGGGCCGGATACGTGATCGGCAAATATCCGGCGGCGACCTTGTTCGCGGCCACCCCGGCGTTCTTTGACTTGGTGGGGTACTGGACCTGGATGCAGGCCGGGGGCGGCAAGGAGCTCTGGCAGGAGACCTACGGCAACGCGCTGAAGGTGTTTCCCGCGGGTATGCTCTGGGCCGAGGGAGGCGGATGGGCCAACAAGAAGATCGAAAAGCTCAGCGACTTCAAGGGCCTGAAGTACCGGACCGTCTTGATTTGGGGCCAGATTCTCTCCGAAGTGGGGGCTTCGGTGGTGACCCTGCCGGCGGGGGAAATCGTTCCTTCTCTTCAGAGGGGCACGTTGGACGCCGCCGAATTCAGCACCCCGGTCACCGACCTGCCCCTGGGGTTTCACGAAGTGTCTAAGTTCTGGTACTTTCCCGGGCTGCATCAGATCGCCGGATTTCTCGAGCTCCTGGTGAATAATAAAAAATGGGATGAACTGCCCGCCGACCTCAAAGAGGTAGTTAAGGCGGCCTGCGATACCCAGATGGCCAGGGCGCTGACCCAATGGCTCTTCGAAGATGCCAAAGCGGTTGATAAGATTGCGAAAGAGAAAAAGGTCACGATCCTGCGATTCCCCAAGGAGATGCAGCAGGACGTCCTCGAACGGTTTGTCAAGAAATATGATGCCCAGACGGACAAGATGTTCCAGAAGACCTGGCAGTCCCAAAAAGCTTTCATGAAAATCTACAACCCCTACATGAAACTTCAGTCAGTGGATGCCTCGGTGGACATTAAATAACCCGGGGCGATAAGTTAGACCCCTGGGATCGCGTGCATCAAGAGGTAAGGAAGCCGCTCACCAGTTTTTGAGGTGGGCGGCTTCATCCTTGTAGAGGAGAGTTTGGATGGAAACCCTCAGAAAATTCGTTCATCGCATCGATTCGATCAGCGAGTGGTCGGGAAAGATCTTTTCCTGGCTGAGCCTACCCTTAGTCCTGTTCATGTCCTATGATGTAATCATGCGATACCTTTTCCAGGCTCCCACGAAATGGGCTTATGAGACAACCTGGATGCTTTATGGGGCTCTTTTCATCCTGGGGGGTGCCTACGGACTGAAACATAAGCTCCACGTCCGTGTGGATATCCTTTATAATCGGTGGTCGTCGCGGACCCGCGCCATTTTTGACTTTTTGGTTTATATCTTGATATTTTTTCCCGTATTCTACATCCTGGTCACCCACAGCATGATCTACGCCTATTATTCCTGGGAGGTGCTGGAGGTTTCCTACGTTAGCTACTGGCAACCCCCGGTCTATCCTATTAAAACGGTGATGGTCGTGGGCTTCGTGCTCTTTGCCCTTCAGGGGGTCGCCGAATTCCTTCGCCTTGCCGTTTCGTTATTCAAGGGAGAGGCCATATGAGCCCGGAATATCTTGCCGTCACCATGTTTTTCGGAGTCATCGTCCTGGTCTTTGCCGGGGTGCCCCTTTATTTGGCCTTGGGGGGACTAGGCCTTTATTTCGGTATCGCCGGGGGCTGGTCCCCGCAGGTTTATGACCAATTTATCAACCGTATTTTCGGCCTCATGTCCAGCGAGGTATTGCCCGCGGTTCCGCTCTTTGTCTTTATGGGGGCGATTCTGGACAAATCCGGGGCGGCGGACAAACTCTTCAGCGCTTTTTACTTAGCCATGGGGGGATTGCGGGGCGGGCTGGCGGTGGCCACCATCCTGATCTGCACCATCTTTGCCGCCTGTACGGGGGTCGTTGGCGCTTCCGTGACCACCATGGGGATGCTGGCCTTGCCTGCCATGCTGAAAAGGAATTACAACATTCCCCTGGCCTGTGGGGCCATCTGCGCCGGGGGCACATTGGGAATCCTGATTCCTCCCAGCGTCATGATGCTCCTCTACGGCCCCATGGTGGGCCTTTCGGTGGCCAAGATGTTCATGGGGGCGTTCATCCCCGGGTTTGTGCTTTCCGGTCTTTTCATTGGCTATATCATCATCATATGCCTGCTCAAGCCGGAATACGGCCCACCCATGCCCAAGGAAGAACGGGCGGGCATCCCCATGATCAAAGTAGCCGGGGAAATTATGCTCTACATGGTTCCGCCCATGTTCCTGATCCTGGCCGTTCTGGGATCGATCTTTTTCGGAATCGCTTCCCCCACGGAGGCGGCGGCCATGGGGGGGATGGGTTCGATCCTGGTGGCCATCTTTTACCGCAAACTCACCCTGAGTGTTCTCTATGACGGGGTCTTGAACACCCTGAAGATCACCACCATGGTCATGTTCGTCGCCGTGGGGGCCTTCATGTTCAGCGGAGTCTTCATGGCCCTGGGGGGAGCGAAACTGATCGGCAATTACATCATCGCATTGCCGCTGGGAAAATGGGGAATCCTGACGGTCATGATGGTGATTATTTTCATCCTGGGTATGCTCATCGACTGGATCGGGATTCTTTTCATCGTGGTTCCGATTTTCACCCCAGTTATCCTCAACCTTGGATTTGATCCTCTGTGGTTTTCTTTGGTGGTTTGCGTGAACCTACAGATGTCCTTCATTTCCCCGCCGTTTGCTTACTCCATTTTTTACCTAAAGGGGGTGGCGCCGCCGCAGGTGGAGATGCTGCATATCATCCGGGGGGTGCTCCCCTTCCTCGTCCTTCAGGCCATCGGGCTCATTCTCGTGATCCTCTTTCCCCAGTTGATCATGTGGCTGCCCAGCAAGATGTGAGTTCCAAGGAATGAGCGGATTAAAAACGCCCTCTCTCCCTTTCAGGGGAGAGAGGGCGTTTTTTTATGCGCGGCCCAATTGGAGCCCAAAAGCCAACCCCGTAGGGGCGATTCATGAAACGCTCCAACAACAATTCAATAACCTTCCTCAGCCGCTTCCACGATGGCCCGCAGGTTGCGCAAAGGGGTCTGGAGGGGGACGGCGCACTCGGGTGCAAGAATGTCCACGCCCGCGGCGACGCTGTACCGAACCTGTTCATGAACATCCTCGGGGGTTCCGCGGTAAAGGACCGTGGGATTGTTGATATTGCCCACCAGGGACATCTCCCGATTCACCACCTTTACCGCTTCCCTGGCGTCCACCTGCCACTCGAAATGATAACCGTCGAAACCGGCCTCCACGAATAGCCGCAGCCGGTCGGCGCAGTTTCCGCAAATATGCAGGATCAGGGGTCCTTCGATGCGCTGGACCATCTCTTTATGGATCGGAAGGAGGAATGTCTGGTAGGTCTTCGGGCTCACCAGGTCCCCGGTGGCGTGATCGGCCAGGACGACGACATCGGCCCCGGCTTGAAACTGGGCTTTAGCAAAAAGGACGGTCACCTCTTTCAGGGCGTCCAGGAAGCGTCTCACCTTGTCCGGCTCGATGGCGGACCAGAGGAGAAAGTTTTCCGTCCCGGCCATGTGGTAGGAAATGGTCCAGGGGCCCATAACCTTGCCGATGATGGCCACTTCCTCTCCATATTGGCGGCGCAGGATGCTCAAGGCTTCCAAAACAACCCGCATCGACGGCTTTTCCAGGATATTTTCAGGGATTTTCAGGTCTTCGACTTTTTGAAAGGGGTGGGTTTTGGCATCGGGCATCATGGAAGGGCTTCCCCAGTCCATCTCGCAGCCCAGGGCGGCGGCCTCCTGTTGAACGCTGAATTCCGGCATGACCGCATCGAAGCCCAGGATTTCATGCCCGGCAGCCGCCAGCTCGGCCATCTGTTTCGGGTCCAGGTGAGCCTGGGGGAAGAATATACCCGCCTTTTCCATGAGTTCCAGGGTGACGATGGAAGTCGGATTTCCGACTGGCGGCCGGTCACCCCGGCGCCCGCCGAACAGGGCCGACATAAAGCGTCTTTTAGGGGATAGACTCTGAGCCATCTGGATTCTCCTCTCCAATAAATGGAAACCGGGCGAAAAGGAGAAAGGGCGAAAAGGCCCCAAAAGGGCGCCCTTCCTCCTAGGCCCTGCTTTCCAGGAGTTTCGACGCGATCTCCACTGCCGCCACTGCATCGGCCCCGTACCCGTCCGCCCCGATCTCCCGGGCAAAGGCCTCGGTCACCGGGGCCCCCCCGACGATGACATACGGTTTTTCGGAGAGGGGGCTTTTTCTAACCGCTTCGATCACTTTCTTCATTTCCAGCATGGTGGTGGTCAGAAGAGCGGAGAGGCCGAGGACCTGAGGTTTGTGTTCTTCGATCGCCGCCAGGAATTTTTCCAAAGGGATATCGATCCCCAGGTCGATGACCTCGAAACCCGACCCCGACATCATGATCGAGACCAGGTTTTTCCCGATGTCGTGAATGTCCCCCTTCACCGTACCCAGGATGATTCGGCCCTTGGACTTCTGGCCTTCCCGGGAAAAAAGGGGACGAAGAATTTCCACTCCTTGCTTCATATTGCGGGCGGCCAGGAGCACATCGGGAACCCAAAGGTCCCGGGCCTTGAATTCCTTCCCGATGATCGACATGCCCCCGATCAATCCTAGATTGAGGATGTCCGCGGCCGGATGTCCCTCGGCGAGAGCTTTCTTGACCAGGCCTTCGATGGGAGCAACTTCAGCATCGCGCAGGGCCTGGTAAAAATCTTCGGGTTTCAGCATGATGTCCCCCTAATGGCCTGCAGCTTGTAGGGGCGATTCATGAATCGCCCCTACGACATCGGCATCACTTGGCCTTAAAATTGGGCTTCCGCTTCTCGGCAAAGGCCTTGGGGCCTTCGACCGCGTCTTCGGTCCGGAGGAGGTAGGACTGGAGGACCGATTCCAGCCGAAGCCCTTCATCCAGGGGCAGGGACAAACCCCGGATGATGGCCTCTTTGGCAGCCCGTACTGCCAGGGGTCCGTTTTGCTGGATCTGCTCGGCCATCTTCAGGGCTGTGGGCATGACCTCCGCCGCGGGGACCACCCGGTTGACCAGCCCCAGGCGCAAGGCCTCCTGGGCGTCGATGCGCTGGGCCATCAGGATGATTTCCATGGCCTTGGCCAGGGGGATCATCCGCGGCAACCGCTGGGTTCCGCCCGCGCCGGGAATGATTCCCCGGCTCACTTCCAGAAGGCCGAAGGTGGCGTGCTCGGCGGCCACACGAAGGTCGCAGGCCAGAGCCATCTCCAACCCGCCCGCCAGGCAGAAGCCGTTGATCGCGGCGATGATGGGCTTCCAAATGTTGAGGTTTCGGGTGATGCCGCCGAACCCCGGGAATTTGTCCTCCCGCTCCTTACGCTCAAACGCGCTCAAGGAAGCAAGGAAGGGGATCATCTTCTTCAGGTCGGCTCCGGCGGAAAAGGCCTTGTCCCCGGCCCCGGTCAGGATGGCCACCCAGAGGTCGGGATTGTCCCGGAACTCCAGCCATGCCTTGCCCAGCTCTTCGCTGGTTTCAGGATCGATGGCGTTCATGGCCTCCGGGCGGTTGATGGTGATAATGGCGATCTTCTCCCTTTTTTCAAAAATAACCGGCATGGGTTTCCTCCCTTTGGAGTTTCTGAAACTATGCTTTTTATAAGGGAAGAGGAGAATGGTGTCAAGGAAAGAATTTGTTGCTGGTTCCTGGGTCCTCGTTGCTCGTTTCAGGGCCAGGGGTTTCGGAATGAATTTATAGTTCCAGACAAAAGAAAGGAGACATTGCCCCCTCGCCCATTCCCCCAAATCCCCCCGCCCTCCCTTTTTCGAAGGGGGGGCAAGGGGGGATTTGATGCGGAGATCTCAAGCCAATGGGCTAATGGCATTTCAACTGATTTAAGACCTTCACGATCGTTTGGAAATTGGAGTGGGAAAGCAGAAACCAAGCGAAGGCACCGGAAGCCAGGAACGAGCAACCGGGAACTTGGCGATTGCTTTTCCAAAATCGCTCCTCATATAATGGCCCCAAGGAAAAAAATTCGGTGAGGAAGATGGCAAAAAATCATCCGACTGGGCGCAGGTTTTTATTATTCGCTACCCTCATCCTGTGGGTTGCCCTGGTCTTGGTTTTGGCGGTCGCCTTTACTCCCTTAACTCATTTCATGCTGCGGCCCCTGGCCGTTCAGGAGGAGATAAAGGACGCCGACCTTGTAGTCGTCCTTGGGGCAGGGGTGGATCGGGGCCGCTATCTTACCCTGGTATCTTCCCATCGAATGGTCCGGGGAATCCAGCTCTACCTCGAGGGCAGAGCCAGAAAAATCCTCTTCTCCGGGGGACTCGTGGGCCGGGCAAGCGTCTCCGAGGCGGCGGTCATGAATCAGGAAGCAGGACGGTTGAGGGTCCCCCCGGCGGATATCCTTCTGGAGAAGAAGTCGAAAAATACCCATGACCAGGCCGTCGAAGTGAAGAAGATCGCGGAGCTTCTGGAGATGAAGAGCATCCTTCTGGTTACCTCCTACAGCCACATGAAACGGGCCTTGATGGCCTTTGAGCATGCCGGCTTCAAAGTATATCCGGCCTTTGCCGATCCCTATGAAAAGTACGCCGAGGACCCCTTGACCCGTTTGGCAATTTTCCCCAAGTTGCTGCACGAATACGGAGCGATTGTTTACTATAAAGCGAGAGGTTGGATTTGAAAATACGGGTTAGAGGTAAGAGGTGAGAGGTTGTTTACCCCTTACCTCTAACCCCTCACCTCTTACCCGTGTTTAGGAGGAAATATATGGAACGGCGGTGGAGATTTTTGATCAGCCAGGAGACCTATGCGGATTGTTCGATCAGCACCTCTCCCGCCTTGGAGCGGGCGGTTATGGAAGGAAAGTCGCCCAACACGGTTCTTCTGGATATCTTTCCGGCGGACAGTTTTACCGTCGGAATCCTGGATGACCCCGAGAAGGCGATCGATTTGGATTTCTGCCGTCGAAGAGGGATCGTCGTCCTGCGCCGGAACACCACGGGGGGTACGATTTACGCCGGCAAGGGTTCGGCGATGATCTGCTACTATCTCCGGTTGTCCGACCCCGCCGTACCGAAGACGATCGGGGACGCCTTTCCCAAGCTCCTGGGGGATTTCGCCCAGGGAGCCCGGGAGCTCTTTGGGTTTCCGGCTCAATACCGGCCCTTGAACGATGTGGAGGTGGAGGGGCGGAAGCTCATGCCCACTTCCTGTAAAATCGAGCGGGACACGATGGTCCTGCGGGTGGTTCTCAACGTGAAACCGCAGGATGTGGAGGTTACCTCCCAAGCCATTCTTCTTCCCCCGGAGAAGGTCCAGGACAAAGCCCTGAAGACCATGGAAGCGAGGTTCACTTACCTGGAACGAGAGGCGGGGCGGGAGATCTCCTCGCGAGACCTGGAGAGGTATATCCGCCGGGTCGTTCAACTGTCCTTTGGGGACGTGCTCCTGACGCCGGGCGAAATGAACGACCTAGAAAAAAAATACTGCCGGGATTTCACCGAAAGGTTTTCGCAAGAAGGCTGGTTTCTGGCCAACTCCGAATCGATGAGGTTCAAGACGATACCTGCGGGAGCCAGGAGGGGGGAGAAGAGGGTCAAGGCCCCCGCCGGGCTCGTCCGCGCGGTGGTGCTGAAAAAGGACGGACGGGTCCACGACATCATCCTGACCGGAGATTTCCATCCCCGCCCCACAACCATTCTGGCGGACATGGAAGCCTCTCTGCGGGGATCGCCGGCCCGTCCCGAGGAGATCGCCCGGAGAATCCGGGAGATTTATGCCCGGCCGGGAGTCGAGATTTCGGGTACGACCCCCGAGGATTTCATTTCTGCCGTGATGGGGGCCATGGAATAAGCGAAGAGGACCGGCGGACATGCCCGGGGCAGAGGGGGGCGATTTTTTCCCGCAAGATCGGGATCAGTCCACATCCAGAGTCACCCAGGGGGAATCAATTTTCACGGCTCCGTGTTTCAGCAGCCAGAGGAGGATAAAATCCACCTGCCCTTTGGTGGCTTCGAGGGACTTTCGGCTCATCTCCCGGAGGTTGGCCACGGAGCGGGGCTGCTCGAGCAGGCTGTTCAG
>JACAEW010000311.1 GCA_013388675.1 Syntrophaceae bacterium | reverse complement strand
TGCGAGAAAGGCGTACCCAGATAGAGGGATTTCCCCGGGATCATTCGAAGTAGCGAAATAGTGATCCCCATCGCCATCGATGTCATGATGACTCGTCGTATCCACCTGACAAGGAGTCATTAAGGACGGGTCATATGCGGTTGTATCGCCTGAATTTCCTACGAGGGGATTGTCCGTTCCCCCATGAAAGGCAGCCCAATTCAGGGTATTTCTGGCCCAATGAGGCATGGGTGAACCAAAGCCTACCACAAACACCTTATATCCCGCGTCTGCCAGGGCCTTGGCCTTAGCGACCGTCGCTCTCCTTCTTTTATATTGGTCCGTTTGGTCCTCCGAGCCGTTTCCGCTGCACGCATAAGTATCCGCTCCGTCTGTAATTAAAATGACAAATTTCTGGCGACAGGCTGCCGCAGCGTCTGCGGCCTTATGGGCATCGAGGTAGAGTTTGGCTTCATGCAGAGCGGCGGAAAGAGGCGTCCCTCCGCTAGCCGATTCGTAATTTACGCTGGGAGAGGCACTGCTGGTGATCGTGCAGCTCGACGAGCTATTGCAATAAATCCGGCTGTATTTGGAATTGATGGCCCTCACGAGGGTGTTGCATCCGCTCCCATAGTCCCCCCCGGTATCGTCCCCCGAGCAACCATAAAACCGCATATAGCCAAAACGGATGTTTAGATTTTGCTCATCGGAGCTGTTAATCGTGCCGTCATTATTATCATCCAGCATGTCAAAAATGGCCCGTTTGGCGATGGCCAGGCGGCTGCAATTCGTGGTATGCCCGGTATCCGAGGTCCGGTAATAAGGGCCGGAACAGGAGGCATCGCTAAATCTGGGAACGCCACTGGCAGCATAGGGGTCAATATCGCATGCCTTGCGACCTGTGGCATTCTCGGCGTAAAATGGGGCGGTGTTCGAATCGCAGGAGTTGGCGCTCTGCGTATACATTCTTTCCCCGGCGGGAGTCCAGCGCATGCTTCCTGAAAGGTCCAGGACAATCAAGGCATCCGGGGCAACCGTGGTAAAGAGAGGGGTCTCGTCTTCCTGGGAATGGGCGCTGGAGCTCAAAAATAGGCCAGCAAGGATAAGAACCAACGAAAAGAATTTCTTTTTCGATCTCATCTTTTGCTCCTTAACCATGCATTATCTGTAGGCGGTGGAGATTTCGACGGGTCCGAACCCGGCTCCTACGCTGAGCCGGGCAAGGCTGTTATGTCTGGTATTGCTCCCGGTAACTCCCACGTTGAACCTTTCCTGCCCCCATTGTTGACCTCCCCCTATGGCGTACCCGGGTAAAGGCACGGCCGCCGGACCGCTCGTGGGACGTGCGGGGATCCCGATCGTATAACGCGAATCGGGATCGTTGGCCGGGTCCACCTGCACATTGCTGGCCGCGGAGGCCGAAAGGTTTCCGGGGTCGAAATTCTGGACGAAGCGGTGTATTCCGGCTTCCGCCGCGGAAAAGGCCTTTTCTTCCCCCACCACCCGGGAGCTGATCCGGATGTCCTGGGTGGATGCCGTAAAGACGAGAAGCCCCACCGCCATCAGGACCATGATGGACAAGATGGCCGCGACCATGACAAAACCGTTCTGGGAACGTACCCAAAATTTCATCATGCTTCTCTCCCGGTTATAATTGACCGATGGCATGGTTCCTCGGGATCACGCTGGTGGAATAGGTCATCCTTCTTCTTTGGTAGCTATTGGGATCGACATCCTCGGTTTCCACCGCGAGGGTGATTTGAATCCTGCGGATATTGGGAATAGCCGCAGGGAGGCTCGCCGCGGGGATTTCGACCCCCAAACCGTCAAAATATCTGAACACCGGAATGAGGAGGTCATTGTTGATCAACCTCTCACTCCGGGGGTTTCCCGGGATATCCCCCAAAAAAGAGGTGGCCGCCCCGCAATTGACCGAGCGGGTCAATCGTTGATTGGGGATATCATAAACATAAGCGATTACCTCGTTGGGAAAATCCCCGATCACCCCGCTTTCGTTAAGGTCCATTTCCAGGGTGAGGGAGGTGGCCGTGGCCTCCTGAATTCCTTTGCGGGGTTGATTGGGTGAAATGGCGCCGCAGTTCGCCGGGTCGCGCCAGAGATTGGAAACAAAGTTGGCGTTAAAAGAGGCCATGGAGATTTCCAAGGCCATCGACTCAATGACCGACCGGGTGCCCTGCAGGGCGGTGATCTTGTTGTCCAGGGCCACCGACGATTTGTGCCCGGCGATCAAAGCCACGTAAATCGCCCCCAGGAGCGTGAGCCCGAAAAAAAGGGCGTAGAGGATCTCCACCAAGGTGAAACCGTTTTGCTTGTTTTTCTTTTTCATGATCGTTAAAACCTGAAAGATTCTTGGCGGGTTACCACCCGAGTTTCGGAAATCCCGACGTTGTTCGAGGGCCAAGTGACCCTGACTCGTAAAGACCAGGAACCGTTTAAATTATCCAGGATGGTGGTTTGAACGTTGAAGGCGAAATCCCCGGGCTGGGGGGCCGTTTCGTTGCTCGATCGAACGGTCCGGGTTACCACCAGGGGATTCACCGCAATACAGGGGTTGGGGAAATTCGGGTTCATGATCAGGCTCTCATTGGCTTCGAGTTCGCTGCGCAGAAGCCCCGATCCCCGGCTGAGAGAATCGGCCCTTCCCGACAGGTTCCAGGAAGACGGCTGCAGGGTGAACAAGGATAAGACCCCGATCATGAGCAGGAAAAGCGCGATCACGACCTCGATCATCCCGATTCCCTTTTTATTGGAGGTTGAATTGAACATGGGTCCTTCCCGTTGCATTCACGTTGATGGTGGCCGTTGAGCCCCGGCTGTTTTGCAAAACGACGGTCCCTGCGGTGACCGCTCCCCGCGGCTGAAGGAAGAAATCCACGACGGTGGTCCCTCCGGCGTCGAAGGTTATATCGCCGGCAACGGCAGCTAAATTCTTCGCCAGAATATTCGTGTACCCCCCACAGACCGACCCGGTATTGTTGCACTGCTGCAAAGTATAGTTATTGCCCGCAACATCTAAAGGAATCCGGTACATGCGGTTCTCGGTCAGGGAGGATTGGCGCAAATTGAAAAAATCGGAGGCGAGCTGCCTGGCCGCAGTTCTTAGGTTTCCATTTACGGCCATGCGTTGATAGGATGGAAAAGCGATCAATCCCACGATCGCCAAAAGGGAGAGAACGATGATCAACTCTGTTAAAGTGAACCCACGATTAAATTTCTTTATTTTCCCCGGATGTTTCATCGCCATCCCGTCCGCAAGAAATCCAACTTCTATGGCTCTATCGGCTCCGTGGGTTGAGAACTTTAGCCTTTTCTAAACAATCAAATATTCATGTTTTCAAAAAAAATGGGGGCTTCTTCCCGCCTCTTAACCCGAGCCTCGCTTTTCTTCCATATACCGCGAGGCATCGTTTTCTTGACGAGGGATGATTTCTTCTCCTTTTTTCCTTTTTTTTGATAGAATAGGATTTGAATCAGTTAAGACTTTTTATCCAGGCCCGGGAATTCCTTATCTTTGCAAGAGATAAAAGGAGGGTCCTTTTTTCCTGACTCATTGTTTCCCATCGGAAACGGTCGGCTTTTGACTCCCCCGTTTGATTTCTCTTGCAAGCCTCATCCTTTGCTCGACTCCAGCCGCAAGGATATTTCAGGTTTTTCTCCGGCTGCCGAATGAATAGGAAAGATCATGCCTAATTTTTTCTCTTCCGGCAGGAGAACGATGCATAAAATCCGGTTTTTCATTCTTTTCCTATCGGCGATCTTTCTCTGCCATTGCGGAGGCGGTGGGGGAGACAGTGGGGGAAGTGGAGGGAGCGGGGGCGGAGGCAGTGACACCACGGGGGCCCTAAACCTGGCTTGGGAGGCCAGTTCCGATTCTGCCGCGGTCGGCCATTTGGTTTATTACGGGAGCCGGTCGGGGTCTTACGAGTATTCCGCCGATGCAGGGGCCACTCCCGGCGCCGGCGCTACGGTTCTCTATAACCTCAGGGGTTTGACCAAAGGGCAGACCTACTATATCGCCGTGACTGCCTACGATCAGTATCGGAACGAGAGCGACTTTTCCAACGAAGTGAGCGGAGTCGCAAAATGATCTCCTTCGATTCTTTTCCTGGGCTTATTTCAAAGGGGGAAGATTCGCATCTTCCGCCGCAGATATCGTCGCACTCCTCTCCTTGACCCTCGTCCTTTGCCGTTAGCCCTATTTTCTTTCGATCCCCAGCTTCTCCATCAGCTCGTAAAGGGTCGGGCGGCTGACGCCCAGGGCTTCGGAGGCGCGGGTAACGTTGTCCTTATACTTGGACAAAGCTTTGAGAATCATCTCCTTCTCCAGGGCCTCCCGCGCCGATTTGAGGTTCATGTATTCATCCTTCCCCGGTTGGTTGCCCAGCTCCAGGTCGGCGGGGGTGATCTTGTTTCCCTCCGCCATGATGACCGCCCGCTTGATGCGGTTTTCCAACTCCCGCACATTGCCGGGCCAGGAATAGGTCTGAATGGCCCGGAGGGCTTGAGGGGTAAACCCGCTGATCTTTCTCCGGCTTTCTTCGCTGTAGCGGGTTAAAAAGGCCTTGGCCAAAAGCAAAAGGTCCCCCTCTCGGTCCCGCAGCAGGGGCATTTGGATGGTCACCACGGCCAGACGAAAATACAGGTCCTCCCGGAACCCCCCGGTCTTCATCGCCTGCTTCAAATCCCGATTCGTGGCGGTGATCACCCGCGCATCCACCCGAATCTGCTCCCTTCCCCCGATCCGCTCGATCACCTGCTCCTGCAAGAATCGGAGCAATTTGACTTGGAGGGCCAGGGAAAGCTCTCCAATCTCATCCAAAAAAAGGGTTCCTCCGCGGGCCGCCTCGATACGCCCTTTCCGCTGTACATGCGCCCCGGTGAACGACCCTTTCTCGTGGCCGAAGAGCTCGCTTTCCAGCAACGTTTCCGGGATGGCGCCGCAGTTGATGACCACGAAAGGCCCGTCCTTTCTCCCGCTGAGTCGATGAATGGCCTGGGAGACGAGTTCTTTTCCCGTGCCGCTATCCCCGATGATCAGAACCGGGGCCTCGGTTGTGGCCACTTTGTGGACCGTGGAGAAGACCTCCTGCATCTGGGGGCTCGTCCCCAGCATTCCCTGGAAGGCTTTTCCCCCCACCTGCCTCTGCAGAAGATGATGCTCCCGCTCGAGGGACGAAACATAAAAGGCCCGTTTCAAAACTACCTTGAGCTCGTCGAGTTGCACCGGTTTATACATGAAATCATAGGCCCCCTCCCCCACCGCCTTCAGGGCATGCTCTTTTTCTCCCCGCCCGGTGATGATAATAACCTTTATGAAGGGGTCGAAAGAGAGGATCTCTGATAAAGTGGCAAAGCCCTCCTCCACATCCGCCGGCCGGGGGGGAAGGCCCAAATCCAAGGTCACCACCGCCGGCTTTTCCCTTTCCACGATCCCCATGGCGCTCCCCCGGTCTTGGGCCAAGCTGACCATGTAATCCTGGGCCAGGGCCCACTTCATCTGGGTGCGGATGTCTTCTTCGTCGTCCACGATCAGTAGTTTGGGTTGAGGCGAGTAGGCGCTCGATTCCGGGTTATCGGAAGGTGAATCCGAAGACATGGAGGCCCCCTTAAAATAAGCGTTGCAAATGAATCGGGATCATCCCTTGAAAATTCCGAAAAGTCCCTGTTTACCCTTTTGGCTTCACGGGCAGGAACAGTTTGAAGGTACTTCCCTTTCCTTCTTCGCTCTCCACTTCGATTTTTCCCTGGTGGGCTTCGATGATTTTTTTGCAGTGGAACAGGCCGATGCCCATGCCCTGCTTTTTCGTCGTCTGAAAAGGCCGGAACAGGCGCCGTTCCATGAACTCTCTGCTCATGCCGCATCCATCGTCGGAAACGGAGAGGAAGATTGAGTTTCCTTGTAATTCCGTTGCAATTCTGATGCCGCCCCCGTTCAGGATCGCCTCATTGGCGTTCAAAAGAAGGTTGTTCAGCACCTTCTGGATCTGCTCCGGGTCCACAAACGTCTTGGGGAGGGTTTGGAGGTCGAGTACTGGCTCTGACTTCAGGAGTCCTTTTAGCCCCTTCAGCGTGGTTTTCAGCAACTGGTTCAAATCCACTTCCTGGGGGTGGAGCTCCAGCTTCTGGCTGAGAAGGGAGAGGCGGCTGCACATCCCGTTGATCTTGTCCAAACTCTGGGTGATGGTCTTCAGAGCGTCGCCGCGGAATTCGGGGTTGTTGAAGTGCACGGGGAGGTTCTGGGTAACGAGGGAAAGGCGGGATGCCAGGTTTTTCAGATCGTGGACAAAGAAAGCGGACATGACCTGAAAGGCCTCCATCTCCTTGGCCTGCTGAAGCCGCTCCCCCAGCCGGAGCGTCAGGAGATTGGCCGCCGCCTGATCGGCGATCGTCTTCAAAAGCTCAAGGTCCTCGAAAGGATAGGCCTCATCGGAGACTTTGGCGCCCACCGTCAATATTCCGACAAGCTGCCCGGCCGCGCTCAAGGGAACGCAGAGGTCGATCCTCTCGTCTTTCAGGGTTTCCCCCAGCATGGCCCCGAGGGCCTGGGCCCAGCCGTCGGAGGGCTTCTGGACATCCACCGGATGGGTTTGATGCTCCATGGCCTGAACCAGGGTCCGGGCGGCTTTTCCGGTTATCCTCCGTTTCTCTTCTGGCGGGGCCGAAAAAGCGGTCGACCCGCCCAGGGACAAAACCTCTTCCTGTTCGTCCACCAGCCAGACGCTGACCGATAGGGCTTCCAGGGTCTCCGATACCATTCGCACGATATGGGTGCAAAGCGTCTGAACGCTGGTCAGGGAAGCGGTCTGCTCCGTGAATTGGGCCCACACTTTCAGGTAGTCGTACCGGGGTTTCTGAAAATGCCGGCTGACGAAACGTTTTCGTTTCAGGCGCAGGCGGTCCGAGAGGAGAAACACAGCCAGACCCAGGATGGCGACAAAAACCAAAAACGTGGCCAGGGCGGGGTCCTGCGCCCCGCGCACGTAGAAAACGATTCTGGCCACCACCCCCACGGAGATGAAATAGACCCCCACCAGGAAAACGGTCACCGAGCCGTACAGGACGGTATGGGAAAGGTAGAAATCGAACTTGAGGACTTTGGCCCTCCGTAGGGAGTGGGCGATCAGGATATTGGCGATCAGCAGCGCTCCCATGTTAATGCTCTCCAGGCTGATTTCCAGCATGGAGAAGAGGACCACTTGGCTATCGGTGTAGATGCGGGCGCCGAAGATGCTGCCGACCCCCAGGACCATGAACTTGACCTGCCAGCGGGAATGCCCGATGGAATAACGGAGCGTTCTCTCCAAGTTCATCAGGATCAGTACGGCTCCGATCAGATAGAAGAGGCGAAGGGCATACCCCGCGCGTCCCACGCGATAGAAGAGGGACAGGGAGGTCTCGCCGAACAGGGGGGAACCCACATACACCTGATCCATGAAGAAGGCCACCGGAATCAGGGGAAGGACAAAGGACGCCAGGATAACCCATTTCCACCTGCCCAGGAACTCGCGATAATTGGCCCGGGCGAAGGTAAGGCTGAAGATCAACCATACCCCCGGGGACAGGGCATAAGGAATCAATTGATAGAGTTGCCAAGGAGTTACCTCGACATAGGAAATTTCATGGAAACCCAATCCGGTCAACACCGCCTGCACGGCCAGAATGGCCATCCCCCCGGCGAAGGTCCGGTGTACGAATGAATGGGGGTCCCGGTAAAGCACCAGAAGGGCTATCCCGATGGAGGAAAGGGCAGCCAGATAGGAAAGGAACGAATAGATATCCATCTCTACAGTCTTCCCCCGGGGGCCCGATTCGGCCAGATGGATTCGATCACTCTCTCCAGAGGAAGTTCGTTAACGCCGGGGTCCTCCGCCGGAAGCCGGATAAAAACGCGGCCCTCATCCTTCTGCATCCCCATACCCGCCGGGGTTGTTGGATTGCCACCGCCAGGCGTCGGCGCACATCTCCTCCAACCCTCTTTCCGCCTTCCAGCCCAGTTCCCGCCCGGCCAGCGATGGATCGGCAAAAGAAACAGCCACATCCCCCGGACGGCGGCCGACGATTTTATAGGGAATCGGCTTCCCGGTCGCTTTCCCGAAGGCCGCAATCGCCTCCAGCACACTGTACCCGCGGCCTGTCCCCAGGTTATAGGTGACCAGCCCGGGCTTGTTCTCCAATTTTTCCAGCGCCCGCAAATGTCCCCGGGCCAAATCCGTCACGTGGATGTAATCGCGCACCCCGGTTCCGTCGGGGGTCGGATAATCGTTTCCGAACACCGCCAGTTCTTTCAATTTTCCAACCGCTACCTGGGCGATGAACGGAAAAAGATTGTTGGGTATGCCGTTGGGATCTTCGCCGATCTGCCCGCTTTCGTGCGCCCCCACCGGATTGAAGTACCGAAGAAGGGCAACCTGCCAGCCCGAATCGGATGCCTGTAAATCGCCCAAAATCTCCTCGATCATGAGTTTCCCCCGGCCATAGGGATTAGTGGGAGAGAGGGGAGAATCCTCGGTCAGCGGAACCCTTGCGGAATTTCCGTAGACCGTGGCCGAAGAACTGAATACCATCGTCTTCACCCCGAATTCCTTCATAACCTGGCAAAGGATCAAAGTGCCGGTGAGGTTGTTATGATAATAGCGCAAGGGGATTTTCACCGATTCGCCCACGGCCTTCAATCCTGCGAAATGAATGACCGCATCGATCCTATGCTCCCGGAATACGGAATCGAGCGCCCCCTTGTCGAGCAAATCCGTCCGGTAAAAACTCAGCGGCCGCCCGGCAATTTGCTGCACCCGCCTTAGGGATTCCCATTTGCTGTTGCAGAGATTGTCCACGACCACCACTTCATGCCCGGCCTGGAGCAACTCCAGACAGGTATGGCTGCCGATGTACCCGGCCCCGCCCGTGGTTAAAACTTTCATCCCCTTGAAGTACCCTCCTTGATAGTTTTTCACCCGCTTGGGTTTTTCCGCGGCCGGCTCAAGAAAAGCCCTGGACCCGGCTTTTTACCCTACGTTCCCGGCCGGCATTTCAGGCCTTCCCCCTCCCCTATCCCTTTCTTCTCAGCGCCCATAGGGTCAACCCCAGAAGGCCCAGCGCCGGGATGAAAAAGAGGAATCCGCCGGATTGGTGCAGGAATCCGCCGGTCAAAAATTTGGGGTCCACGTAGACTCCCAGGAGGGAAAGGGTAAGGATCCGGGCTCCGTTCTTAAACACGGTTACGGGAAAAACAGCGGCGGCCAGGATGGCCTTTTTCCATAACCGATCCAGGAAGAAATGCCCGGCCAGGATACTGGTTATGAAAAGGGCCAGGCTCGACCGGATTCCGCTGCAGACCTCGGCAACCTCCACGCTGATTCCCGGAAGATGGAAAACAAAACCCTCCCGCTGGTAAGGAACTCCGCTCAGGAAATAGAGAACTTCCGAGACTTCTGTAGAAGCCACCTGAAGAGCGTAGATGATTTGGCTCATCAAGGCGTGGGGAAGGGGAATCATGAAGAGGAGAAACAAGAACGGGAAGGAGTTCCTCCGGAAGGCTTCCAGCCCATACAAAAGCAGGAATCCCCCAACCCAAAAAAGGATTGCTGCCAGGACCAAAAGGGCGACTTGATCATTCAAATTCAATTCTTTCAGCCGATAGAAACCCAGGGCGTAAAGGGCCATTCCCAAAAGAGTTAAAAGGCCGCCGGCACCGTAGGAAGGAGTGGGGTTTCCCAATAAATCCTTTTTCTGGGAATAAATGAGATATCCGGTAACCAGAGGGATCAGGATGATATGGGAGTAATAATCGCTCCTCTTGGCCGAATCCATAAGCTCCCGGAGAGGGTCGAAAACCATTGCCGCGGCGAAAAGCGTAGCGCCCGCGAATAGCGAAAACCTTTTCCCCATTATCTCCTGTTCTCCCTTAAACATCAGGAAGAGCTTTGGGAACTTTCCTTCGAAAAAGGCGTGAAGGCTCCCCTATCGATATAATCCCAAACCGCCCCAAACAGTGAAAAATTGTGACTGTTTAGCCATTCAAAAAGGGCTTCCCGTGAAATCCATCCCGTCCTCCCTTTTTTCAAAAGGAGGAGAGCTTTTTTGATTGATTCGGAGGAATAAAAGCGAAATTCCCCCTTCTGGCTCCCCGCTGGAAGAAAATAAATTCCTTTATTATTTTAAACAATTACCACAGCCCCTCGCGTAAAAGGGCAGGATGAGTGGGGTATTTTGGCCAGGTTATGCTCCCAAAGAAAATCATGGCTCCGAAGCATATCTCTTCTGACCCAGGAATGACTTCTCAAAACGATTGAATAAAGCCCTTTTCGACCAAGAACTGATTTTTATGAAAATCTTTCTCTGCTTATCGATAAGAAATTGTTTCATTCCGAATGCTTTGCGAAAAGTCACCCCGGTTTCTGTCCGAATCCTTTTCCCTTTATATCTCCAATCCATACTATCCCATTAATTTTGAACATGCAATGCACAAGAGCCCCCGGCGTAAGAGCCTTTCGCCCGCGAAATTCCTCTTTATTATCCATGGTCCATGGGATATGATTTTATTCGCCTGCCCGGGGCGGGTAAGGGGGGATCCGATCCCCAGCCGCCCTATCCCCCTGATGAAGATCATAGGAAGTGAAGGAGCCGGGAGACGTACAATGAGTCATGGTTCCGAATTGATTCTGGTTGATACGAAAGGGAGAAGACATGGGAAGAGGGGTTAATGGAATCACCCGCCGGGCGTTCTTGAGGACTGCGGGCGCGGGACTGGTCATGGCTTCGGCGGAAAGGCCCGATTGGCTGCTGGCGAAAGAGGACTATGACCTGGCGGTCATTACCGGGGAGCCGGCGGCCGCGACTCAAAAGGCGATCGAGGCTTTGGGGGGAATTTCCCGCTTCGTGAAAAAGGGGCAAAAGGTCGTCCTGAAGCCCAACATGTCTTTTGCCAACCCCCCCGACCGAGCTTCAACCACCCATCCTGCGGTGGTGGTAGCGGTGGCTCAAGCCTGCTTGGGGGCGGGGGCCCAGCGGGTTTTGGTCCTCGATTATCCCCTTCGCAAAGGCGATCTCTGCCTCGAGCGATCGGGGATGTTGGACGCCTTCCAGGGCCTGAAAGGCGTTCATGTGCTTGCCCTGGAGGAGAAGAAATTCTACCGAGAAATCAAGGTGCCCCAGGGGAAGGTGTTCGACCGGGTGGAGGTCATGCGGGAAGTCCTGGAAAGCGACGTTCTCATCAGCATCCCCCAGGCGAAGTCCCATTCCGCCACCGGGGTCAGTCTGGGCCTCAAAGGCCTCATGGGATTAATCTGGGACCGGTACAGTTTCCATTCCAAATATGATATCGACCAGGCAATCGCCGACCTGGCCACGGTGATTAAACCCCAGCTCAGCATCCTGGATGCCACCCGAGCCCTGGTTTCCGGGGGCCCCGGCGGCCCCGGCGAAGTGGTCAAACCCAACCTGATCATCGCCGGCGCCGACCCGGTGGCGGTGGATTCCTACGGCGTCAGCGTGGCTCCCTGGTACGGGCAGAACTTCAAGGGCCGACAGGTCAAGCATATTCTCGCCGCCCACCAGCGGGGTTTGGGAAAGATCGACCTGGGGGACCTTCGAATCCTGAAGGGAAAAGCATGAGGCCCCTGGCCCAGGCCCTCTCGCTTATTCTGTTCTCTCTGCTTTTCTTTTTTTTCGCCAATTACAAACTTCCGGATTGGCTTCCCGCGGATATCTATCTGCGACTCGACCCCCTCTTGGGTTTGAGCGCCATTCTTTCCGCGCAAGAAGTGATCGGGCGGACCCTTTGGTCTCTTCTTTTAATCGGAGCCACTCTCCTCGTAGGTCGGTTCTTTTGCGGTTACGTCTGCCCCATGGGCGGGGTCATCGATTTCCTGGACCCGCTCCTGGGGCGCAAAAAAGCCCGGCCGGGAGTGAAGAAAGAAATTCTCTGGAGAAAGGTCAAATTCTTCGTCCTCGTTCTTTTCCTGAGCTCATCCCTTGCCGGTTTGACCCTGGCCTACCTCCTGGACCCCCTTCCTCTCCTGACCCGCTTCTATACTTTTTCCCTCTATCCCCTGGTGATCACCGTCATCAACTTATTCCTGGACCTCCTGCGCCCTTTGGCCCAGGCCCTGGGTTGGATGGGGCTGTCCTACCGGCACTACACCCAGCCGGTGTTCTACATGGGACTCATCACCTTCCTGATTTTTTCCGGAATCGTGGCTTTAAACCGGATCGCCCCCCGTTTCTGGTGCCGCTATCTCTGTCCCCTGGGGGCTTTTCTCAGCCTGATCTCGCCGTTGGGGCTTTTCAAACGGCGGGTCAGCCCGGCCTGTAACCAGTGTCTCAAGTGCGTGCGCTCCTGCCCCATGGGGGCCATCGAGGAAGACCCGAAAAAAACGCGCCTGCCCGAGTGTATTCAATGCCGTACCTGTTCCCAAGTCTGCCCGAGGGAGGCGGTCTCCTTCCCCGCCCTTCCCGCTACCGTCCGAGCCCGTCAGCTCGGGGGGGAATACTCCCGCGTGGACCTTTCCCGCCGGGGGCTTCTGTCCTCCTTCACCGGAGGGCTCACCGCGGCCTTTCTCATCGACCGGACCCCTTTCACCCCGGTCCAGGGAAAGCATCAGCTGGTGCGGCCTCCCGGCGCCCTGCCGGAAAAAGATTTCCTGCGGACCTGCATCCGCTGCGGCGAGTGCATGAAGTCCTGTGTTACCAACACGCTCCAGCCCTGCCTCTGGGAATCGGGGCTATCCGGCCTCTGGACCCCCAAAATGGACCTTCGTTTCGCCGCCTGCGAGCAGAACTGCAACGTCTGCGGCAAGGTGTGCCCCACCCAGGCGATCCGCTCCCTTCCCCTGGATGAGAAGACCCATGCGAAAGTCGGCACGGCCATCCTCCTCAAGGAACGGTGCCTGGTCTGGGCTCAGGACAAGCTCTGTCTCATCTGCGACGAAATTTGTCCTTACAACGCCATCGTTTTCCGCACCGTGGACGGCTACCGCCGCCCGGTGGTCATCGCCTCCAAGTGCAACGGATGCGGGTTTTGCGAAACGAAGTGCCCCGTGGGAGGAACTTCGGCCATCACCATTGTGCCGGATGGAGAGATTCGGCTGAAGGAGGGGTCTTACATCCAGGAGGCCAAGAAGCTGCAACTCGAATTCAAGGCCGACCCCGGAGATGATAAATTCATCCTGGAAAGCTCCGGATTGAGAGTGGGAGAAAAGGAATCGCCCGCCCAAGCGGAAAAGCCCATTCCGCTCCCGGAAAAGACCCCCGGGAAAAAACCGGCGGGGTTTTTGTAATGGGGATTGGCCCTGTTGGTCCCCCGTTTCTGGTTTCCCGTTGCGCGTTGAAAGAAAAATACGGCCCCGGGAACACGAAACGAGTAACCGGGAACTAGCGGGGAGGAACTATTTCCCCTGCCCGCAAATTCCCAGTTCCTTGATCTTGCGGCGCAGGGTGTTCCGGTTTATGCCCAGGAAGCGGGCGGTTTTGAGCTGGACGTGCTTCGTCTTCTCCAGCGAAGACTTCAGCAAGGTTCTCTCAACCACGTTCAAGACTTCATCGTAAAGGCACCCATTGGAGCGGGGATCGACTTTCATCTCGGAGATCATCCGGGTAATTCTTTCCTCCAGGATCTCGGTCAGGGAGACCCTTTTGCGGACTTTCGGCAGAGTGCGGCCGAGGTTTTCCAATTCCTTCCGAAAACTCCAATTTTCCTCCAAAAGCAGGCGGTTCTCCGCGGCCACGGCTCTCCGCAGGGTAATTGCATCGCCAATGAGGGTGCAGACCTCGCCCAGGAGGTTGAGGTCTTCGGTTATCGGAACGGGGTCTTCAAACAGGTGGTCCGCCCCCAGAATCGCCGCGATGGTTCCCTGGGCTTTTACCGGCGCGCATAAAAATTGGACCCCGGCCCTTTTGGGCACCCCCCTGGATTTCCCGTCATGGACCCAGAGGTTTTCTCCCCCGTCGACGATGACCGTCGCGTGCCCTTTTTCCAGGATCCGGGAAATGACCCCCGATCCGAAATATTCTTTGCGCCGTTTCATCTCTTCGGGGGAAAGACCCTGCGAGCCGCCCATCTCCCAATCGTTGGATTCGGCGTTGAGAAGAAGCAGGCCACCCCGCCTCATTCCCATCTGCTGGGCGAAAACGGCCAGGATCTGGGGATAAACCTCCCTCAGGTCCAGGGCTCCCCCCAAAATTCGGGAGATCCTGTAAAGGACCTTCAGTTTTAAAATTTCCCTGACTTCTTCATCCCTTTTGAAGGCGGAATTCATGGATGTCCCCTCAAGAAGGCAAAAAAGCCCCCCCGGCACCACTTGTTTGTCTGTGTTTCAATCAATTCGGGAATGGAAAATTTCCTGCAACCCCGGAATCGGGATCGGGAGGAGAGAAAAGCTGCCCCAGCCGAATGACCCCAAACCAACCTATAAGAAACATCGCCCGGTGTCAAGGCCTTCTTTTGGGGGTTGGAAAAAAAATTCCTCCAGGTCTCCTTAGAAAAATCCGATACCCGGGTTCTTCATTACCTGCCCCCAAAAGGGCGACCCTGTGTTTCTAATTTTTCTTATGGCATAAGGCCCGAAACTTTTGCAACAAAAAAATGGGGGATACAAAAAATATTTCGGAAAATATCAAATGCTCAATTTTGCCCGGAAAAGGGCTGGAACTTTGACAATCTCACCATCCCGGTCCACGAAGGCGTGGAGCGTCGTACCCGTGACGAGTTGGCTCTCATCCGACTTCCGAAAAATCCGGTAGGAGAATTGGATGCTCGCCCGTTTGACGAAATCCACGGAAGTCTCGACGATCAGGATATCGTCGTAGCGGGCCGAGCCATGGTACTTGCAGTAGACTTCGGAAACGGGGAGAAACGTGCCCTGGTCTTCCATCTCCTTGTAGGCGATTCCCAGGCTGCGCATGAGCTCGGTTCGGCCCACTTCCAGCCAGCGCAGGTAGTTGGCGTAGTACACGATTCCCATGGCATCGGTTTCCGCATAGGTGACCCGAATTTCGGCGCGATGGGTGAGGGAACTCATGGGGGTCATTTAAGAGTCAGAATCCAAGAAGGAACTTTTCCATCAGCTCATGCCCCTTTTCCACCCTTAAACCCGTTTTCTGGGCGCAGGCCTCGTCGAAAAACCGCTCTTTTCGGGGAGAGTTGCCGGAATCCTCGGATGAATAGACGACAAAAGGAACCGGTTCGGGGGAGTGGGTTTTTAAAACGATGGGAGTCGGATGATCGGGAAGGGCCAAGACTCGGAATTCCCCCATTTTTTCCAGCCCCCGCAGGATGGGACCCACGATCCTCCGGTCGAAGTCCTCGATGGCCTGGATTTTATCCTTCAGGTTCCCGTTGTGGGCCGCCTCGTCCGGCGCCTCCAAATGGACATAGGCGAAGTCCTTGCGGGCAATCTCCCGCAGCGCGTATTCCGCCTTCCCTTCGTAATTGGTGTCGAGATAGCCGGTGGCCCCCGGGACTTGGATGATTTCCAGCCCGGCATAGGAGCCGATCCCCTTCGTTAGGTCCACTGCCGATATAACCGACCCTCGCAAGCCGAAGCGCTCGGTCATGGGACGCAGGACCGGGGCCTTTCCCTGCCCCCAGAGCCAGATCGCATTGGCCGGCTTTTTCCCCGCTTCCAGTCTTTTTTGGTTCACCGGAAAAGCGGGAAGCACCTCTTTGGCCCTTTCCATGAGGGAAAGGATTTCTTCCTGCCCGTTCCCCGCTGGAAGATATTCGGCGATCTCTTTTCCCGATATATCATGGGGCGGGGTCGTCCTCGCCCGCAGGACCCGTTCTCCGTTGCGCCAGACCAAGAGATGGCGGTAACTCACCCCGGGGAAAAAATGAAATTCGTCGTTCCCCAGGATTTCACGGACCTTTTGGATGATCTCCCGGGCCTCGGCGGTGGAAATATGGCCGGCGCTGAAATCGTCCATGGTTTCCCGGCCGTTCCTGGACCCCAGGGTAACCAGGTTGCAGCGAAAGGCCACGTCCTCGGGGTTTAACGTGACCCCCATGGCCGCTGCTTCGAGAGGAGCCCGGCCCGTGAAGTGAAGACCCGGATCATAACCGAAGATGGAGAGGTTAGCCACGTCGCTCCCAGGCGGCATCCCCGGGGGGACCGTCCGCACCAGGCCGAGCAGGCCCTTCTGGGCCATGCCGTCCAAATGGGGAGTCTTGGCCATCTGCAGGGGCGTCTTTCCCTGCAATTCCGGAAGGGGGTAATCGGCCATCCCGTCCCCGCAAAGAACCGCGTACTTTCTTCCCAAGGTCAAATCCCTTCAAAACAGTTGATGGGCTAGAGGTTGGGGGCAAAAGGCCAAGAATGGCTTCCCTCCCGCCCCTCGACTCAAATAACTCGAAACCAGACCTGCCGTCATCCTCCCAGATTGGACGGGTCTTCAATCCGGATAAAGACCGTCTGGTCCACAATCACCGGCAGTTGATCGATGACTTGGAGGGCCTTTCTCATGTTCTTTTCCCGCGCCTCGTGGGTGACCATGTAAATGAAAACGGCCCTCTCCGATTTTCGCCCTTTCTGGATGACCGATAGAATACTGATGTCCAAATCCCCCAGGATCCCCGATATGCGCGAAAGGACCCCGGGTTTGTCCACGACCGTAAAACGCAGGTAATAGGGGGCGGAAATGTCCTGCATGGGTTTGATTTCCGCTTCCTGCAAATGCTCCCTCTGGTACGAAAGGAGGGGAACCCTGCGGTTGACACCCTTGCGAATGTTCCGGCAGATGTCCACTAAATCGCTCACCACAGCGCTCCCAGTGGGCATCATGCCCGCGCCGGCTCCGTAGAAGAGAGTGGACCCCACGGCGTCGCCTTTCACAAAGATGGCATTGAAAGGACCGCCTACCGTGGAGAGGAGGTGGTCGGCGGGAAGCAGGGTGGGATGGACCCGCGCTTCGATCGGCCCCCCCTCGGACTTGGCAATGGCCAGGAGTTTGATCTGGTACCCCAATTCCTTGGCATACGCAATGTCCATCGGAGTGATCCCGGTGATTCCTTCCGTGTAGATATCTTCCAGATGAACCTGGATTCCGTGGGCCAGGGAAATCAGGATGCAGAGTTTATGGGCCGCATCCATGCCCCCCACATCCAGGGTGGGGTCTGCTTCGGCGATCCCGAGTTCCTGGGCCTTTTTCAGTGCCTCGGAGAACTTCAATCCCTTCTGGGTCATCTCCGTCAGGATGTAGTTGGAGGTTCCGTTCAGGATGCCGAAGAGGACCTGGACCTTGTTGGCCACCAGCCCCTCTTTGAGCGAACGGATGATGGGAATCCCGCCGCCCACGCTCCCTTCGAACCCGATGTCGACTCCGGCCTCGTCGGCGGCTTTGAAAATCTCCCCGCCGTGAACCGCGAGAAGGGCTTTATTGGCGGTGACCACGTTTTTGCCGCGCTCGATGGCCTGGAGGATGAAGGTCCGGGCGGGCTCCAAGCCGCCGATGAGCTCGACGACGATGGAGACCTCCGGGTCATCGAGGATATCCGAGACCCGAATGGTGAGCAGGGCAGGATTGATTTTGATCCCCCGGTCGCGGGTAATATCCTGGTCGGCGATCCGTTTCAAGACCATGGGAAGTCCCAGGCGCTTTTCCAGCAGTTTCCCGTTTTCCTGAAGGATCTTCACCAGCCCGGTGCCGACCGTTCCCAATCCGATGAGTCCGATGTTGATTCGGTCCATTTTCCCCTCCATCCTGGGGGGCTAAAATAGTTTTTTAATCCCTTTCACCGCCTGCTTGATGCGGTGGGTGTTTTCCACCAGGGCGAACCGCACGTGCGTGTCTCCCGTATCCCCAAAGCCGATTCCCGGGGAGACAGCAACCTTTCCAACTTGGAGAACCAACTTGGCGAATTCCAGCGAGCCCATTTCCTTGAATTTCTCCGGGATTTCCGCCCATACGAACATGGTCCCCTTGGGTTTTTCGATCTTCCAGCCGATGCGCCTCAAACCGTCCACGAGGGCGTCCCGTCGCTCCTGATAGATTCTCCGGACCTCTTCCACGCAGCTCTGATCCTCATTCAGGGCGATGATCCCGGCCACTTGAATGGGAGTGAAAATACCGTAGTCCAGGTAGCTCTTGATCCGGGTCAGGGCATGGATCATTCTGCGGTTCCCCACGCAAAAACCGACCCGCCACCCGGGCATGCTGTAACTCTTCGATAGGGTAAAGAACTCCACCCCCACGTCCTTGGCTCCGGGGACCTGAAGGAAGCTGGGGGCTTTATACCCATCGAAGACCAAATCGGCATAGGCCAGGTCGTGGACCACCATCATGTTGTGCGCCTTGGCAAAGGCCACGATCTTTTCAAAGTAGGGAAGTTCCACCACCTGGGTTGTGGGGTTGTGGGGAAAGGAGATCACCATCATTTTGGGCTGGGGCCAGATTTGCCGGGTTGCAGCCTGCAGGTCCTCGAAGAAATCACGCCCTTTGACCAGGGGAATGGTGCGCAAATCCCCGCCGGCGATGACCACTGAGTAGGTATGAATGGGATAGGATGGGGTCGGCACGAAAACCACCTCCCCCGTCCCCAGGGTGGCCAACATCAAATGAGAAATTCCCTCCTTGGCCCCGATGGTTACGACCGCCTCGGAATCCGGATCGATTTCCACGCCGTAATTTCGGGAGTACCAGCCGGCAATCGCGGCCCTCAGTTTGGGAATTCCCCGGGAGGCGGAATAGCGATGGGTCCGGGGATTCTTGATTGTTTCGATGAGCTTTTCCACGATATGGGGAGGAGTGGGAAGGTCGGGGTTCCCCATCCCCAGGTCGATGATGTCGTCCCCCCTTCGCCGGGCCTTCATCTTGAGGTCATCGACGATGGAAAAAACATAGGGCGGCAACCTTCGGATCCGATGAAATTCTTCCATGGCAAAACACCCCGGGGGGAAGCAACAAAGATGAAGAACTTAAGGACTTTGGAAAAGCCCCCAAGATTTGCCCTAAAAAATAAAAACCTCGAATCGAGGTCCGGAGGCTCATTCCGTTCTATTTCAAAACTACCCAACCCCCGCACCTTTGTCAAGAATTTTGGTGTTTTCTATGCCTTCTGCCCCGTCGCCGCGGATTGACATAGACCGGCAACGGTGCTTTAATCAGGAGGAAATGAATCGGGTTCGAATCCGGGCTCATCGGTTTCAAACTAACAGGTCCATTCTGGACAGGTTTTTTATTCCTGACTCCTAATCCGGCAAAGCCGGAACCATATCGGATGTTGCAGGGGTCCCGCCTTTGGCGGGATGGCCGCCCGCAAGAGGGGCAATCATCACGCCATGGCGTGACTGCCCCTACAATTTGATACCCTATTGAGATCAACTCAACTCGAAAGGGGCCAAGGAGGGCCGAAACGAAATGGACAGTCTCACGGGAAAGTTAGCCGCCTTCATCACCGGCTTAAAGTACTCATCTTTACCCCCTGAGGTCATTCAAAAGGCCAAGCACTGCCTGATGGATACCCTGGGGGCGGCGCTGGCCGGTTCGAAGACCCAAGACGCCGTTTTGGCCAAAAGAGTCGCGGAGAAACTCAGCCAGAAAAAGGAAGCTACGCTGATCACCGGAAAGGGAAAAATCGGAGTGCTGGAAGCAGCCTTGGCCAACGGCATCATGGCCCACGCATTGGAACTCGACGACGGAAACCGCTACGCCTTGGGACACCCCGGGGTGCCCACCATTCCGGCCGTCTTGGCATTGGCGGAAAAGGAAAAAAAGGGGGGGAAAGAGGTGATTCCCGCCATCGTCGCCGGGTATGAGGTCTTTGGCCGGGTGGGCGCCGGAGGGAATCCCTCCCATTTCAACCGCGGCTTCCATACCACGGGGACCGTCGGGAATTTTGCCGCCGCCGCCGCGGCCGGCCGTCTGTTGAATCTGAACCCGCCCAAGATGGTTTCTGCGTTGGGAATCGGCGGGTCGCAGTCGGCGGGCCTGTTCGCCTTCATGGCCGACGGAACGATGACCAAGACCCTCCACGCCGGAAAAGCCGCCATGAATGGAATCCTTGCCGCCTACCTGGCCAAAGAGGGATTCACCGGCCCGGCTTATATCCTGGAGGACAAGAGAGGTTTCTACAAGGCCTTTGCCGATGCTTCCAACCCCGACCGGGTGGTCGAGGGGCTCGGAGAGAAATATGAAATCATGAATACCTACGTCAAATACCACGCCTCCTGCCGGCACAGCCACGCTCCCGTCGATGCCATCCTGGACCTTCGCAAAAAAACGGAGCTCCGGCCCGAGGACATCGAAAAAGTGAACATTTACACCTACACCCTCGCGGCCAAGCTGATCGACGGGAAGGACGTTTCCACCCCCATCTCCGGAAAGATGAGCATGGCTTACGCTGCGGCAGTGGCCATCCTCTACGGAAGGGTCGGAATGGGGGAATTCAAGCCCAAGGTCATGAGCGATCGGGCTGTCCTCGATTTGATGCAAAAGATTGACGTTTACCCCGACCCGGAAATGGATAAACTCATCCCCCACCACCGCGCCGCCCGGGCGGAGATTTTCCTCAAAGACGGGAGAAAGCTGACTTCGGACATTCTCGACGCCAAGGGAGAGCCGGAGAATCCCGGGTCGAGCAGCGATATTTTCGACAAGTTTCGCATGTTGGCTGGAACGGTCTTCAAGAAGGATCGGGTGGAAAGAATTTTGGAGGATATCGACCGCTTGGAGAAAGTCAAGGATATGTCCAAGCTGAACAGCTTACTCGCGGCGAAGTAGACTTGCCCCTCCCATTTCATCCGCGGTTCAATCGCCCCTGGTTCCTTTTCCTAAGGAAGGGGGGCGATTCATTTCCACTCCCCGGGGTCAAGCCCGCCAAAGGTCAATCGGGACTCTCGGGGGAAAAGGCCGACGACAGCACCTCGCAGGGGCTACTCCCTGTGGTTATCCCTCCTGCAGGCGGCCACAAGGGGCCGCCCCTACAATAGCCTTTTATGATTCCAGTGGTGCCGGGCTGGGAATCTTCAAAACGCTGCCATGCCGCAGCCGATGAAAGGCCTAAGCACCCCCGTGCACCCGAGCGAATTCGTACCCCGCCTCCAGAGCTCTCATATTGAGGTCCAGGCTCTTGGGCGGAACACTCTTCCGGACCACCTGCTGCAGGGCGGAAAAGCTTCCGGGCAGGACCTTCTCGATGGCCGCTCCCAGCATGAACATGTTGGCCACAATCCGGTTCTTCAACTCCTCCTCGGCAAACCGGGTCGCCGGCACCGGAAAGGTTCTACGGTAGGGGGCGGGGATGGACCGGATCAGAGTGCGGTCATAGATCACCAGGGTCCTTTCCGGGTCCCCTTCCGGAAGGTAACGCTTGACCGATTCTTCGGACATGAAAACCATCAAGTCCGGCCGGGCGCTCTTGGGAAAATGGATTTCCCGGTCGGAGATGACCACATCCGTGCGGCACGCACCCCCGCGGGAAACCGGCCCGTAGGATTGGGCCTGGGTCACCTGCAGATCGGGAAATCCTTCCATCATCTGGGCCAGGATCACACCCATGAGGATAATTCCCTGCCCCCCGAAACCCGCAAAGACGATCTCCCTCCTCATGACTCCTTTCCCTTCCCTTTCTTCCGGGCCACCACGGTCAGGGCGAGGTCCGGGCAATGGAGTTCACAGAGGCCGCAGACCCGGCAGTTCTCCAGCCTGGCCGGCCGGGGCATGAGGTAGTCGAGTGCGCTCCGTTCCTGTCCCGGCTCGAAAACATCAAATTTGCATACGTACTGGCAGAGCATACAACCCTTGCAGTAGCGGCGGTCGATCTCGATTCGTTCGGCCCCCTTCAACGGTCCCCTCCTTTGCCTTGCGCTTCTTTCACCTTCTGGTTCATCCTCTGAACCTCCTCCATGAACTCCGGCTTCTGAACCTGCAGCACGTCCCCCAGGGGGATCTTCCCCTGGGCTTCGACCTCGCCCCATTTGGCCGGATCGTCAACCGGCACGCAGTTGTCTTTCAACCACTGCAGGTTGAATTGGGGTGCGCCGGACCCGTGGATGTACCTTCCGGTCTGCACAGGGCACTGAGAGAGGACTTCCACGAAGGAGAAGCCCTGGTGAGCCAACATCTTCTTGAAGGTGCGGCTAAGCGCCTGGGGATAGGCCGTGGAACCGCGGCTGACGAAGGTCGCCCCGGCGGCAACGGCGATCTTGCAGCCGTCCAGCGGCTTCTCCAGGTTGCCGTAGGGCGTGGTCTGGGTTTTCGCTCCCACTTGGGTGCTGGGGGCAACCTGCCCGCCGGTCATGGCGTAGATTTGATTGTTGACTACCACCACGCCCATTCCGATGTTCCGGCGGGCGGCGTGGAGCAAATGGAGGCCCCCGATGGCCAGGCCGTCCCCGTCTCCCGTGAAGACCACCACCTTGCGCGACGGCCGGGTGGCCTTCAGCCCGATGGCCGCGGGGATGGCCCGACCGTGGAGGACCTTGAGGACGTCGGCATGCATATAAACCGGAATCCAGGCGCTGCAGCCGATTCCCGCGGCCAGAGCCAGGTCATCGATGATCCCCAGCTCATCCACCGCCTCCAGAAAGGCCTGGACGATCATGCCGTCCCCGCAGCCGGGACAGAAGATAAAGGGAAGAAAATTTTTCCTCAGGTATTTTTCCCCCAGCGGGTTCATGGCTTTTCCTCCAGAAAACGCAGAAACTCCTGCGGCAGCGGGTAGAGGCCCCCGATCTTCGAGAACAGTTCGATCTTGATCCCCGGGGCGCAGATCACCCTTTGCACCTCGTTGCGCAACATTCCCAAGTTCATCTCCGCCACGACGATGCGCCTGGCCCCCTCTAATTTTCTCCGCAGAAGATCGTCGGGGAAAGGCCAGATGGTCTTTATTTCCACGGATCGCAGGGGCAGCCCCTTTTCCCGGGCCATATCCACGGCGCTCCGCGCCGCCCGGCTCACGGACCCGAAGGAGACGAAGGCCGTCTCCGCCTTCTCGTCGCCGTAGGTACGGATATCGGCGAATTCGGAGATGTGGGCCTCCACTTTGCGGTTGATGCGCTTGATGAACGCTTCTGCTTCCTTGGCATTTCCCCGGTTGCCGGACAGGCTCTTGGCCTGGGAAATCACGGGGATCTTATACCCGGTGTTGAAGGCCGGCATGGGCGGCACGTCATCCTCCCCCGCCTCGAAGGGAACGAAATTCTCAGGGGAAACCGAGGGTTTCTTCCGCTCCACGAACTCCAACTGGCCGGGGTCCGGGATGGCTACTTTTTCCCGGATGTGGGCCACGACCTCATCCGACAGAATAATCACCGGAATGCGGAAACGTTCGGCCAGGTTGAAAGCCCGGATCGTGTGGTCGAACATTTCCTGGGACGTGGAGGGACAAAGGGTGATGAGCGAATAGTCCCCGTTGGAGCCGTAACGCGCCTGGTAGAGGTCCCCCTGGGCCGTCGAGGTGGACTGGCCCGAGGCGGGCCCTCCCCGCTGAACGTTTACGATAACGCAGGGGGATTCCACGCTGGCGGCCAGGCCGATCCCTTCCTGCATAAGACAGAAGCCGGGTCCGCTGGTGGCGGTCATGGCCTTGGCCCCGCCCCAGGAGGCCCCCACCACGGCCACGATGGCCGCGATTTCATCCTCCGCCTGCAGGCAAAACCCGTCCACCAGCGGCAGCCTCCGGGCCATCCCTTCCAGGATTTCGCTAGCCGGGGTAATGGGATAGCCGGCAAAAAACCGGCAGCCCGCCAGGAGGGCCGCCTCCACGCAGGCCTCGTTTCCTTGCATGACCTTGATACGGCCTTTTTCCATGGATTCTTTTCTTCCTTTTTCGTTCATTTTCTTTCGCCCGGACTAAAGCCTCCCTATTCCATCATCCCCCAAATCAAAGTCTTTCCGTAGCCCGAATGGGGAGTCGAATTCCAACCATTGCTCCAGGGGATCAAAAAAGGGGAAGGGGGCTTCGCGGGGCTGGAAGTCGATCTCTGACCGTCCGAGCTCTGGCTGATATCTATTCTATGATCTTTTTTCATCTTACCCCACACGGGCATAAAGTAAAGACCGAAAAAAGGGACGACTCTCCTTGGCTAAAACTCATCCTCGAGCAGAATCGGGACCCGTCCCGGGCGGGTCCTGGCTTTTTCCACATACGTTTTCAGGCCCTCCCGGAACTTTGGGTCGGCGCACTCTTCGATGATCCGCCGGGCCCGCTCGTAGGGTTCGAGCGCCCGCAGGTCGGCAATTCCATGCTCGGTGATCAGAACATCGACCTCGTGCTCGGTGTGATCCACGTGTGAGACCCGGGGGACAATCCTGGAAATCTTGCCCTGCTGAATCGTCGAGGGAAGGGCAAAAATGGAGACGGAGCTGTTGCGGGCGAAATCATAGGACCCGGCGATTCCTCCGATGAGCTGGGACCCCTTGGAATGGCTCGAATTGATCTGGCCCTGAATATCGGCCTCCAAGCCCGAATTGACCGCCAGGACGCCGAATCGGCCCAGGATCTCCGCCGAGTTGGTCAGGGTGACGGGACGGAATACAAAATAGCGCCGGTAGTGCTCCAGGCGGGAAAAAAAACGGTTCAAGGCCGATGCGGAAAATCGCAGGCTGTTGCAGGATACGCCTTCCACCCTTCCCGCATCGATCAAATCCAGGATGGGATCGGTGGCCACCGCCTGGTAAAAGATGAGGGAGGAGAGATCGCTCCGGGTCAAGGAAGACAGGAAACCGTTCAGAACGTCTCCGATCCCTACTTCCAGGGGAGGAAGTTCCCCCTGCTGCAACTTCTCTTTCTTCAGGAAATTCCCGATATTCTCGGCAATTCGCAGGGTCCTCTCGCCCGGGGGCGACTCCGGAACGTTCCGATCTTCCCGTTCGGAAAATACAATGTGTCTAATTTTCGCCACGTCCAGCGGGATATATGGAGAGCCGATCCTTTCCAATGGGTGGTTCAGGGGTATGCAATGGCCCCTCTCCGGATAGTAAATGTCGTGTAAACCCTCGACTTCCAGGGGGCGGCGCAGGTTGATCTCGATGATCACCGAGGACGCCAAATCCAGCCATTCCGGCGCATCGTAAACGCAGGTGGCGGGGATGATTTCTCCCTTTTCATTGATTCCGGAAGCTTCAATAACGGCCACGTCGATTTTCCCGTAATATCCGCGCCGAGCATACTGGCACACCTTCCCCGTTTTCCCCTCCAGGAAGCCCACTTCGCCCCGGTTGATGGCCTGCCGTAATAATTTCGATCCCACGGTCCCGATCCTCCGGCGAAGCCCCCCGCCTTCCACGAGGGCATCCTCGATCTCCGGCCCCAGAGGACCAGCGCAGAGAAGATCGATCTTTAAGGAACCCCCCTTTTGGATCCTCTCCCGCAGCGCCCCGAAGACTTCCCTCGGATACCCGGATAAGGCCGTGCCGCTGGTTGCGACCACCATGCCGTTCCTGAAAAATCGGGCTGCCTCCTGGGCTTTTGAGATTTTATTGCGAAGCTCGACCTTTTGAATTCTTTGCGCCCATTCGATCAATGGAATCTCCTCTCTCCAGCGTCGATCCCCCTGCACGGCGTAAGGTTGACGGTCCCGATCCATCATCCCGGGGGGGTGCTCCTCGGCTCCTTTTTCAGCCGTGCCTTACCTGAATCCCTTTCCGGATCGGCTCGATCTGGCCGATGTCCAGGATGATAAAGCGGGAGGGATCGAGGTTTCTTTCCTTTATGTGCCTCATTAAATCAAGGGCCGGGTAACCTGGAGGCTCGTCCCCGAGATGAAACGTGCCCCACTGGGTGGGGATGAAATACTCTGCCCCCAGGTCGGTAAAGGCGTCCAGAGACTCCGGAATGCTCTTGTGGGCGTAGTGCATGAACCACCGCGGATGATAGGCGGTAGTGGACAAAAGGGCGTAGTCGATTTGAGGGAATTTTCTTCCGAACTCTCTGTAGCCGATAAAATATCCGCTGTCCGCCCCATAGTAGATGGAGACCTCGGGGGTGATCAATAAAAAGCTCGCCCAGAGAGTTTGGTTATACCCTTGCCCGAGTCGCCTCGACCAATGCTGGGCCGGAAGACAGACCAATCTCGATCCGTCCCCCACATCCACGCTCTCCCACCAATCCATTTCCCGGACCGGGCCCTTATGAAGAGATTCCACGTACCCTTTCAGACCGAGGGTCACGAAAAACCTCGTGCCTTCCGGAAGCGAACGGATGCTGTCCGCATCCAGATGGTCATGATGATTATGGGAAATCACTACATTCAATCGGGGGGTAAGTTCGTTCAGCTCCTTCCCCGTTATCGCCGGGGGAGTGATTCTTTTGGGCAAAAGCGCCCTTTCGGAAAAGATCGGGTCGGTGATCCAATACTCCCCCCGGAGGCGCATCAGGAACGTACTGTGGCCAACCCAGGCAATAAAGGCCCCGCCGGGCATGGCCTGGATCCTCTTTTTCAGGTCGGGGATAAATTGGGGTTTGTGATTTTTGGCTTCTTCCGAATAATCGGGTTTCGGGGACAATTTCCATTTCAGAAATCGCCAGAATCCCCCATGGTCCATGGGCATCCAGGGATTGAAATATTGTCCGTCCTTGAAATGTTCCGCGTAGAGCTTTTCTGGGCTCTGGCTTTCAACCTGCCTTCGCCACTTCGCCTCGTCGAAGGGAGCAGGGTTGTGCAGGCAGGAGGAGCAGGCCAGGAGGCCCCCCATGGTTAATAGAAAAAAGAACCCCCATTCTTTCATATCCAGCCATCCCTTTTCCCTAGAATACGCTTTCCTCCGGTCAAATCCGCTTGGCCGTTCTTCCGGCGGTCCGACTTTTTTCCTACTATAACAGAGGCGATTTTACCCTGCCAAGCAAGAACATCTTTTCTCAAAATGAAAAATTTTTTTCTGATTTGCCTCATAGAGGGCTATGGTGCTTTGTGGTTAAATGGAAAAAATTTGAAAGGAGGGTTATCGATGATTCCTATGGTAAAGTTGTTGGCGATCCTATTCTTCTTCACCCTGAGCGGGCCGGCATGGGCCGAAGAAGCAACCTACCGTAAACACATCAAACCCCTTTTTGACGCCCGATGCCTCGCCTGCCATGGCCCGAATTCCGCCCCGGAGTATGAGGCTTTCAAGGAAGACAAGGACCGCTGGATGTCGAAGGGACAGGGAATGAGGATGGACACCTATAGCCACCTCATCTTTTACACCGCCTGGCCAGATACGGGGGCCCTCATGAGGCGGCTTGACGACGGCAAGGGCGGCAAAGAAGGAAAACCGGGAAACATGTATATACACCTTGGGTCCACCGAAGAGGAACGCCAAAAGAACCTAAAGCTTTTCAAGGAATGGGTCGGCAACTGGACCCTCAAGCGGTGGAAAGACATCACCAAGGAAGACATGAACGGGATCAAGGTGAAATATTGATTAGCCCATGACCTATTCGGCACCGCTGATCAATTCCCTCCTTCCTCCCTTTCCAAGGGGAGGTATCACCTTTCTCCCCGAATAGTGAGTATGAAAATTTTGGGTCTTCTCCCAACCGAGTGGGTAAAAAGGGAGAAAACGACTCCATCGCCCAGGCCCAGGGGGGCCTCCCGCCCGGGGCGGGACAGCCTCGGCGGGAAAAATCCGGGGTTCCGGAGCGCTGGCCCGGCTTCCGCAAGGCACCGGTCCCCGACCCCTTCGCCTAAAACTGAATCCCAGCTTAAACAGGGACAACCCCATTTATTTTCGACCCGACCCGATGGAAGAACCGCTGCCTCAGGATGTCCTGCCCCGGGCGGGATGCCGCCCTGGGCCCGGCCAACTCTCTTCCGGCAGGGGCAGACCCGGGAAGCTCAAAATCTTCCTCAAGCACCCACTCGATTGGGAGAAGACCCTTTATTCTTACCGGCATGTTTGTGAGCATGAAGCGCTAAGCAGGCAATCCGGGCGAGCCGGAACCCGGTAGGGGCGATTCCTGAATCGCTCCTGCCATCCCGGAGCCCACCCATTTCCCCCCTGGTTCCTTCTCCAAAAAGTTGATTCCGCTCCCCCCTTGTGCTAATTTGAGCCGTGACTTTTCGCCGCAGGAATTGGCTCTATAAATTCATTCGATCCATTGGCCATCCCTGTTTTCGATTGATCTACCGGATTCAGGTTCGCGGCCGGGAGAACATACCCGCGATGGGACCGGGAGTCCTTCTTCCCAAACACCAGTATTGGACCGACATCCCCATCGTCGGGTTAGCTGCCTGGAGACCGGTCAGCTACATCGCCAAGCAGGAACTCTTCGTTTACCCGGGGGTCCGGCACTTTCTCATATCCATGGGTGGAATCCCCCTCGATCGGGCAAATCCGGTAAAGACCCTGGACTCTTTTCGCCACCTGGAAAGACTGTTGGTGGAGAAAGAATTCGTGGTGATCTTTCCCGAAGGCACCTATTATCCAAGCTCCATGGGACGCGGCAAACATCGGTTGATCGAGCGGATTCTTCGATTTCAGGAAAAGATGAAATGGGAAAGAGAGCAAGCCCTCCCCTTCATTCCCATGGGGATTCGTTATCTGGAGGGAAAACGAAGGCCCGAGGTCCGGGTCGCGATCGGCCGTCCTCTCTTTGCCGACGGAAAGACTGAGGCCCAGGATTTCACCCGGGCCATTGTGGGGGAAATTGCCAGGTTGAGCGGACTAACCTAAACCCGGTTCGAGTTCCGGGTTTCGAGTCAAAAAATTTCTTGAACCTTGGGAATAAAACCCGAAACCCGATGAAAAGGAGGCATCCATGTCCGGCGAGGCAGTCAAATGGGAAGTGAAGGATGGAATGGGAATAGTTACCCTGAACCGTCCGGAGAAACGGAATGCCATAAACGATGAGGTGTTGCATGGTCTTTCCAGGGCTTTATCCGAGCTCAGTTTGAACCCGGAAGCCCGGGTCCTCTTGCTCCAGGGGGCCGGCACCCATTTTTCTGCGGGGATCGATTTTCATTTTCTGGCCCAGGTGGGGCGCGATGACGGGCGGGCGCCCGGGGTCCGCCTGCGGGAAGAAATCGATATGATCCATTCCATCCTGAACCGGGTCGAGCAGGTGGAAAAGCCCGTGGTGGCCAAGATCCACGGCTTTTGCGGGGGATTGGGGATGGAGCTCGCCCTCACCGCCGACTTTCGCATCGCCGCGGAAAGCGCCACCCTGGGGGTGCCGGAGATTATTCTTGGCCTGAT
Organism: Syntrophaceae bacterium; assembly: GCA_013388675.1. Taxonomy (GTDB): domain Bacteria; phylum Desulfobacterota; class SM23-61; order SM23-61; family SM23-61; genus SM23-61. Next base: position 10,671 of record JACAEW010000311.1, on the reverse strand, counting down.
TCCGGACTGCGGGGGGACGACCCGCCTTACGCGCATGGCCGGCCCGGTCTGGGCGAAGGAGCTGATCATGACCGGCGATATGTTCCCGGCCAGGAAAGTCTATGAGATGGGACTTCTGAACCAGGTGGTCCCCGATGCCCAACTGGAGGAAAAAACCCGGGAGTTCGTAAACCGGCTGCTGCAGCGGCCCCCCTTGGCCCTCGGCCTGGCCAAGAAGGCCATCGATTGGGGAGTGGGGATGGACAAGAATTCTCACATGGAGATCGAAGCCTATGTCCAAAGCCTGCTCATCACGGCCAAAGATTTCCCGCAGACGCTCCAGAGGGGCTTGGCCCAGCTATTAAAGAAAAAATGAAAAAAATTGAATTCGCCTCCGGACCTATCATTCTGGAAGGTATATTTTCTGTTCCCCAAGGGCCCGGCCCCTTTCCTTTAGTCGTGGTATGCCACCCGCACCCGCTCTATGGCGGCAGCATGCATAATAACGTAGTGGACGCGGTGTGTTCTTCTCTTGGAAATAGGGACATCGCCTGGCTGAAGTTCAACTTTCGGGGAGTGGGCGGAAGCGGGGGGAGGTTCGCGGACGGGATCGGGGAAAAGGAGGATGCCAAGGCAGCCCTTTCCTTCGGGGAGCGCCAGGCAAAGGTAAATCCGGAAGCCATCGGTTTATGCGGCTATTCCTTCGGGTCCATCGTCGCCTTTCCCGTGGCCTTGGAAGACCCCAGGGTTCGGGCGGTTGGCGGTATTTCCCCTTTTGTCCAGCCCGAAAACCTCCTTAACCGATTCACCCGGCCGAAGCTTTTCGTCTGCGGAACCCAGGATGAGTTGGTATCCTCCGGGGCCTTGGAGAAATTGGTGCAAAAGATGCCCGAACCCAAGGAGCTGGCCCTCTTCCCCGGGGTCGATCATTTCTGGTGGGGAAAAGAAGAAGTCATGGCCGAAAAAGTCGCACGATTTTTTGAGAAATATCTTAAGAATTGAAAGACGTTGCTGGTTGCTCGTTTCTCGGGGGGGAAGGGCCGTTCTTTTTCCGTAACCAGGAACCAGCAACCGGCAACGAGCAACTTTTAACCTGGAGGAACAGATGAGGTATCCGTGGACCGAACATTTTCACCTGGGCCTTGTGGTACAGGCTTTTTTCCCCGAAGCGAGAGGACGGAAGGGGCCGGCCCTGGAGATCACCCGGAAGCTGGCGGCCGACCCTTTTTTCCAGGCTCTGGAGGTCTCCGGGGTGGAGGGGCCGGCTAGGCAAAAAGAACTGGCCGGAGTCCTGCGGGCCAGCGGAAAGAGCCTCGTCTTTTCCGGGGGGGGCTACTGCCGTTCCGGCGGGCACAACCTTCATGACCTCGATGAGGACGGAAGAGAGAGGGCCGTCCAGCAGGTCAAAAAAATCATCGATGAAGCCAGTGTTTATGGGTGCTCGGTTCTTTACGTGATGGGCTTCGAAGCCCCGGCAGCCGAGGATTGCGGCCGGGCCCTCGAAAAATTTGCTCGGTCTCTCGCTGACCTCAGCGCCTATGCCCGGGAGAAAAACCCCTCTGCGCCGCTCACCCTTTCGGTGGAAAACTTTTACCTCCTGACCGACAGGCCTTTTCTGATTGGACCTACGCTGGATTTCGCCCGGATGCTGAGGGATTTGCGCAAAAGGGACCCCAACCTGGGATTAACCTTCGATACCAGCCATGTCCTCCAGCTGAAAGAGGATTTGGCCTCGACCTTCTGCCGGGTTGAGGACGTGATTGCCCACATCCATCTGAGCAACTGTCTGCTCCGGGACCGGTCTTCCCCCTTCTACGGGGACAAGCATCCGCCCTATGGCTTCCCGGGAAGCGAAGTCGGGATTCCGGAACTGGCCGGCTTCTTTCGCACGCTGAAGGAACAGAATTTTTTTTCCCGGACCTTTTCCACGGGGAAACCCGTCCTAAGCCTGGAAGTCATAACCCCTGCGGGCCAGACCCCTGAAGAAACTCTGGAGGAAGCCAAAGGGGCCCTGCAAAAAGCCTGGGAGAACTTCGCGAAAGGAGCTTGACCCGGAAGGGGTTCCCGGAAATCATTCAACCATGCAGGACAGGGATTTCGCCAAATCCAAATTGATCATGGTGGGCGGCAAAGGGGGCGTGGGGAAGACAACCTGCTCCGCGGCCCTGGCCTATCATTTTGCCCAAAGGGGAGAAAAAACCCTGCTCATCTCCTCCGACCCCACCCCTTCCCTTTCGGATATCTTTGAAACCTCCATCGGCGACAAGGAAAGGCGCATCCGGGGGGTGGAGAATCTCTACGGCCTGGAGATCAGCTCCGAAGTTATTCTGCAGCGGTGGAAGGAAAAGTTCGGTCCCGAAATCTACGAAGTCGTCTCCGCTTTTTCCAACCTGGATTATGACTTCGTGGATTACATCGGAGGAGCGCCGGGGATCGAGGAAGAATACATGCTTCACACCATCCTGGAACTGGTGGAGGGCGGGACCTACCGGAGGGTCGTCTGGGATACCGCCCCGGCCGGCCATACGCTGCGTCTCCTCCATCTGCCCCAGCTTTTCCTCAACCATCTGGAAGCGGCCGCCCGGTTCTACATGAACCTGTATGGAACTCTGGGAAGGATCGCCAACACGGTCCGGCTGAGGAAGAGCAAGAAAACCATCCTCCAAATCATTGAAGGATGGAAAGACCTCTCCCAGAGAGTTCTCGATTTTATCCGGAACTCCGAGGAGACCGCGTGCGTGATCGTGACCATCGCGGAGGCGCTGGGGGTTCGCTTGACCGAACGGCTGCTGAAGGATTTTGACGACTTCGGCCTAACCGTGGGCCACCTGATTGTAAACAACTTGGTTCAGCAGGCCGATTGCGATTTTCACCGCCAGCGGCAGGCCATGAATCGGAAATACCTAAAGTCGCTGCGCGACCGGTACGAAAAACGGATGGCCCTGATCGAAGTGCCGCTCCTTCCCTATGAAGTCCGGGGGGCGAAAAGAATTGCTCAAGTTGCGGCGGTGCTTTTTCCCCCCCACGCGGGCTGAAATCATCGGCATGCTTGGAGGGCCTGTTCCTATCTGAGCGAAATCGCCGGGGAGGGTCAGCATTTTTAGGAGACCGGGACAGGAGTCTCGGGGGCGGGGTCATTTTTTGGGGCCAACCCGATTCCCTTTGCGGGTGAATTCCCGATTTCATTTTTCTTTGAAGCGATGCGGTGTGCCGAGCACTCCTGCCGTTGGCCTTATTTGGCGATGAGTCCCTTCTCGATGGCCAGGGTGGTCAGGGCGGATACGCTGTGCAGGTCCAGCTTCTGCATGAGGTTGGCCCGGTGCTTCTCCACGGTCTTTACGCTGATGCAGAGGAAATCGGCGATCTCCTTGTTCTTATACCCTTCGGCGATCAGCTTTAAAATCCCCCGTTCCCGGGCGGTCAGGCTTTCCCAGGGGGTGGAGGCCTTATGGGGCTTTCGGGTTTGCAGATACCCTTCGATGACTTTGGCCGAAATCCCCGGGCTAATAAAAAAATTCCCGCCCAGTACCGTTTTGATGGCCATCCTGAGTTCGGCATTGGTGGAATCCTTCAGCACGTACCCGTCCGCCCCGGCCTGGAGGGTGGCGACGATGTATTCATCGGTCTTATGAACCGTTAAGACCAGCACTTTCGTATCGGGCGCCCTTTTTTTAATCTCCCGGATGGCGTCCATGCCGTTCATCCGGGGCATGGAAAGGTCCATCAGGACCAAATTGGGCTTCATCTTTTCCACGCAACGGATGGCTTCCTGCCCGTCCTGCGCTTCCCCGGCGATTTCCAAATCCGGTTCCGAGGATAAAAGGGCCCGCAAACCTTCTCGAAGGATGGTATGGTCTTCGGCGATCACGATCCTTTGTTTTTCCGCCATGATCGGCTTGCCTCCGCACAGTGAGGAATTACCCAGCGGTTTCTCGTCCCCCTTCAAGACAACGGCTCAAGCCCTACCTTGCCCCACACCAGAAATACTGTGTTCGGGAGGGTTAAATACGGTCCTCACCCTATTTACCATGGGTTCCCCGGTTAGTAAAGTATTTTGTCGGGGGAATCCCATCGGCGGCAGGGCATTGGGCAGGGTATGCGTTTTTTTAAGGCTTTAATCGTAGAAGACAATCCTATTTTCCGCCAGACGATCCTGGAGATTCTGCGCCACCAGTTTCCTTCCATGGTCCTGGAAGGGGTGCCCGACGGCAAAACAGCCCTGGAGAAAATCGAAGAAACCCTGCCCGATCTTATTTTCATGGACATCCGGCTGGGAGGAGAGAACGGGCTCCATCTGACCGAACACATCAAGAGGAAATATCCTCAAATCATCGTAGCCATCCTAACCAGTTACGATTGGCCGGAATACCGGGATGCGGCTTATAAATTCGGAGCCAACTACTTCATCATGAAGGGTTCCTCCAGCAACAGAGAAATCGTGGACCTCATCGAATCCCTCCTGGACAAGATGGGATTCACTCCCAACGGGGGCCTGAAGAACTCTATTTCTTAGAGAAAGAGGCGACTTTTTTTATCCTTCATTTCCCGATGGTTTCCTCCTTTCCTCGCTCCGGGATGGGCGACGGGGGAACCCGGAAAAGGCAAGGGCGCCAAAACAACCCTCTGGAAAAAACCTGGGTATGGCTACCGTAACCTTCCTGCGGGCGGAAACACCCCTGATTGTTTCCCTGGACATCGGCACATCCTCCATTCGGGCCTCCCTTTTCGACCGGATGGGGAGAGCCGTGGAAGGGCTCATGGCTCGCAGGGGCCTCGAAATTCAGACCCGTTCGGAAGGGGCGGCGGAGGCAGACCCCGATTCCATCCTCCGATCGCTCTTTGAATGTCTGGATCAGTTGATGGAAAGGATTCGTCCCCTGAAATCGGGCCTCGGCGGGGTCGCTGCCTGCACTTTCGTCAATAATATTCTGGGAATCGACGAAACCCACCGGGCGGTCACCCCTCTCACCACGTATGCCGACACCCGCGCGGAAAGAGAGGTGGCCGGATTGCAGTCCGATTTTGACGAATCTTCGGTGCATGACCGGACGGGCTGCCGCTTCCACCCCAGTTACCTGCCGGCCCGCTTCCGCTGGATGGCCCGGGCTCGTCCGGAATGGGTGGGGAAGGCGGCCCGCTGGGTTTCCATCGGGGAGTACCTGGAATTGAAACTTTTCGGGGAGGCGGCGGTAAGTCATTCCGTGGCTTCCTGGACCGGGCTTCAGGATCGCTTCCGGCTGGTCTGGGACGAGTCCCTCCTGGCCGGGCTTCCGATTGGTTCGGACAAACTATCCCCGCTGACCGACGTGAATCGACCCCGCCGAGGGTTGCGTCCGGAGTTTGCCGGGCGCTGGCCGGAGCTGGCCGAAGTCCCCTGGTTTCCGGCGGTGGGCGACGGGGCCGCAGCGAACGTGGGAAGTGGGTGCATATCCTCGGGACAGGTCGCGGTGACCATGGGGACCACGAGCGCGGTGAGGGTAGTTCTTTTCGATCCCCCCCAACATCTTCCCCCCGGCTTGTGGTGTTACCGGGTAGATGGAAAAAGGTCCCTTCTGGGCGGGGCCTTAAGCGAAGGGGGAAGCGTTTTTGCGTGGATGAGGGAAACCCTGAACCTGGGCGCTTTTCGAGACCTGGAGGGGGCTTTGGCCGCCTTGGAGCCGGACTCGCACGGTTTGACCGTTTTGCCTTTCCTGGCTGGGGAGCGCGCCCCGGGATGGGCCGGGCAGGCCCGGGGCGCCATTCAGGGACTCTCCCTGGCAACTACTCCCCTGGAGATTTTGAGAGCCGCAATGGAGTCGGTGGCCTATCGGTTATTCCTGGTTTTTGAATTGCTTCGCCCTCTGGTCCCCGGGGAGCCCCGGGTCGTAGCCAGCGGCGGAGCCCTGCTCGGCTCTCCAGCCTGGCTTCAAATCGTGGCGGATGTGCTGGGAAGGCCGGTCCACGTTTGCGAAGAGGCCGAAGCCACCAGCCGGGGAGCGGCCCTGCTGGCCCTGGAATCCCTGGGAGCCATCCGAAGTCTGGAGGAGATCCCCCATTTTATTCGTCCGGGATGTCAGGCGGACCCTCATAGACATGCCCGGTACCAAAAGGCCATGGAACGGCAAAAAGAGCTCTATCAAATGTTGATCGAGTCAAAAAAATTCGATTATCGAAATTCGAAACAAATTCAAAAGGCCCACATTTGATGATCTCGTAAAGAGTAAAATCTCCCCTCCCCTGGGCCCGGTCAACTCTCTTCTGGCACGGGTAGACCCGGGAAGCTCAAAATCTTCCTCAAGCACCCACTCGATTGGGAGAAGACCCCAAATTTTAAATCCTAAATGTTTTTTTGCATTGGGATTTCGGTTTTAAGGCTTTGTTTCGGATTTCGATATTCGGATTTCGGATTTTATTTTAGTGCGGCAATAATCCCCCGGCAAAACGCGGGCAGGTCATCGGGGACGCGGGAAGTGATGAGATTCCCGTCTCTCACGAATTCCTGGTCCACATAGATCGCGCCGGCGTTCACCACGTCGTCCTTGATCGCCGAAACGCAGGTGGCCTTTTTGCCCTTGAGAATTCCCGCGGAAACGAGCACCCACCCCGCGTGGCAGATGGCCGCCACGATTTTCCCCTGGGTGAAGCAATCCCGGACCAGCTTGAGCATGGCCGCGTTCCGGCGCATCCGGTCGGGAGCGAATCCGCCGGGAACGATCACCGCATCGAAATCCGCGGCGCTCACCGATTCCGCCGCGACTCCTCCGGGAGCCGCCAGTCCGATCTTGCTGTGGTACTCCTTGGCCCCGGTGCCGACGACCGTGACCTTGGCCCCCGCCTCCTTCATCCGGTAGTAGGGATACCAGAACTCTTGCTCCTGATACATGTCCTCCACGAAAAGGGCGACTCTCTTCCCTGCCAATTCCATATCCATCCTCCTCTTTTTTGGGAAATCGAAAATATTATACCTTTCTTTCTTCTTCTGGACCAAGGAATTAGGTCGGGGGAATTCCGTCCGAGGTTCGGAAAAGAGGATTTCATGGTATGGCAGGCCTTTGAGCCTGGAACCCTGAACCTGTGGCCCGCGACCTGCGTTTCCTGCCTTTGCTTCTTGACTTCCCTCCGTTTCCTGGGATATGAAAGAGGAGGAGATGATCCCACGGGGGCGGCTGCTCCGTGACCAAACATTCGATAAGCGGATCATGGGAAGGAACGATTATGTCTGTCATTACCCTGGATGAACCGGGGAAAGAACTCCTCCTGATGGGTAACGAAGCCATCGCCCGGGGAGCCCTGGAGGCCGGAGTGAAGGTGGGGGCCGCCTACCCCGGAACCCCCTCCACGGATATCATCGAGAACTTAGCCGGCGTTGCCTCCCAGATGGGGCTTTATGTGGAGTGGTCCATCAACGAAAAGGTAGCCCTGGAAGTGGCATCCGCGGCCTCTTTTTCCGGTCTCCGGGCGATCTGCGCCATGAAGCAGAACGGGATGAACGTGGCTTCCGACTACCTGATGACCCTGAATTTGGTGGGAGTCAAAACCGGCCTCGTCCTGGTGGCCTGCGACGACCCCCAGGGCCATTCCAGCAACAACGAGCAGGACTCCCGGCTCTTCGCCAAGATGGCCGACCTTCCCCTCCTGGAACCCGCCACCTTCCAGGAGTCCAAAGAGATGACCAAATGGGCCTTCGAACTTTCCGAAGAGATCGGAAACGTGGTTATCCTGCGCGGGGTCACCCGAACCTCCCATGCCCGGGGGAACGTGGTTTTGGGAAAACTTCCCAGGACGGAAGTGAAACCGCGTTTTGACCGTTCCAAGCAATGGCTCACCCAACCCTTGGTTCCCAAACACCAGCAGCTCCACCGCACCCTGGATCGTCTTGAAGAGATTTACGGGGGCAGCCCCTTCAACCAGTACCTGGGTCCCGAGTCTCCCAGGGTTCTCCTTATCACCAGCGGCACCGGATGGCTTTACAGTCAGGAAGCGGTGGAAATTCTCGGGCTGGAGGATTCGGTGGGAATTCTCAAGGTCGGGACGACCTGGCCGCTTCCCACTCGATGGATCGTGGAGAATTTGAAGAGGACCGACCGGGTCCTGTTCATCGAAGAGGTGGAATCTTTCCTCGAGGGGAATGTCAAGGAAATTGCCGCCGACCATTCCCGGAAGACCGGCCCCAAGGAATTCTTCGGGAAAAAATCGGGCCATATTCCGCCCATGGGAGAAATGACCCCGGACCGGGTCGTCGATGCCCTGGCCAGGATTTTGGGGGTTTCCTATCAAGTGAGAACCCCCGAGTATGAAGCCCGGGCCCAGGAAGTAGCCAAGGCCCTGCTTCCCTCCCGGGCCTTGGGATTCTGCGCCGGCTGCGCCCACCGCGCCTCTTTTTGGTCGATCAAAAACGCCCTTCAGCTGGACAACCGGGAGGGATTTGCCACTTATGACATCGGTTGCTATGCCCTGGCGAGGGGCCCCGCCGGCTACTACCAGCTAAGAGTGGGCGGGGCCATGGGCACGGGAACGGGCCTGGCCAGCGGCTTCGGAAGACTCTCCGCCTTGGGGTTCGACCAGCCGGTGATCGCCATGTGCGGCGATTCCACTTTCTTCCATTCGGCCATGCCCGCCCTGGTCAATGCCCACTACAATAAATCCAACCTGGTGATGATCATCCTGGACAACAGCGCCACGGCCATGACCGGGTTCCAGCCCCATCCCGGAGTGGGCAAGAACGCCATGGGAGAGGTGGTTTCTCCGGTGAGCATCGAAGGGGTTTGCCGGGCTTTTGGGGCCAAGGTCGAAGCCACCGATCCTTTTGATTTACCCGGCACAAGGGACAAGATTCTGCGCGCCCTGGAAGACCCCGAGGGGGCCAAAGTCCTGATCATGCGGCGCAGGTGCCAGATGCTGAAGGGGAAGGACGAAAAGCCTCCCTACCGGGTCTGGGTGGACCCCCGAAAATGCATCGGCGAAGATTGCGGCTGCGACCGGGTGTGCACCCGGGTATTCAAATGCCCCGGGCTGATCTGGGACGCAAAAGAGGGGAAATCCAAGGTGGATGAAGTGATCTGCATCGGGTGCGGGGTGTGCGCCGATATCTGCCCGGAAGGGGCCATCCTCAAGGAGGAGACGAAGTAATTGGCCACGAAAAAAGAGACCTGCAATTTGATCATTACCGGGGTCGGCGGGCAGGGAAACGTTCTCTCCTCCCAGCTCATCGGTCAAGCCCTGGTGGGCAAAGGGTATTTTGTGACCATCGGGGAGACCTACGGCGCCTCCCAAAGGGGGGGCTCCGTGATGAGCCATATTCGTATCTCCTCCAGGAAGCAGCTCAGCCCCCTGATCCCCAGGGGGAAGGCGGATATCGTCGTGGGGCTGGAGCCGGTGGAGGCCCTCCGGGTCCTGACGGTTTACGGGAACTCTCAAACCGTGGTTCTTTCCAACACCCGGCCCATCTATCCCGTGGATGTCACCTCGGGGGATGAAAGGTACCCCGAGCCGGAGGAGATTCGAAAAGCCCTAAAAGACCTATCCCGGAAAGTCTACTATATTGCGGCCACGGATAAAGCCATGGAGATGGGCTCTTCCATCCTGGGTAACATGATCATGGTGGGGGCCCTTCTGGAGCTGAATCTCCTGCCGCTCAGCCCGGCGGAGTTCCGGGAGACCCTGGGCAGGAATTTCAAGGAAGCCAGACTGGAGACCAACCTGCGCGCGCTGGAAGAAGGAAGACGGACGGTTCGTGCTTGAGGGATCGGCTGGGCTCCGTTTCGAGGCCGGAAAGAAATGGACTATTTTCGGGACCTCCTCTTCATCCACGCCTTCCAGGTCGTCCCGGGGCCCCTCTACAATCGAGTTTCCATGGACCTCCGGGAAAGCGCGAATATCCTTTTTTACGAAGTCGTTCTCCGGAAGGAAACCCCATGGGAACACCTGCGGGATCGGGTCTATCCCTCCCTGGCCCGCTATCTGAGCCACAAATCCATTAGCCCTGCAAAGCCGAAAGGAGTGGTGGTCTCCCTGTTCTTCCAGGACCGGTTTTACCTTCTAGAGGCGTCGGAGTTCATGGAGGTCTACCGGAAAATAGAAAAAATGGACTCGGGGGCTTTCCATACCCGGGTGGACGAATGGCTTGCCGAACCCGAAGCCCAGGAGAAGCCGCCAGCGGGAAGGCGGGAGGAATACCGGCGCGACTTGCCAGCGATCCCCCCAAAGATCCCCCAGGGTAACGGGTAGCAGAGAAAAAGGCAAAGAAGAGAGGAGAATCCATATGCAGATGGGAATGATCGGCCTGGGAAGGATGGGGGGAAACATGGTGCGCCGGTTGATGCGGGCCGGCCACGAAGTTCTCGTGTATTCGGCCACGGCAAAAACGAGGGAGGCCTTTGCGAAGGAAACCGGGGCCTTCGCCGCCGCCTCCATCCGGGAGCTGGTGGCCCGGCTCAAGCCCCCTCGGGTGGTCTGGCTGATGGTGCCCGCGGCTGCGGTCGACAAGACCCTGAACGAGGTTGCGAGCCTCGTGCAAAAGGGGGATATTATCGTTGACGGCGGCAATTCCCACTACGTCGACGACATCCGCCATGCCCAGGAGCTTTCCCCCAAGGGAATCCATTATGTGGACTGCGGAACGAGCGGGGGCATCTGGGGGCTCGAGCGCGGCTATTGCCTCATGATCGGCGGGCCGAAAGAGGCGGTGCAGTACCTGGACCCGATTTTCAAAGC
>JACAEW010000296.1 GCA_013388675.1 Syntrophaceae bacterium | reverse complement strand
GGCAAATAGCAGGGTTCGAGGCAAAATGCCCCCGATTGTTGAAGTCCAAAAGGTGAGCAAATCCTACCGCCGGGGGAACCGGCGGGTGCCGGTGCTGCAGGATATCAACCTGGACATTCAGGAGGGGGAGTTCTTGGCTCTCATGGGACCCTCCGGTTCCGGGAAGAGCACCCTCCTCAACCTCATTGCCGGGTTGGACCAAGTGGACAGCGGAAATCTCCGTGTGGGGGGAATCGACATCACCGCTCTCTCGGAGGGCGAGTTGGCCGCCTGGCGGGCAACGCACGTGGGTTTTATTTTTCAGTTCTACAACCTGATCCCGGTCCTGACCGCCTTCGAAAATGTGGAGCTTCCCCTGCTTCTGACGGGTCTATCCAGGAAGGACCGGAGGGAACACGTGGAGCTGTCCCTTCGGGTGGTCAACCTGGAGGCGCGCATGGACCATCGCCCGCCCCAGCTTTCCGGGGGGGAGCAGCAGCGGGTGGCCATCGCCCGGGCCATCGTGACCGACCCGACAATCCTGGTGGCCGATGAGCCCACGGGTGACCTGGACCGGGTCTCGGCGGAAGAGGTCCTGAACCTGATGGAAAGGCTAAACCGCGAATCCCGCAAGACCATCATTATGGTCACCCACGACCCCCGGGCGGCCAGACGGGCGGGGGTCACCCGGCACCTGGACAAGGGATTATTGAACGATGTTCATCCTCAAGCTCCTCTTTAAGAATGCCTTCCGGCGCAAGCTGCGCACCTCGCTCACCCTCCTCAGCATCGCCATCGCCATCATGGCCTTCGGCCTTCTCCGCACCGTGGTCAGCGCCTGGTATTCGGGGGTGGAGGCCTCTTCCGCCAGCCGGTTGATCACCCGCAACGCCGTGTCCCTCATTTTCCCCCTTCCCCTCGCCTACAAGGACCGGATCCGCCAGGTCGAAGGGGTGACCCAGGTTTCCTGGGGCAACTGGTTCGGGGGCATTTACATCGACCGCAGGAATTTTTTCCCCAACCTCGCCGTGGACCCTCCGACGTACCTGGAACTGTACCCCGAGTTCATCCTTTCCCCGGAGCAGCGCCAGGCGTTTCTCCGCGACCGGAAAGGGGCCATGGCCGGGAGAAAGCTGGCCGAAAGGTTTAAATGGAAGATCGGGGACCTGATTCCCCTCCAGGGAACCATCTACCCGGGAAACTGGGAGTTCGTCCTGCGGGGACTCTACCGGGGGAAGGATGAAAACGTGGATGAAAACCAGTTTTTCTTCCACTGGGATTATCTGAACGAAACCCTTCGGAAGACCTTCCCCTCCCGGGCCGACCGGGTGGGGTTTTACATGATCGGGGTGGACCACCCCAACAACTCGCCCCTCGTGGTGCAGAGGGTGGACGGGCTATTCAAGAACTCCCTGGCCGAGACCCTCACCGAGACGGAGAAGGCCTTCACCCTATCCTTCGTAACCATGTCCGAAGCCATCATCGTGGCCATTCAAGCGGTCTCCTTCGTGGTCATCGGAATCATCGCGGCGGTGGTGGCCAACACCATGTCCATGGCGGCCCGGGAGCGGACCTGGGAATATGCCGTGCTTAAGACCCTGGGGTTCGGGGGCTGGCACATCGCCGGGCTCATCCTGGGGGAATCCCTGCTGATCACGCTGATGGGGTGCGCGCTGGGAATGGGCCTCACCTTCCCGGCGGCCTATATTTTCCGGAAATCCGTTCCCATGTACCTGCCGGTCTTCCAGGTAGAGGAAACGACCCTTTACCTGGACGTAATCGCCTCCCTGGGGGTGGGGGTCCTATCCGCCCTCATTCCCACCTGGAGGTCGATTCAGGTGCGCATCGCCGACGGCCTCCGGAGGATCGGCTGAATGGCGCTGCCCCTTTCCTACAGCCTGCGCAACCTCTGGACCCGCCGCTTGACGACGATTCTCACCGCCTCGGGCATGGCCCTGGTGGTCTTTGTTTTCACCGCCATCCTGATGATGGCCGAAGGCCTGAAGAAAACGCTGGTGGAAACCGGCTCTCCGGGTAACGTGGTCATCTTGCGCAAAGGGTCTTCCTCCGAGGTGCAAAGCGGAGTCGAGCGGATTCAGGCCTCCATCATCGAAACCCAGCCGGAGGTGGCCGTAGGCGCCGACGGGCGGAGGCTCCTGGCCAAGGAAACGGTGGTGCTGATCAGCCTTCCCAAGCGGGAAAACAACCGGTCCGTTTCCAACGTGGTGGTCCGGGGAATCGAAGAAAGCTCCCTGGCCCTTCGGCCCCAGGTGAAAATCATCCGGGGGAGGATGCCCCGGCCGGGATTGCCCGAGATCCTGGCCGGCCAGAAGATTGCCGAGCGGTTCCAGGGAGGGGGGATGGGAGAGACCCTTCGCTTCGGCCTGCGGGACTGGACCGTGGTAGGAGTTTTCGACGCGGGCAATACGGGGTTCAGCTCGGAGGTCTGGGGGGATGCGGACCAGTTGATGCAGGCCTTTCGCCGTCCGGTTTTCTCGTCGGTCCTCTTCAAGCTCCACAACCCGGGTGCCTTTCCTGCCTTCAAGGAGCGCATCGAGAGCGACCCCCGCCTGAACCTGGAGGCCAAGCGAGAGAACCGGTACTACGCCGAACAGTCGGAGATCATGTCCAAATTCCTGAATATCCTGGGGCTTTCTCTCACGGTCATCTTCTCCTTCGGGGCCATGCTGGGGGCCATGATTACCATGTACTCCGCGGTGGCCAACCGCACGAGCGAGATCGGGACCCTGCGGGCCTTGGGCTTCCAGAGGGGGAGCATCCTGCGGGCCTTTCTTTACGAATCCCTCTTCCTCGGCCTGATCGGGGGCCTGGCCGGGGTCTTGCTGGCCTCCTTCATGCAGCTCATCACCATCTCCACCATGAACTTCCAGACTTTTTCCGAGCTGGCCTTCTCGTTCACCCTGACGGGGGAGATTTTCTGGAAGGCCCTGGCGTTTTCCCTGGTCATGGGCTTCATGGGCGGATTTCTCCCTTCTCTCCGGGCATCCCGTATGAACATCGTCGAGTCCCTCAGGGCCCAGTGAGAGCAAGATACGGGTGCCGCCTACTCTTTCCAAGAGCGAGGGCGGGTTTTTTCCGCGCAAATCTTATTCCGGGCAAAATGTCGCTGCCGTAGGTTGAAGGGCAGGAAGGCAAGGTAAGGATGAAGGGCCGGCCAGAAATCCAACCGTTTCCAGATGGAGGAAAGGCTGTAAAACTCCTTCCAGGCCCACTTCCAGCCTTCCCGCAGTCGCTCGGGTTCCATGCCCAGGGGACGGAAGTGGGGGGCCAGGATCTCCTGATTGGGTGAAAGCCACCATCGGTCCCGCAGGAGACGCCCCTCGGCTTTGAGACGGGAATAGAAACGAGTCCCGGGGTAGGGAGTCAGCATGGCGAATTGGGCCAGGATGATTTTATTGGCGACGGCAAACTCAACCGTGCGTTCGAAAATCGAGGGATCGTCGAAGTCGAAACCGAACATGAAAGCGGCATAGGCAATAATCCCGTGGTCATGGAGCTTCCGAATGATCTGCCGGTATTGGTCGGGATGGTTCTGGGTCTTGCCGGTGGTTTTGAGCTGGGGGCTCAGGGACTCAAAGCCGATGAAGAGGGCTTTGCACCCGCTTCGCTGCAGGATTTTCAGATTCTGCTCCTGATCCAGCCCCGCCAGGGAAGCCTCTCCGATCCACCTTAATTTTAGGGGGGCCAGAGCGGTAAAGAGCCTCTGGAAGTACGAAACGTTGCCGATGACATTATCATCGGCGAGAAGGATTCCCCATCGCTCGAGGTCCCTGACCTCGGCGATGACTTTTTCGATATCCCGCATGCGGAAGGGGCTGCCGAAAATCGAATGGACCGTGCAGAATTCGCAATGAAAGGGACAACCCCGGGTGGTCTGAACGACATCCAGCGGAACATAACTCCCGGAGTGGGGCCTGAAGATCGTCCTCCGGGGGACCGGAGACCGATTCATATCGACCCACTCCTCCTGACGGTAGAATTTTTGGAGGCGGTGAACCCGAAAGTCCTCCAGAAGCCGGGGCCAGAGGAGTTCTGCCTCCCCGATGACCACCGCATCGGCATGGGTTGAGGCTTCTTCCGGAAGGACCGTGGGATGGATGCCCCCCAGGACCACGGGGATTCCTTTCGTTCGGCAGGCATCGGCGATCTCATACGCGCGGTAGGCCGTCTTGGAGAGGACGGAGATGGCTACCAGGTCCGCCCCCGGGAAGCCGTTCTCAAGGTCTATGGGGCGCACCTGGTCGTCGGAAAAACCTAGTTCGATATCGGGAGGGGTCAGCGCCGCCAAAGTAGCCAGGGCCAGGGGAGTCAGACGAGCGCTGTCCTCGGCCGCAGCCGAGACCAGTTCAATTCTCATCGCTTCATCATAAGATAGGCCAAAGCGCAGATCAACCCATTCTTTGCCCCGCAAAAAGAAAATGGCGCAAAGAGACGAAAAATTTTATAATTACAACCAGGGTTAGAATCATGGGGAGAAAAAAACAGCCATTAGCCAGAAGCGCAAAAGAAACGCAGCCGGATTGATTCAAAAACCCTCCAGCCCGAGGGGCATCTTTTGCGAAGAAGTTGGGGTTTCAAATCAGCCCGAAAAGGAGAAGGAGACATGAGAAAGAAAAAAGGGATCGTCGGATCAATTTGCGCAGGAGCAGCGGTTTTGGGTTTCCTCCTCGCGGGATGCGCTTCCGACGGCACCCTGGCGACCCAGAAGCTGTCGGCGGGAGAGAGAGCCATCATGGATGCCAGGGAAGGGAATGCTTCCCTGAACGCCGCCCCCGAATTGAACGCCGCCGAGGGCAATTTGTCCGAGGCCAAGGAAGCCTTTGCCAAGAAGGAATACGAAAAAGCCGCCCGCCTGGCGGAGCGGGCCTCCATCGACGCCGAGTATGCGCGCAATAAGGCGGCAACCGAAAAAGCCAAAAGGAATGCCGAGGAAATGCGCAAAAACATCGATGCCCTGCGACAGGAGATCGAACGCCTGTCCCAGAAATAATTCCTTGTACCGCTTTTTCCCCAAGGGGGGGAGGAGGGAAAGGCTCTCGATTGGCAAGTGAATGTTTCCGACCCAAACCGAGACAAAATTCGAAAGGAGGAACAACCTCATGCCTGGTCGATTTACCACAAGGTTGAGGATAGGACTAGGATTTTTGGCCCCGGCTCTTCTTTTGGCTGCCGGATGTGCTAACTCCCAGCAGGAAAAGATGGCCAAAGACCGTTTGGAACTGGCCCGGACGGCCTATCTCGAGGCCAAAGTGAACCGCAACGTGGAGGCCTTTGCTCCGCTTCCTTTTGCCGAAGCCGGCAAGGCCCTCCAGGCGGCGGAACAGGCGAAAAAAGCCGAGGAGATGGAGCAACTGGCCTACATCGCGGAAAAAAGATCGAAGATTGCTATCGCCGTGGCCGAGGCCCGGATGGCCGAGCGGGACGCCGATCGGCTCAGCAAGGAAACGGCGGACATCATCGCCCAGAAGAGGACCCAGGAAGCGAGAATCGCCCAAAAAGAGGCCGAAAACGCAAGGCTCCTGGCCCTGGCTGAAGCCGAGAGGGCGGAGAAGGCCAGAAAAGAGGCGGAACAGGCCAGGCTGGCGGCGCAAGCGGAAAGCGAGAGGGCGGCCCGGGCGAAAGCGGAAGCCGAGGCCAAAACCCGGGAAGCGGAGGTCCGGGCCCGCGAGGTGGAGCAAGCAAGGGCTATCGCCGCGGCCGAGGCCGCCAAAGCAGCTCAGGCGAAAGCCGAGGCCGACCGGCTCATGAAAGAGCTCTCCAACCTCAAGGCCAAGCAGACCGAACGCGGGATCGTGTTGACCATCGGAGATGTGCTCTTTGCGGTGGGAAAGGCCGAGCTGTCGATGGATGCGCTTCGCAGCGTGGAAAGGCTGGCCGAATTCCTCGAGAAGTATCCCGACCGGAACGTATTGATCGAAGGGCATACGGACAGCACGGGCAGCGATGAATTGAACATGACCCTTTCCCAGCAACGGGCCGATGCGGTGAGGGATGCCCTCACCGGAAAACGAATCGCCGAGCGGCGGATCACGACCAAGGGATACGGGAAGAATTACCCCGTGGCCAGCAACGATACCCCGACCGGGCGGCAGCAGAATCGGCGGGTGGAAGTGATCATCCTGAATGAAGGGGTTCAACCCGAGACGCAGTTTCGGCGGTGAAACGCCGGAAGGCCCGTATTCCGGGCCGGGAGCCGGTTGGGGCGAAAAAGGAGAGAAAATGAATCGGGTCATTCGGACGTTACCCCTGTTATTTTTTCTGGTCGCGGCGCCCCTGTCCGCGCAGATGAGCGCGGAATTCGAAAAGACCCGGGAGGCGATGCAAAGGCAGAAAGACGAGGTAATCGCCGCAGACATGAAACTGACGGACGAAGAAGGAAAAGCCTTCTGGCCTCTCTACCGGGAATACCAAGCAGCCATGCGAAAGCTGCAGGACCGATATTTTCGGCTCCTGGCCGAATACGCTAAAGAGAGGGAAAATGAAACCTTCACGGATCGGAAAGCCAAAGCCCTGCTGGATGAATACATGGCCATCGAAGAAGAAACCCTTTCGCTGAAAAGAACCTACTTGGAAAGGTTCAAAAGACTATTCCCGACTAAGAAGGTGATGAGGTATTTCCAGCTGGAGAACAGAATTGCTGCGGGGTTTCATTACCAGGCCACCCAAATGATCCCCCTGGCCAAGTGATATCTCCTCGCCGCGCTCCGGGTTCTTGGAGATAGCCCCCTTTTCCCAACCGTTTCGCTTGGGAGGTCGGTATTTGTCCAAAATCCACCGGTTTACCCATTTGAAAAGGTGGGGACGATCCCACCTCCGCTGGAAAGAGGGAAATTCCCTAAAATCCCCGGTATGAAAGATAGAGAAAAAAAAGAGGAGGCTACCCATCCCGGGAAGAGAGCGGCTTCAAGAACGGCGGAAGACCTGAAAAAGGATGTCCTTCGTTTCTGCCGGGAGCGGGGAGTCGATCTGGTCGGTTTTGCCCCCGCGGAACGGTGGGATGAAGCTGCTGAGGTGCCTCCCGACTTTCGGCCCCGGGCGATCTGGGCGCCGGCCAGGACGGTGATTGTCATGGGGGTGGAGATGCCCCTGCCCATCGTGGAGACCACCCCCTCGGTCGTTCATATGGAGCTCTATAAAACGGCCAATATCGAGCTGGACCGGTTGGCCTATGACTTGATGCGCCGCCTGAACCGCCGGGGGCATGCATCTTTCTTTTTCCCCCGGGATGGCTACGGCAGCATGAGGGCTCTGCGGGAGAACAACAGGGCCGCCTTCGCCCATGTGCCGGCGGCCAAGTACGCGGGACTGGGGACCATCGGGGCGAGTCACAACCTTCTGACCCCCGGGTTCGGCCCGCGGGTCCGCCTGGTTTCGGTCTTCACATCGGCGGAAATCCCCCCGGACCCCATGCTGGGAAAGGAACTCTGCATCAAATGCGAGGCCTGCGCCCAATGTTGCCCGAAGGGGGCGATCCGCATGCGGCCCGACCGGGTGGTCGGGGATTATGACGACCAGGCCTGCCTGGCGATGGCCGAAGAGCTTGTCGCCCAAAGGTGTTTTCCCTGCGGAATCTGCACCAAGGTTTGTCCCATCGGCAAAGACCGGATCCTCTATAAGCAGCCCGGGGTCATGAAAAAATACCTGGGGGAGGCCGAAGCCCTGGCTGCGAACCCGGATGACCCGCAATACCAAGCCTGGACCCATCTGAGGAAATACGGCGTTGCGCGGGGGAAAAAGCAGGGAACGGGCAAAGAATAAATGAGCCCATCAAGGGGATCAATCCATGAACCTGGATGAATTCTGCAAAGGTTTTCGGGCCCTTTCAGTCGAAAGACCCGACGTCCCCCGATCATACGAGGCGGGGAAAAAGCTTTTGGGGGAACTGCTGCGGGACCCGGCATGGTTTGGGGATTTCTTGCAGAGGTATATTTCGGGCCCCGCCTTCCTGACGGAGGAGCCCGCTTCGGTCTTCGATAATGAAATCAGAATCCACCGGAGCCCGGATAAATCTTTTACCCTCCTGGCTTACATTTGGGACAAACCAGACCTGTGCCCCGTTCATGACCACAGCGCCTGGGGGCTGATTGGCCCCCTTCTGAATCCGCTGCGGGAGGTGAAATACCGAAGGACGGACGACGGGAACGCGGAAGGGTTTGCCGAATTAGAGCGAGTTTCCGAATTTTTGCTTAAACCGGGCGAGGTCGGATTCGTTCTTCCCCTGGACAAGGGCATTCACCAGACCGGAGCGGCGAAGGATGGGATAACCATCTCCCTGGGGGTTTACGGGAGAAGCATCCGAAAGGGTTACATTCATTTCTTTAAACCCGAAGAAAAGAAAATCACCCGGGCCCGCATGCGCATTCCCTTTCGGAGAGTTCTGGCCCTCCGAGCCCTGGCTTCTGTGGGAGAGGCCGTGGGAAAAACCCTCTTAACCTCATCCCTGCTGGATCCTCTGCCAAAGGATTGGGTCAGGGAATTCCGAGCGTCTTCTTGAAATCTGGGCGGCAATAGGATTCTCTGGAAAGAGCCCAAAAAGAGTAGGCCAAAACCCATTTCCGGTCTATGGGGGGGGCGGGATCCAAACCGCCCGTACCTTCATACGAAGTATTTGATGACGTCCTCATACGTAATGAAAAAGTGTCCGAAAGTCCTCTTTTTCCCCGCATCCGGGGGTCCTTTCTGGTTCTTGGCTTAGTTCAGGACCAGCCAAACTCCCATCAACCCCACAAAGATGCAGATCAACCGGATGAAGAGCTTGTTGGAGATGCCCCGGTTAAGGCGTTTCCCGAAGATGGAACCCAGGACGAGGGCGGGGAGGAGAGCGATACAGAGCATGAGAATGGGAAAGGTCAAGATATGGTAATAAACATAGGAGCCGATCTTCAGGAGTCCCGTGGTGAAAAAAAGGAAAACCGTCGTCCCCGCGAAGGCTTCCTTCGTGCGGCTGTGAGGGATCAGGTAAAAGGAAAAAATAATGCCCCCTACGTGAGCAAGGGCGCTGATAATGCCCGAGGCGAAGCCCAGCCCCACTCCCTGCGGGGGGGTCGGGCGGAGACGCTCTTTCCATAGCGGCCGGTCGATGGCCAGGTATTGGAGGATCCCGAAACCGAGGGCCAGGGCCCCCACGGTCCTCCTGACCGTATCTGCGGAAACGACCGAGAGCAGGTGAGTGCCCACCCAGATTCCGGCCGTCATCGCCGGAAGAAGGACCAGCAGGCAGTGAAGGTCCCATTGCCTCCAGTACTGCCGCACTCCGGCACCGGCCATCAGGAGCATCATGGGTCCGATGAGGCCGATGCCGAACTTGGGGGGCAGAAGGAGGAGCACCAGCGGAGTCATCAGCATGCCGCCGCCCACTCCGAAGCCCGAGGTAATCAATGCGCCGCTGAAGGTTACGGCGAACAGGCCGAAGAAGACCGGGAGATGGACAGGCCCGAGAAATAGGGAGATCAGGTTATCCATGGGAATTCCGATTCGCCGCAGGGGAAACATTCAATCGTCGGGGGGGGGGGCG
>JACAEW010000288.1 GCA_013388675.1 Syntrophaceae bacterium | reverse complement strand
GTATTAATCTGGTTGCGGAATTTGGAATGCGGATTACGGAAGGCCTATGGCAATCAAGGCATACAAGTGAATTCGGATAAAGGCAAATATGAAAATCCTTGAACGATTTTTCAATAACCAAAAACAAGCTGACAAGAAGGACAGCTTAGGCCGTAACGACATTTGCTGGTGCGGCAGCGGAAAGAAATACAAGCGTTGCCACCTGGATTCGGATGCCCATAAACAGCGCATGAGAAATGGGCTGGGTGGGAAACCGAAGTAAGACCCGGGGAGAATCACCCCTCCCTTCTGGCAGAGCATGACCCCCGGGGAAGCCCAGCGATCATTCTTCGGCCCCTGATTTTTGCGGGCCTGGGAGGGCTGTCTTTCCCCCTTTTTCCATCCTCCGGCGCTACTTCAACCGCCTCATTTCGGAGGGCAGCTCCATGAGAAGAACCCGCCTGGAAATCTTTATTCTTCTCTGGCTGATCGCCGGAGCCGGATGCGCGGCCGCGGTGAAGAAGAACGCCGAGGCTCCGGGCCAGCCGGGACAGGCTGCCAAGCCTCCTCAAGCGGCCGCAGTGATTCTTCAATCCTACGCTTCCCCGCAGATTGCCCCCGGGAGGACCTGGAAAGTTTACCTGAAGGCTTCCGATGCGGACGGGGACATGAAGGAGTTCGTCTGCGTCATTCATCAACCGGGGGTGGGAACCTATCCGGTGAGCCTCACCCGGATCAAGGAAGGGAATCAAAAGAACCTATCGGGGTATCTCTATTTGAACGTTCCCTCCTTCCGCAACCTGGATTTCGTGGAACTCACGCTTACCGTCCAGGTCAAAGACCGCGCCGGCCAGTTCAGCGAACCGGTGAAATTCCCCCTCTCCATCAACTCCCGCTACGGCCAGGAACTTCCTCCAGAGGGAGTCTTCCAGGAGAACGACCTGGGCCCCATCATGATTGACCTCAGGGCGGTGGGAGATGACGACCGCCCGGGCCTCTTCGACCGCTACCGCCGATAAGGACAATTCCGGCGACTGAGGCCCGTTAAAGGGTGCTTTCGTTTTTACGGTTGACCGTTCCTTAAAAGTTCTTGGGTTTAGGTCCAGAGCCGCATCCTCCCGCCAGGGCCGCAGGTTCGGGAATGCGGTTCCGGCAATCAGCCTCCCAGTGCGAAGCTAATCCCGGGATTGGCGGGCCAAGGTCCCGGGCATCGAGGAACGTCACGGGCGGGGGGAAAGGTGGAGAGGTGAAAAGTCGAAACACCTCTCACCTGAAACATAGCCGCCCGGCGAGGCGAGCGGCACCGGAGATCATTCGATTTTCCTTTCGATCACCACCTCGCGGTCGTCGAGAAACTCCAAGGAGAACTCCTGTTCAAGGGATCCGTCCTTGTACAAGGCCACATTCAGGGGGCCTACTTTTTCTTCCAATTCCTTCGCCCTGCCGTCGTAAATGTCAGCCGAATTGACTTGCCGGTCGTCAATCTGGACCTTGTACCCCTGTTCTTCAAGTTCTGCGCATATAATACCCAAAGGGGGACTGTCCTGATCTTCCTGCAGAATGTCGAATATTTTTTGGACGTTCATAGATTCCTCTTGGATCGATTGAGTGTTTCTATAAAAATCATATAAGAAGTTTGAGCCCCTGTCAAACTCCATATCCCTCTTTCGGATTCCGAACAAAGCCTCCCGACGTTTCGGCAAATAGGCGCTCTCGGGGGTGCCGGATGGACGATTCCTTGTTGACCGCCTTAAAAAATAATTCTTCTCGGTGTTTCTGCAAGACCTGAAAAAGGAAGGGAGGCGGTTATGCTGGATCAGCAAGGGAGGACCGGAATCCGGTTCCGCCGAAGGAGGGATTCGAAACATCCCCGATTCCGGCTTTTGCAGGGATCTCCGCCCGAAACATGTTTATCCGGAACTTGCGATTATCCCTTGCCGCCCATGACCTGGGAATAAATCCTCTTGAACTCTTCCTCGCTGACCAACCGCTTGTTGTCCTCGGAAATCTTCTTGATCTGGTTCAACATGGCGGACGCCTGCTCTTCCGAGGGCAAGGGAAGGCCCAGCTCATAGGCCTTGAGCAGGATCGAGTACCGCCCGCTCTTTTTGCCCAAGACCACTTCGATGGCCTTGCCTCCCACGACCTCGTAATTCAGGGGTTCGGCGCGGCCGTATCCGTGCTCCGTGCGCCGGTCCCACATCTGCCGGGTGGCGATTCCCACCTCCACCTGGGAGGTCAGCGACCCGACAAAGGGTTTGTACCAATCGGCGCGGGAAAAGTCCTTCACCATAGCGGATAGCTCGCGGAAGTTTTCGGTTTGAATCCCGGTTCTCACGCCCAGGAAAGCTTCAAGGCCCATGATGATTTCATCCAGGGGGGCGTTGCCGCCCATGCCGTTCACGCAGGTGTGGACTACCTCCGCACCGGCGGTCACGCCCGCCAGGGTGGTGGCGGTGGCGAATCCCCAGTTGTTGTGGCAGTGGATCTCGATGGGCACCTTAACCCATTTTTTCACCTGGGTCACCAGCCAGGCAAAGGCGGGAGGATAAGCGGAGCCCCGGGTATCCACCAGGGCGATTTGATCGGGCTTACCCTCTTCGGCCACGGGGATGATGATGTCCCGGAGCAGGTCGATGCTGGCGCGGCTGCTTTCCATGAGGAAATAGGTAACTTTCAGGCCGTTCTCCCTGCCGAACTTCACCCATTTGATGATCTCCTCGGCAGCTTTTCCCCGACTACCCCAGATGTTCTTGATAATGGGGTCTTGGGCAGTGATCTCCATGACCGCCCGCTTTACACCGCTCTTTACCGCGGCCTCCATGTCATCCCGGCGGGCCCGGGCGAAGCAGGCTACTTCCGAGCTTCGAATTTCTTTGGCCATGGCGGCAATCGCATCAAAATCCTCCTGGGATGTGGCGATCATGCCTCCCTCGATGCGGTGGATTCCCATCTCCTCGAGGGCATGGGCGATTTTCAACTTCTCCTCTTTGCGAAAAACGACCCCCGGCGTCTGTTCCCCGTCCCGTAAGGTCACATCATGCACGATAACCTTCGGGGGTATTTTCCAATCGGCCCGGACTTCCGGCTCGAAGACATAGGGGCATACCGACCATTTTCCCGGAACCTTCCAGGGAGTCTCACCCGTTCCTTGGCTCATTATTTTCTCCTTTCTTCTTTTAAGACCTCGTAAGGGGACGATCCCACATGCCCAGGCTTTTCATCCGATTCGGCGATTCTTCTGTTCCTTCACTTCCGGATTCACGAGCATCGGGGGCCATTCTCCCCGCAGGGCCATGAGGATCGCCTCGGTTGCTTTTTGCTGAAGCTCCAGCATGGAAGACAGAGAAAAAAAAGCCGAATGGCCGGTGACCAAGACCTGCTCCATCTGCAACAGGGGATTTTCCGGCGAAGGCGGCTCGGGGTCGCATACATCCAGCCCGGCGCCGGCGATCGCTCCCCCCAGCAAGGCCTGATGGAGGGCCGTTTCGTCCAGGATGCCCCCCCGGGATGTATTGATGATGACCGCCGAGGTTTTCATTTTTTGGAATTCCCTGAGGCCGAACATCTTCTCCGTCTCGGGGGTGAGGGGAGCATGAATGGAAATATAATCCGATTCAGTAAGAAGCTTTTCGAAATCCACCTTCTCCGCTCCCCGCTCCTCAAGTTCCCGGGCGGACAGGTAAGGGTCATACCCCAGGACGCGCATTCCGAAAGCCCGGGCCTTGGGTGCCACTCGGCTCCCAATCCGTCCCACTCCCACCAAACCCAGGGTCTGCTCCTTAAGCCGGAACATTTGCCCCCGCACGGCGAAAATCTCCGTGCTCCCCGACTTCCAGACTCCTCTGCGGACGCCTTGGACCAGGGGAAGGAGTCTTCGCGAAAAGGCCAGGAGTAGAGCCATCGCGTGGTCGGAAACTTCATGGACGCTGGCGTCCAAAACGATCGCCACCGGAATCCCCTGCCGCGTGGCCTCCTTTACATCTATATTGTTGTAGCCAATCCCGACCCGGCTTATAACTTTGCACTTTCCCAAAGCCTGGATCACCCCCGCCGTGTAGGGTTCGGCGGCACCCACCAGCACCCCATCGGCATCCGCGGCGGCCTTCCGAATGTCACCCTCTGTCCACAGCGGCGCCCGGACCAGCCGGGCTCCCGCCTCGTTGAGCATTTTTTCAGCCAGCCGAAAATCCATACCCGTTCGGGCCACTATTTTGGCAGACATGTTTCCTCCCTATACGGAACAAAAATGCATGGCTCCTGCCCCCACGGCTGGGCAAAGGATTCACCTTTTTTCCCCCGGGGGGACATTTCCCCTTTGCCGGGTTGCCGATCTCGCGGCGCCCACGTGACTCCTTATAGGAATCTTTCTCCCTTGGTTCAAGTTGCGCATGACCATAAAACGCCGTTCAATGAAGGGGCGACCCGCCGCTCCGCCCACCGGATGTGCAACTATCATGCTGTGCACACACCCCACCGCCGCCGTTGGGGAGTCCCTTTGGGGTCGAGGAGCGTTTGACTAAGGGGTCGGCACGTTGGAGATGATCGGCTTCAGGTTTTCCTTTTTTTCAAAGGCCAGGGCGAATTGCCGGGCCTCTTGGAGGGTCTGAAATTGGCCGATCCGAACCCGGTGCAACATGCCCTTGGCCGCGCCGGTTCCCGGGGCGATGTAAGCATCGTAGCCCTTTTTCTTCAACTGTTGCACCAGTTCCTGGGCCTCCTGGGCATTATTGTAAGCTCCCACCTGAAGGGTGTACCGCGTTTTGGAAGGAGCCGGCTTGGCTTCGTCCCCCGGAGCGCCGATGGATGGCTTGGAAGGGCCGGCCGGTTTATCAAGGACTCCCTTTGGGCTTGGCCGGGGAGGGATGGTCTCTTGGGGGCTTCCTTTACCTTCCGATGGTTGGTCTTTGGCCTCCCGCGCAGACGGGATTTCCTTCCCCTTGTCCATCAGCCGGAAGGGAGGCGCTTCCCCTTTGCGGTCGTGGATAAGCGCCTTGTCGTCGTCCGCCCGGGAAAGGTCGCCTAGGGACTTTCCCATCTGCACTCCGCAGACAAATGCCACCAGGGCCAGAAGGAGAGCCCCGGCGGCGATGGAGAAGAACTTCCGATCGCTTTTCCCCGCGGGGAGAGAAGGAGGAACCTCCGGTCCCGGAGAGATTTCCTTGACCCTTCGCCTCCCGGCAGCCTTTCTGAGCCTTTCCCTCCGCGATTCCATCACATCCGCTCCAGGACTTCCATTCCCAGCATGCGAAGACAGATCGAAAGGACGGTCTTCGCTCCATGGATCAATAGAACCCGGGCTTGGGTAACCGCGGGCTCCTCCCCCAGAACCCGGTGCCGCGCCAGGAATCCATTCAACGACATGGCCAGTTCCAGCATGTAGTTGGCGACCCCCGAGGGCTCATTCTCCCCCGCCGCCCGGCGGGTCACTTCGCCCAGTTCTCCCAATCGTTTGATGAGGTCGAACTCCTCGTCGCTGGAAAGGACGGCATAGTCCACGGGGGCGGTCACCGTTCCGGAAAACTTCCGCAAGATCCCGCAGCAGCGCACATGGGCATTCTGGCAATAAGGACCCGTGGCCCCTTCGAAAGCCAGGATTCGGTCCCAGTCGAACTCCACATCCTTGGCCCGCCGGGTGCGCAGGTCGTTGAAGACGATGGCCCCCAGACCCACGGCGCGGGCGATGGTCTTCCTTTCCCCTTCGGGGATTTTCCCAATCCTCGCCTCCTTGTCCTCCCCCCGCTCCTCGATGACCCGCTCGGCCCGCTGCACCGCCTCGTCGATCACATCTTGCAGGAAAACCACCTCCCCGCGGCGGGTGCTCATGCCCAGGACATGGCCGAACTCCACGTGGACCATCCGGCGGTTCCAGTCATGGCCCATGACTTCGAGAACCTTGAAGAGCTGCTGAAAATGGAGCTTCTGGGGGGCCCCCACCACGTAGATCAATTTATCGAAGTTCCAGCGATGGAAGCGGTACTCGGCGGCGGCAATGTCCCGGGTGAGATACAGGGTGGCCTCATCCTTCTTCAGAAGGAGGGCGGGGGGAAGGGAGTAGGCCTCCAGGGGAATGATCCAGGCCCCTTGACTTTCTACCAGGAGACCCCTATCCCGCAGCCGGTCCACAAGTTCAGCCAGGCGGTCCTGGTAAAAGCTCTCCCCGTCGTAGGAGTCGAAAGAGATCCCCAAGAATTGGTAGAGCCTTTTGAACTCTTCCACGCTGATCTCCCGGAAGCGCCCCCAGAGCTGCCGGGCTTCGGAGTCCCCCTCCTCCAGCTTCCGAAACCAGGCCCGGGCCTCTTCATGGAGTTCCGGCCGGGATTCGGCTTCGGAATGGAACCGGCTGTAGACCTCGAACAGATGCTTTAGGGGATGGGCTTCCAACTCCTGCGGGCTTCCCCAGCGCTTAAAACCGGTGATGACTTCTCCGAACTGCTTTCCCCAATCGCCCAGGTGGTTCAGACGAATAACTCGATAGCCCAGGCGGGCATGGATTTCCCCGAGGGAGTGTCCGATGATGGTCGAGCGCAGATGACCCACATGGAAAGGTTTGGCAATGTTGGGGGAGGAAAACTCCACCAGCACGGTCTTCCCTTGGCCTTCCGGGCTCCGGCCGTATTCTTCCCCTTCGGAGAAGATCCTTTTCAGGACGATGGCGGCCCAACTTTCTCTCCGGATGCGGAAGTTCAGGTAGGCGCTCTCGGGGGTGCACTCGGTCAGCAGCGCTCCCGGATGGAAGTTCCGCGCCACCTCCTGGGCGATGAGGTGGGGGGCCTTCCGTTTTACTTTGGCCAGGGAGAAGCAGGGAAAGGCATAGTCTCCCCATCTGGGGTCCCGGGGTACCTCGATCCCTTTTTCGACCTCTTCAGCGGGCAACCCGATTTCCCGGGATAGGAATTCGGAAATGGCCTGGGTTACTTCGTTCATGGATAGACGCTTGGTTCCTTTTGGGGTGGATCGGGGGAAGAGTCGAACCCATTCGGCATAAAGGTCCGCTGGCTATCCGACGACTCCGCCATCCGACGGATTGATTAATTCCCGGTATAGCTCCGGACGCCGGTCCCGCAGGAAGGTCCACACCCGCCGGGTCCGCTCGACCTCGGAAAGGTCGATGGCCGCCAGGACCACCCCCTCGATCGCCCCGCTGGGCTGGTCCACCAGTTCTCCTTCCGGAGTGGCGCAGAAGCTTTTCCCGTAAAATACCTGCTTGGCTTCCTTTCCCACCCGGTTGACCCGGAAGACAAAGACCCCGCTCGCGGCCGCGTTGGCGCAGATGACTTTTTCCCATTTGGAGTGGGATTCCAGGGCGGCGGCGGTGGGGGAAAAGATCACCTGGGCTCCCTTCAACGCCAGGATCCGGGTCCCCTCGGGAAAAAAATTATCCCAGCAGATTTGCACCCCGATCTTTCCGTAATGGGTGGAAAAAACGGGGAACCCGAGGTCGCCGGGCTGAAAATAGGCTTTCTCTTCCCACAGGGGGAGCTGGGGAACATGGACCTTGCGGTATTTCCCCAGGAGACTTCCGTCGGCATCGATTACCGCAGCGGTGTTGAAGTAGGCCCCTCGGGGGTCTTTTTCAAAAAGGGGAAGAACCAGGACGACGGCATTTTTCCGGGCAACCTCCTGCATGATCTCCGTGGTTCGGCCCGGAATTTCTTCCGCCAGCTGAAAATATTCCGGATTGATGTCCGCGGGAAACCAGGAATACGGGAAAAGCTCCTGGAAGCAGACCATTTTTGCCCCGTTCTCCGCCGCCAGACCCGCCAGCAGCCGGGCCTTTTCCAGGTTTCTTGGGGGGTCGGGGAAACAATTCATCTGGATGCCGGCAATCTTCAAGGGCGGTCCTCGATTCCTGTTTTTTGTAAAAAAGTTTAGCTTCTTTCGCCCCCAGGGTCAAGGAAGAAAAGCCTCCGGAAGGAAATCGGAAAGGCTGATCTATGCCTTTCGAATAAAAAAACCCCGGAAGAGTCTTCCCCCGGGGTTTCGTGCGGGTCTGACGAGAAACCGGAATTACAGCTTGGTAACCTTAGTCGCCTGCGGTCCCTTGGCTCCTTCGATGATTTCGAATTCTACCTTCTGCCCCTCGGCCAAAGATTTGAATCCTTCTCCCGCAATGGCGGTATAATGAACGAAAATATCCCGACCGCCCTCTTGCTCGATAAAACCATACCCTTTGGCATCGTTAAACCATTTGACGCGACCCGTCAACTTCATTCAATTCCTCCTTTTCCGCTCTTGGGCCGACGACCCGCGGAATCGGCCCCTTGCCCGCCGAAATCGTTTCGGCTTTTCGACGATGCCATTACCACAAATGGCCGAAAGCTGTCAAGGTTTATTTGCGGCCGGGTGGCGGGAGATTTTCCTTTTTTCCGGACAGCAAGAATGGTTGAAAGGAATTCCCCCTGGAAAAACTATCCCCCCAAACCAGAACCGGCATTTTTCTGGGTTGGATCAGGATTTACGGCTCTACTCCCGAGTCGGCTTCCTCGGTTTCGATTTTGGAAAGGTTCAGCCGCTTTAGGAAGCGCTGATTTCCCTGGCGAGTGCGATGAATTTCCTTCAACAGCTCTTTCATCTGGGGGTCGGGAAAGAGAGAATCCAAGTCCTGCTTGGAATCAGGAAAAAGCTTGCTCAGGAGAATCGGCTCCTGCTGGGGTGCGGTCGTTTCCGTAAGGGGGGGCGGGTCCGATTTTTGAGGGGGCGCTTCCACACTTTGGGCAGGCTCTTGGGCCGGAGATTGAATTTCTTTTTCCACTGCCTTCCTCCTTGAATTCAGATTACCAAAGGCCCGCCGGTTTTCCAAGGGAAATTTGGTCAGGAAAAATGCCTTGAAAAAATTCGATACCCCCATATAATAGAAATCACCTGTCATTCTGCCTGGGTGGCGGAATTGGTAGACGCAAGGGACTTAAAATCCCTCGGTGCTTAGCACCGTACCGGTTCGATTCCGGTCCCAGGCACCAAATGAAATCAACGACTTACTGCTAAAAAACAGTAAGTCTTTTTTGCTTCAATATTGATACTTTCCCTGATTCTCCTCACACTCCCCCCACTTTTTTCTTTCTTATTTTTGATCTAATTGGGGCCCGGAGCGATTTTTCCCGGGTGGCGGTTCAATTATGGGGATATGCGGGAGCTGAGGTGGCTGGATATCTTGGGGTAACGAGTTCCTGCGTTACAAGGGTAGCTTCGCAGGAGGGGAAGTTAGAGGAGTTGCCGATCCGTTATAACCTTTCCTAAGCACGCTTTGCACGAATGTCCCCTTTCCGCACTCTGACGCTTCGGGTGACGGTGGTGGCCGGAGTTCTAAAGTTTGAACATGGCTAAGCTGACCATCGGGGGGGAGGTGGGGGGCTTAATGCGTACTCTAAGAGGGTCTCCCAGGGGCTCTGCTGGCCGGAAGGGCGAGGGGAGCGTTTTCCGATTCGCTCTTTTTATTTTTTTCTTTCCTGCCCCCGCTGAAAACGCTCCCCAACAAATTCAAGGTCCTGTGCTAAAATCCCTTGACCCCCAATGCTCTCTTTTGTATATTCAACCCACCCCCAAGCGAGCTCTCGTCAATTTCAAGATTGCCTCGGGGGCAAGGTAAAATTCACGAAACCTAGAAAGGACGAGCCGATGACGGAAGGAGAACGATCGCTGGCGGTCTTCATCGACTTTGAAAATCTCGCCCTGGGGTTCAAGGGCAAAAAGGATAAACGCTTCGATATCCAGAAGATCCTGGAACGTCTGGTTGAAAAAGGGAAGATCATTGTGAAGAAGGCCTATGCCGATTGGGCCGAATATTCCGATTATAAACGAGCCCTTCACGAGGCGGCGATTGAACTGATCGATATTCCCAGGCGGTCCGTTTCCGGGAAGAACTCGGCCGACATCCGGCTCTGCGTGGATGCTATCGATCTCTGTTACTCCAAGGAGCATATTGACACCTTCGCCATCGTTTCCGGGGATAGTGATTTTTCTCCCCTTGTCTCCAAACTGAAGGAGAACGGCAAAGGGGTTATCGGTCTCGGGATGAAAGAATCCAGTTCCAGCCTCCTGATCAATAACTGCGATGAGTTCATCTATTACGAAGACCTCGAACGGCCCCTGGGCATTCCTCCAAAGATCGAACAGGAACTGCCCGAACGAAAAAAGGAAGCCTTTCAACTTCTGGTGGATTCGGTGCTGGCTCTTGTGCGGGAAAACAAGGAAGTTCTCTGGTCTTCCATGGTCAAGGAAACGATGAAGCGAAAGAAACCCTCCTTCAACGAATCCTACCATGGGTATCGGACCTTCAGCGATCTTCTTGCCGATGCCGAAAAACACGGGATCCTCCGGCTTCGAACCGATTCACGAAGCGGGACCTATGTGGTCGTCGGGTTCGGCAAAGAGGAGAAAAAAATAGAGGCTGAGGAGCCGAAGACACCGAAAGAAGAGAAAGAAAGGAAAACCCAGAGGTCGCGCTGGCGTCCGCGATCAGGAAAGAAAAATCCCGGCGCTGCTCCTGCCGTTTCTGAACAGGTTCCTTCTGAAACAGGTGATTTTGGGCTTCCCGAAATGGAAGGAAAGTAGCAGGGGTAAGGGGGGCGGTAGGGACGCTGGTTGCCCGGCGTCCGCCGCAGGCTAAATAGATCTGTGTGGTAAGGGGGACACCCTAAATAATTTCCCCATACGCCCTATTGCTTTGGAATGATTCCGAAAAAAGTTCCTTTTTTCGATGGATCTTTCAAGCCCCTTTCTGTAGCATTTATTCAATCCCAACCAATGAACAACCTCTCCTCGAATGGCAGAGGCGACATGAAAGAGAGCCGGGTTTTGCCGAATCGAAAAAGGTCTTCGCCCCCACACGAAGGGCTTTACAGCGAAAGCGGCGTCGACGTGACCCTCATCCGGTGGATGCTTTCCTTAAGCCCTGCTGAACGATTACGGGTTTTGCAGCAAACCATCGGGTCGATTCTGAGGTTGAAAGGTGCATGCTCCAACACCTGATTTTTATTCCATTCTGGAAATCTTTTCCAAATACAAAGTGGATTTTATCATCGTAGGCGGTGTATGCGGGGTCCTTCACGGAGCTCCGGTCACCACCTTTGACCTGGATATCGTCCATTCCCGGGCCGAAGAGAACCTGGCGCGGTTATTGCCTGCGTTGAAAAAACTGGAGGCCTACTATCGGGGCCGACAAAGCCAACGGCTGAAACCGAAACTGGATGACCTGTCTTCTCCCGGTCATCATCTTCTCATGACCCGTTTTGGGCCCCTCGACCTTCTCGGCACGATAGGAGCCGGCGAGGGCTATCCGAATCTCCTAGAACAATCCGATGAAATTGAAATCGAAAAAATGCGGCTCCGTGTTCTAACCCTTGAAAAGCTGATCGAAGTGAAGGAAAAGTTGGGTTCGGAGAAGGACAAAGCCGTCCTTCCCATTCTAAGGCAGACCCTTTTGGAGAAGGGAAAAAAAAGAGGACGCGACAGGAAATAAAGAAAGGAATGTGGAGACCTTTTGTTCCCTGGACAATATGACACCGAGAAAAAAATGCTATTGGTCTCTTTCAATATGGCAGAGGCGCCTTGTAAAGTGGAATAGGCTCCATAGCAAGGGATCATGAGATTTTCGGTTGGAAGCCAAGATGGTTGCTGGAAGTATTGCCAAACTATTTTAATTTATTGTTGAAAGGGGAAAAAACTCCTTGCTTTTTCCCTGGCACTTTTTTCGCTTACTGACCCATGAAACGAAAAAGGCCAAAGCACCCAAAATGGTTGGCGGACGAGGGCGAGGGCCGAAGACCCAGATGTATTAATGCCCCTGGGAGGGACAACGAAAATGACCAAAGCGAGTGGATTCCATGTTCCCATAGACCTTCATTCTCAGGGGACAAGTTCTTTGCGTTGGCCAAGGCTAGGATCAATAATTCGCGCAAGAATATTTTTAAGGTTTGCGTGGGGGTTGTTTCTCGGCATGGGCCTTGCGCTTTGGCTCGAGTGGTGGAGGTGAAGATGCCTTTTAAAGAGGAAAAGGGGTTGGTTTACAGGGTTTGTCCTGAATGCGGTCAAGGTTTTTTGGGGCTTTACGCGGATAGACTATGCCCCCGGTGCAGACACAAATTTTCCGAAAAAGGCAGATTATTTCCGATGCGAAGCGGTGTCCTGGGGCATTTCTTTCGGACTTAACGGCTCTTCAATCATCCGATCAATCTCTCTCTTCCCGCTCCTCCTCCCGGTGCCTTCTTTCTTCCTGCGGTTCCTCCTCATGGAGCCTTTCCCATTCCAGCTCTTCCTCGCCGCGAGTCTGTTTCCGCGCTTTTGGTTTATCCTTGGCCTTTTTTACCACGGACACACCTCCTTTTCCCGGCTTCGGGATTCTTTCCTCCCCATCTAAGGCTTATAAAAACCAAAGCCTACCCATTTTTATTCCATGTTTAGGCGAGAATATCAACATTTTTATGCGAAGGTCCTTTTCCAAACTATGCCCTTTTTGCAAGTTAAAAGATGGGCAGGGTCCCCTTCAATAAGGGAAAGTTTCGGCATTGCCGTAGAAGGTAGAGCAAAAACCTATTTTTTTGGCGCGAGGTTTGCAATATTTATGGAAAAATCCTTACTGCCCGCCTTGGATGGATATCGAAGTCTGAAGAATCGGGATCCGGCAATAACGGGTAAATCTATGATATTATTTATTTATCGTATCCTAATGGGAACAAAATTGAAAGTCCCTTCAGGTTTTGCTTCGCTGAGAAAAGCCAAAAAACGGACGGGAGGTTAGGAAATCCATGGAAGAGAAAGGATATTCCTGTTGACCGAAGGCCGATAATTCAACGGGAATTGGATTCAATCTTGGGAACGGAAAATAACCGGCATGGTATTCGCTTATAGCAGGTTTTCATATTCCTTGGTCTCTGGGAGGGGGTAAATCGAGAGATGACTCGGAATGAAATCGCTAAGCAGTTAAAAGTTGACCCTTGGGATGTGGATGATTGGCTGCTTCAAGGGTGCCCGGCGGACCGATTTCTATCCCGGTGGAACTTCGACCTTTCTGCCGTGCAGAAGTGGCTGAAAGAAAACAAGATCAAAGTCAAACGCAACGGTAAGTTCAAGCCGACCTACCCCCGGTTCGATCGCGGCTGGCTGCGCACTCGCTGCCCGAAATGCATGGAACAGGGGTTCCAGGGTGAAAAGGCGGGGTTGCTATGCACCCTGGGAGAACTGGTCATGGGGAGATGGTACCTAAGGCGAGTCGGGTATCCCTGCGGCCATTCTATGGAAATCATTCATTAAATTTGGCGATTCTCGGTCCCAAAATTCAAGGGATATCCTTTTTTTGGCGATAATATTCAAAAAAGGAGGACAAATGAAAGGGAATCAAAAAGGATTTACATTAGTTGAGCTGATCGTGATCATCGTGATTATCGGCATTTTGGCAGCGGTGGCCATTCCCCGGTATGTCGATTTGACCACGGAGGCGGCCAATGGCACAGCCAGGGGGGTTTTGGGCGCCCTGAGAAGTCAAAATTCCCTCATGTTCGGTCAACGTATCATCGGGGGCACGGCGGGAGCCTACAACATGCTCAGCATTGCCAACAATGTGGGAGAGTTAAAAGGCTTTTCCTGGACTGCTTCGGCGACTCAATTTACCATGACTGCGGGAGGACGGGTCTATACCTTTACTCTTAACCCAACTCCCAATACCCCTGCCACGTACGGGACCATCTATGCGGCAACGACCACATGGTGACAAATAAAATGGGCCTCTTTCATTTCTGAGTAAAAGGCGGAAGCGATCTTCATATAAAGGTTTTTCGAAGGCCGAACGAGTCCATGTGAGCCATTCCATTCAAGCGAATCCGATCCGGGCCAAATCAGGGGTTGCGGGAGCTGGTTTGGCCCTTTTGTTCCCCTGTGTCCTATTTTTTTGCGACCTTTTCACCGGACGGTTTCTTTTAACCGAAAGGGACCTGGGGCCCTATTTTATCCCCCCCCGGTTTTTCTGGGTAGAAAGCATCAAGAACTGGGATTTTCCCTTGTGGAATCCCTACCAATTCACCGGCCATCCTTTTTTCGCCAACCCCCAGCACGCGATTTTTTACCCCTTTCATGGACTTTTCTTTCTCCTGCCCTTTGACTTAGCCTTCAACGCCGTCATTATCCTCCACTTCTTCCTGGGCGGGTTCTTCACCTATCTCCTTCTTAGGGATTTGAAAGCTCAATTCCCGGGGGCGGTTATTGCCGGGATGACCTTCATGCTGGGGGGATATCTCCTTTCCATCCATTCCCTGCTTAATTCCCTGCTGTCCGTGGTTTGGACGCCTTTGATCATGATGTATTTTCGAAGGGCCCTGGCTTCGCCGGGGTGGAAAAATGAAGTGGTGACTGCCTTCTGGGTGACCGTTTCTTTCCTGGGCGGAGGGGTGGAGATCGTTTACGGGAATTTTGGGATCCTTGGTTTCATGATGTTTCTGTCCGATCATCCCGCATCCCAAGTAAGGCCCAAAATTGGGCTACGGGCAAAGGCTGGGTCGGGATTCAGGGCCCTCGCAGTCATGACCGCTGCTTTCATTCTCCTCTCGGCCGTTCAACTGATTCCTTTTCTTGAACTCTATCAGCATTCCATACGGGGGCAGGGCATTTCCTATTCAGAGGCCACTATTTGGAGTTTTGCCCCCAAGGACTTTCTATTATTTTTTCTTCCGGACCCCTATGGGTACTTTTTAGATATGACCAAATATTGGACGACCCAATGCTGGCTCAAAACCCTTTATACCGGCGGGCTCCCTTTTATCCTCAGTCTGATTTACTT
This sequence comes from Syntrophaceae bacterium, assembly GCA_013388675.1. Classification (GTDB taxonomy): domain Bacteria; phylum Desulfobacterota; class SM23-61; order SM23-61; family SM23-61; genus SM23-61. The sequence goes on along the minus strand of JACAEW010000288.1, from coordinate 19,954 downwards.
CGCTCTGGGCCGGGGCCGAAAACTCTACCTGAGTTTGATGATTTTTTCCCTTTTCCTGTCCCTGGGGCATCACAATCCCCTATACTCCTGGGTATTCCAGTACGTTCCTTTTTTTAACGGCATTCGCTACCCGGTGAAATTTCTCTATATTTTCATTCTGATCCTGTCCATCACCGCAGGCCTGGGATTTGACCGGATGGTTTCCTTGCAGAAAGAAGGAGCGATGGGCAGGAAAAAGCACCTGCTCAGCCTGGGCGCCCTGGCCTGCGGATTGATCCTTCTGTTCTTATATTTCGGGCAAAAGGAGGTTGGAGCTTTCCTGGTAAAACACGGAATCGATTCGCCGCGTTACAATCATGCGGCGGCCAACCTCTACAATGCCCAAAGGTTCTTCTTCTACCTGGTTCTCTTTTTCCTTATCTTGAGGGTGGGGCACGAGGTGGAATGGAAACGGTGGATAAAAGTCCTCCTGGTTTTTTTCCTGACCGCCGACCTTTTCGGAAACATGGGCTTCTTCGGTAAGGACTTGACCGCCGATTATTTTCGCAAAACGCGCATTCTGGAAATCATTTCCGCCGATCCCGGGCACTTCAGGACTTTTGCCACCGGAAAGACAACCGCCCTCGACGCCCGCATCCTGGTCGCGGAATCCCCTTTTCTCGATGTTTTCAAGGAAAAGCATCTCCCTTCCATGGATATGCTCTACCGGGTTCACAACCTTTGGGGCATCGAAGTCCTGGGGTTAAAAAGGGGGGAGGACCTGTATAAAGCCTTCACCGAAAGCCCGTCGATTTCGGCCACCAATCTGATTGACCTGTATGGGGTAAAGTACGTTATTTCCGTGACTTCACTCGATGACCCCCGGTTTGAATTGATTTATGCCCGGCTGGATGGACTCGAGGGTGCAAGGGAAGAACTCCTGAGGCAGAGCACGGTCAAATTATACCGGGTTCGGGACCCCTTTCCCCGGGCCTGGCTGGTGAAAAATTACCGGGTGATGGAGGGGCCGGCCATCCTTTCCGCGGTTTCCGATAAAGCGTTTCGGCCGGATCAAGAGGTCCTTCTGGAGGAAGAACCCAAATGGGAGAAGCGCGCCCGCCCCCATTCAGCCCCCCAAGGCCGGCCAGATCTTCTGTCCCCCCGCACCGAAATTATTTCCGAGAGCAACAACCGGCTCGATCTGCGCGTGGAGGCGCCCGAAGATGCGCTATTGGTCGTAAGCGACAGCTATTTCCCCGGCTGGAAAGCCCGAGTCACTCCATTGGGTTCGAATGAATCCTCAGCGGGCAGGGAAGAAGGGGAAAAAAGAATTTTAAGGGGAAATTACCATTTTCGCGCCCTGCCCCTTAATGCCGGAGCGTATGAAGTCCGCTTTTCCTACGAGCCCGGGAGTTTTAAGCTGGGAGGGCTTATCAGCCTCTTGACGATTGGGGCGATCTGCGGGTTTTTCCTAAACGCCCGCAAAAGGAAACGCCCTTAAGCAAGGAAGGAAGTCTGGCTGGCGACTCGGTTCACCTCCTCAAGGGTGGTTATTCCTTTTAAAACCTTATAAAGACCATCCTCGCGCAAAGAAACCATTCCGAGATTTTCCCTGGCCGTATCCCGGACCTGCTGGGTGGAAGCCCTTTCGGCAATCAAGCGTTTGATCCTTTCATCGACCTGGAAGAATTCAAAGATTCCCATCCGGCCCCAGTACCCCGACTGCTTGCAATTCTTGCATCCTTTTCCCCGGTAAAGGGTGATGGGAGGTTTCCAGTCCGGGGAATATCGATTCAGCATTTCCACCAAGCCCGGGTCCCCCGATGGGTCTACCGGGTGGGGACTCTTGCATTCGGGACAGAGTTTCCTCACCAGGCGCTGGGCCAATACCCCGATGACCGAGGAAGAGATCAGGTAGGGCTGAACCCCGATATCCAAAAGACGGGTGATGGCCTCCGGAGCGTCATTGGTGTGCAGCGTGCTCAGGACCAGGTGGCCGGTCAGGGCAGCCTGGATGGCCACTTCGGAGGTTTCCAGGTCGCGAATCTCCCCGACCATGATGACATCGGGGTCCTGGCGGAGAATGGACCTCAGCCCGGAGGCAAAGGTGATGCCGGCCTTGGGATTGACCTGGGTCTGGCGGATCAGACCCAGCCGGTATTCGACGGGGTCTTCCACGGTAATGATGTTCTTCTCCACGGAATTGATTAAATTCAGGGAGGCATATAGAGTGGAAGTCTTCCCGCTTCCCGTGGGACCGGTGACCAGGAGAATTCCGTTGGGTCTCTGGAGGAGTTGTTTGTAGCGGGTCAGCATGTCATCGGTGAACCCCAGGTCCTCCAACTTCCGCAGAGCCGTGTTCTGGTCCAGGATTCTCAAAACCCCGTTTTCCCCGTAGATAGTGGGAAAGGTGGATACCCGGACCTCATAGCTTCGGTCATCGATTTTAACGTTGAAGTTACCGTCCTGGGGAAGCCGGGTCTCGGCAATGTCCATCTCGGCTAAGATCTTGATGCAGGAAAGAAGGGGAGGGTGGAGCTGCTTGGAAAGAGTCAGAAACTCGTACAGCAAGCCGTCGATACGGAAACGAACCCGCAAGGCCCTCTCTTCCGGCTCCAGGTGAATGTCGCTGGCCCGGTCCCGGATGGCCTGCATCATGATGATGTCGAACATGCGGGACGCGGGAACGTCATCGGCCGGGCTAAGCAGAGAATCTTTGCCCGCCGGGGACAGGTCATAGGTCTTGCGGTAATCGATGGTCTGGGGCGAAGATTCCGCCTTCGGCCCTCTTACGAATTCCTGAAGGTTGTTCTCGAGGGAAGCGGCCGAAAAGCCGTAGTATTGGTCGAGGGCCCTTTTGATCTTTTCCGTCGTGCTGATGGCGATCTCTACGTCGCATTTGGTCTTATTGCGCACCTCGTCCACGGCAAAAATATTGAGCGGATTGACCATGGCCACGGTCAGGGTATTGCCGATTTTGAAAAGGGGCATCAGGGTGTGGCGCCGGGCCATCTCCTCGGGGATGAGTTGGATTACCTTTTCATCGATGGAATAGGTATTCAAATCGATGAAGGGAAGGCTGAAATAATCGGCCAAACCCTGAAGGACCTGGGCCTCTTCCGCATATCCCAAGCGGACGAGGGTCTGCTCCAGCCTCTCTCCGCCCCGCTTTTGCTCCTGATAGGCCTTTTTTAGCTGGTCGGGATGGATGATTCCGCGCTCGACCAGAAAATCGCCCAAGCTTTTCTTTTCCTCAGCCATACGAAAACCTCTTTCGGGAAGAAAACTCCCGATCCTCCAATTTCTTCAGGGCTTCTTTTCCTTTTCCGCATTGCGCAGACGATTTACATGCTGCCGGACCTGCTGCACCAAGGCAGGATGAGTCCTGGCCGAGAGGTGGATGAAGGCATGGTAATGCTCGACGGCCAATTTGGTTTTTTGGGCTTGCTCATAAACCCTGGCCAGGTTGTAGTGGATTTCTCCCCTACGGGGGTTGAGGCTCAAGGCCCGCTGGAATGAATCCGCCGCTTGGTCCGACTGCCCCCTTTTCAGGTAAAGAACCCCTAAGTTGATGTGACCCTCTACATTTTGAGGGTTCACCCCCAGGGCTTTCCGGAAGCAGTCCAGCGAATCCTCATAATGACCCTGGCCGTAGTAGAGGATACCGAGGTTATTCAGGGCCTTCTCATAATTTGGATTGATCTCCAGCGCCGTTTGATAGGCTTTTTGGGCCTTTTCCCCATCCCCCATTTCCTGGTAGAGAAGGCCCAGGTTATTATGAGCTTCGACATACCTGGGGTCTATTTCCAGAACTTTCTGGTAAGCCTGAAGGGCCTTGGAAATCTCCTTTTGGCTGGCGAAATGAACCCCCTGGTTGAAATGGCTGAGGAGTTCCGCAGCCCGAGCGACCTCGTTTTCCCCCTCTTTTTTAATGGTCCAGGCGGGCCGTGAAGCATCCTCGCGGGGAGTAGAAGGCGGAGAAGGGAAAACCTCCTTTCCCTCTTGGGCAGTGGACTTCGGCAGAGGATCGACGGAAAAAGACTCAGGTTCGGGAAGCAACCTGCCCTCCTCGTTTTCCCCCTTGGGGGAGGGCGGGGAACCCCGCTCTTCCTTTTGCAGAATGGTTTGACTCCCAGCGGTGCGCGGAGGGTCCAGTCTCGCTTCTGGGGGGTTGGCCCTTGGGGTGATTTCTTCCTTGACTGAGGCTTTTTGAAGGGGGCCTTCAATCCCTTGGGCCGCAGTTTCCCTCCGGGAAGGGTCCACTTTTGGCGATGGACCAAGGGCCGCAAGTTCTCGGGAGAGGTCTTTTCCTCTTGGGTCCAGGGCGGGCAAAGATAGTTCGGGTTCGGGAAAGGCGACCTGCTGCCCGGCCTCGTAAGCCTGGTGCGGGGGCGGTGAGGGCTTTTCCCCGAGGGGGTAAACGGCGAGAAAGGCCGCCAGCCCCAGAGCGGAGGCCATGCCCGCAAGGGCCCAGGCCTTGGCTTTTTTCTTTCCCCCGGGCTGGATGTCCTGGAAGAAGGGGACCCGCTTGGTTTCCTGCGAGCGGAGCTGCTGCGCCTTCTTCAGGGCCCCTATGATCAGGCTCACTCTGAATGCCCCCCTTTGTGGGCTTCCGTCGTTTTTTCCCGAAGCTCCTGGGCCGGGGTGGAAGAGGGCGGCTTTGCCCGCGCCGCGCAGGCTTGAGCATCCAGCCCCGGCGTCTGCTTCCCCGGAAGATTTCCGGCTCTTTCCCGAGAGGGGATCGAGTCATTCCCCAATACGGCCCCGGCGCTTAAAAAAAGGAACATCAGAATGAGCGCCAAGCCCCAACGGATCAGGCGTGCGGGCCAGCTCGGAAGGATTCCGGCTGAAAGCCCCTTTTCTTTTCCCTTCAGGCTCTGGGCGGCTTGGGCGATGATTCCCCGGTCGATCCTATGGGTTTGTTCCATGAAACCGGCCAAAAGGGCCCGGTCGCAAAGGAGATTGATCAACCGGGGAGTGCCCCGGGAGAATTGGTGGATGGATTTAAGGGCCGACCTGGAAAAGGTGATATTTTCCTGGGCTCCGGCTTTTCTCAGGCGATGACGGATGTACTCCTCCGTTTTCGCCGGGGGCAGAGGCAAAAGGTGGTGGCGAATGGCGATGCGTTGGTTAAGCTGTTCCAATGCCGGCGATTGGAGTTTCTGGGATAATTCCGGCTGCCCCATCAGGATGATTTGCAGGATCTTTTCCTTTTCGGTCTCCAGGTTGGAAAGCATGCGAATCTGCTCCAGGACGGGAATCGATAGATTCTGGGCCTCATCGATGATCAAAACCGCATTTTCCCCCCAGGACAATCGCTCGATCAAGGAAAGGTTCAGGGCGTCCATGCGGTCCTTTTTGGACCTTCCCCGGCAGGAGAAGCCAAAATCCTGGAGGATGACTTTCAGCAAATCCCCTTCGGTCAGGAAGGAATTGAAGAGGACCGCGGTCCTCACTTTTTCATCCAGTTTTTCCAGAAGAACCCGGCCCAAGGTGGTCTTCCCCGTTCCTATCTCTCCGGTTACTACCATGAATCCCATTCTGTGCTGGATTCCGTAGAGCAGGGATTCCAGAGCCGTCCAGTGGGTTTCGCTCAAATAGAAAAATTCCGGGTCGGGGGTCAAGGCAAAGGGTTTTTCTCTGAAGCCATAGAATTCCTGGTACATAAGTCTTCTCCGCCGGAAAATCGGGCAGGCACTTTCTTGGGGGCGCTCATTTCCCCATCGGCCCCGCGAATCCAGAAGGTCAAGGCGCCGCCGTTTCTCCTCTAGAAACCTCTATTTGTTCCTCAAATCCTCCACCCTCTTGCCGATCTGCAGCGTGGGGGTGATCATGATGACCAGCTCCGTGTTTTTTTTCACCGAGGTCTTGTACCGAAACAGCGATCCCAGGAGGGGGATGGATTGTAAATAGGGGACCCCGATGTAGCCGTCCTCTTTCTTTTCCTGCATGAGGCCGGCGATGATGATGGTCTGGCCGTCCTTGACCTTCACAGTCGTGTCCGTTTCCCTCACACTCAGGAGGGGAAAGGTTGTTTTCCCGTCGGGGGTGGTCTTCTCCCCCGTTTTTTCGGTGATGCTGGGGTGGATGTTCATGATGATGGTGCCGTCCTCGGCGATTTGCGGGGTCACATCGAGGATGATCCCGATATCGATGGTCTGGGGCTGGACGATCTGGGTGACCGCGGTCTGCGTGGAGACCGCGCCGGTGATGAAAAAAACATCCTGATTCCCCACGCGGATGATCGCCTTTTGGTTATTGAGGGTGGAGAGGGTGGGGCTGGAAAGGATTTTTACATCCCCCTGTTCCTCGATGGCCTGCATGATATCCGAGAGGGCGATTTCCGCCCCCGCAGCCCCGAGGGCAAAGACCCCCCCCAGGGGGTTGACGGTGAAAGACCCCGGAGTGGGGATCGCGGCCACCGGCGCCTCGCTCGGGGAGGTGTAACCGCTTATCCCGCCGGGGAATCCGCTGGTCCCCGCTTTATCGGTCAGGCCCCAGGCCAGATTTAGGGAGCGGGGCAGGCCTTGAATCACCTTCCAGTTGATCCCCTCGCGGCGCTCGTCCGTAAGGGTGACCTCCATGATTTTCGCATGGATGGTGACCTGCCTTTGGGAGCTTCCTTCGATCACCTCGAGGAGGGAAGCCACCTTGTTCAGGCTGGCCGGATAGTCGGTGACCCAGATGATTCCGCTCGATTTGTGGACGATGAGCCTCTTTCCGGTTCCGTCCGCCCTTGTCCAGATCGCCTTGGCGGTCTCGTTGGCGGTTTCCTTATCCTTTTCTTCCGGGGTTCCGAAGATAATGGTTTCCAAACCCCGGTGGATCTCTTTCCATAAATCCATTTCGTCCACGCTGACCAGATCGCTGTACCCGGTCCGCGTCCCCCCAGTCCCCCCTGCGCTGACCGTTCCGGGTTGTCCCGAGGCGAGGCCGGTTTGCAGGCCCCCTCCGGCGCTGGCGTAGATCTCCCTTTTGCCCCCTCTTTTGGTGGCCAGATAGTTCAGGGTGAAGAGCCGGGTTTCCATCTGGACCCTCTGGACGCGGATGAATTTGTCGTCCAGGCGGTAGGTCCATCCCAAGGGGGAGAGAACCGCATCCAGGGCCTCCGTCAGAGTGACCTGTTTGAGGTCGACGGTCACCTTCCCGCCGAGTTCCGGGTCGATGATGATGTTGCGCTCGCTCTCCCGGGAAAAAGCGAGAAGAACGTCCTGCACGCTCGCCTCCCGGGCGCTGATGGAAAAGCGCTTTTCCGGGATTTTTTGGGCCTCCTCCTTTTGGGGGACGATCAGTTCCTTCAGGGGCTCCGGGGCCGGCGGCGGGGGCTGGCCAACGGGCGGTGAAGGGATTTTCGCCCGTTCCTTCAGAGGGGCGTTGGCACAACCGGCTGCCGTGACCCCCAGGAGACAGAATATGAGGAAAGTTTTCATGGTCATGGCGCTTCTCCCGCTTTGGGCTCTTCGACCCGTAAATGTACGGGGCTCTGGGATAAGAACAGGGTCCTTCTTTGATTCCCTTTTCCCAAAATCACCTGGTGGGGATGAATTTCCAAAATCCTCTCGTCGTAAACCGGGTCTCCCACGGTGAGGATCCATTGGTCGATGGCCGCCAGGCGAATGCGGTCCCCGATCAGAATGGCCTTGAGGGCCAAAGGCCAGGATTCCTTCGGCCGCTGCGGAAGGGGCTGGATTGTTCCGGGTTCCTTTTTGGCCGGGGCCGGGGCTTCTTTGCGGACCGGGTTCCCGGGGTCCGCCGATAGAGGGCGGATTCCGGGCGGAAGAAGAAAGGGGTCCCTCCCCCCATCCCCCAAAAAAGCGGGTTTGCCGCCGGATTGCCCGTGAACTGCCGGGGGCCCCATGAGGGCCATTAGCGCCCAAGCGACCAGGAGAACGCAGCATAGGGTTTGTAAAGACCGTAAAACGATTCTAACCAAAATCCCTCCTTCGATTCTTTCAACCTTTGGGACCGGCGGCTATCCGGCCCCCAAAGAATAGACCCGCACCCCCAGCTCCAGGGTCACGACGAGATACGGGAGCAGCTCTTCCTTCCTCTCCATCTGGAGATGATCCAGGGTCACCAAAAAAGGGAGCTCCTGAATTCCTCTTAGATAATTCTCCAGGGCGTTCAGGGTGGCGTGGAGGACAAGATGGACGGTCACCCGGCGATAGGGGAGCGGGGAAGAAGCCTTCTTCTCCAAGGGAGGAGAGTCCTTTTCTTCCTGAGGGGCGAGGGAGATCATTTTCATCTGGAGTCGCGCGCTGTCCCTGGCCAACTGCTTCAAGAAAGTCCGAAACTCCTCCCCCCGCAGGACCCTTTGGTGATGTCCCTGCAGTTCGCCCTCCAGGCGGGTTAGGTCCTGCTCCAGTCCCACCACCCCTTTTCGAAAGACCGCCGATTCTTTCAATTTATATTCCGCCGCCTGAATTTCGGCCTGGAGATTCATGATTTTTTTCTTCTGGGGAGTGTAATAGAAATAATCGAAGCCCCAAAAGGCTACCGCCAGGGCCCCGATAAGGATGACGATCTTTTCTCGTTCTCTAAGCCCCATGGGTTATATGCTTCCCTTTCCTTTCGCGCCTTCGAGCAGGATTTCGCAGACCAGGACAAACTGAACCCCCGGACGGGTATAACTCCTGTTCTCGTCGGCCGCCACCAGCCGGGCATTCTTGAAGCGGGGAGACTTCTCGATCCCCTCGATGATTTGGGCCAGGGCGGCAAGGCATTGGGCATCGCTTCCGAAGGCCAGGCCGGTCAACTGTAGTTCCCTGGCCTCCTTGACCGGGGACTCCTGCGGGAAAGGCTGACTCTTTGTTTGAACAGCCAGAAGCGTAAGGGTGACATTCCCCGGCACCAAACGGCGCACTTCCCGCAGCACTTCCCGGAAAAGGCCCGGCAAGATCTGGGTGGTGGAAAAATAGGACAGGTCCTGCTTCAGCTGCATCTCTTTGACTTTTAAGGCCGCCAGCTTTTCGGGGAGCACCTCCAGGTCTTTGATCTGGGCCATCCGGGTGTCGTATTCCTTCTGCAGCCTGGTTACCCGGGAATTCAAAGACCCAACCACGGAGGCAAAAAGGATTCCCACGATCAAGGCCGCCAGGACGGAAAGAGTCTTGCCCCGGCGAAGCCTGGTTCCGAAAGATTCTCTCGGAGGAAGGAGCTCGATTCGTTGGGGTTGGGAGAGGGCAGCCCCCGCGGCCACGGCCAGGGCCGGCCCCACCTCCTCCACCCGGGGCGCCTGGATTTGCTGGGGGGTGAAAGAAACCTGCCCCAGAGGATTGAACCGTTCCACGGGAATATGGAGCTCATCGGAGAGGTAGGCGGCAATATTCTTCATATTGGCGCCCCCCCCGGTCAAAAAGACCCGGCTCACTCGTTCCACGGCAAAATGACTCTTGTAATAGTCGAGGGAGCGCACGATCTCGGCCACCAATTTTTCCAGGAGCGGCCGCAGGAGGAAGGAGATCTTGGCGATACTGATGGACTCCCCCTCGATCTTCTCGTACGGGCCCTTGACGGGAATTCCGATGGCGTGTTTGATTCTCTCGGCCCGGGCGAAGAGGAGGGAAGGGGCTTCTGTAGGGTCGATTCCTTCCTGAATCGCCCGACTCAAGTCCGCCCCCGCGGGAACGATCTCCCGGCTGAACTGCAAATCCCCTTTTTGGAAAATATAGATCCCCGTTCTTTGGGCCCCCAGGTCGATCAGGGCGATTTCTTCCTCTTTGGCCGCTTCATGGAAATGAAGCAGCGTATTCCAGAGGGCGAAGGGAGCCACGTCGAGATGGGTGGGGGCGAGGCCGGCTTTCGCGGCAATGGCCAGAACCTGGTTGATTTTCTGGACGGGACAGGCCACGGCGATCAGGTCCAGCTTTTTCGAGTCCCCCTCCACCCATTCCCGGGAGACATGGAAATCGACCCGGGCCGAATCGACGGGGAAGGGAAGCTGTTCCTTCAGCTCCCAGCGGGCCGCTTCCAGCAACTCCGCTTTGGGCATGGATGGAAGGAGAAGACGGCGGATGGTGACTTCCGGGCCGGAAACGGTCAGTCTCGCTTTCCCCGGGCTCAGGCCGGCCTCCCGGAAAAGGGCCTTGACGACTTCGGAAAGAAAACTTCTGTCTTCTTCTTCCTTTCCCGGGGGGATCTCTTTCATTCTCGCATGGGTGAGGAATAGACCCTGGGCATTCCGGGTGAAGCTCACTAACTTAACGGAGTGGGTGCCGATGTCCAGACCGATGGTTTCTTTAGCCATGGATGATTGGCCCTGGATGAAAATGAATCCTTTTTCCTTTTCTCTTTGAACTCGGTTTAGCATGAGGGCAGTCCATCTCCCTGGGTATCCAGGTTGAAGGAATAATTCTTTCCGTTTGCCGCATAGAAGGTGATCAAGATATTCGCGCCCATGGCCAGGTTATTATTCCATTCCACGACCACCTGAACGATTCCATGGGGGAGCAGGGTCTGCTGACCCCCTCCCCGGTTAAAATTTACCGGCGGCCTTCCATTCATATAATTCCCCGCGTATTTTTCGACCCCGGCCATATCGATCCTCTGGACCCGCCTCGCCGGAGGAGCCTGGGTCCAGGATGCGGAGAAACCCGTCAAGATCACATTTTCACCCCGCGCATTCTGGATGAAAAAACTTGCCCGCCGCGTCCCCCCGTTCCAGCACGGAGCGGGCGAGGAAGGATCGAAAATGAGGCGGAGAAAGGGGCTGAAATTATCCACCCGGACCGTCCGCCGAGAGTCCGAACCGGTGACCTCTCCGGTGGAAACCAAACGGTCCGCGGCGAGGTCGTAAACGACTGTGAACCTTCCGCGGCCCAGGTTTCGCTGGTTGACCCCCGGGGTGTTCAATCGCAGGAGGTCGGCGGCCGTGCGCCATCCTTGATCGGAACTGTACCGGATGGCGTATTCAACCCCGGCCTGGGCGAGGTAAAAAGCCTGGGCCGAGTGAATGGGAAAGAGGACCGATTTTTGCTTCGTGGGAATCAGGTAGGAAAGAATATACCCGACGGCGGTCAGGAGGAGAAGGGCGATGACCAGAAAGAGGACGGAGATGCCTTTATTATTGTGAATAGGGTGCGCTTTCAAAGGCTCTGTTCCTCCAGCCAGTTGGCCCCAAAATTCTTGTACCCGGGGCTATCGCCAAGATTTTTCGGGTAGACCTTGGTCTGGAGGGCCACGTTTTCCCCGGTGCTCAGGGAAAGGGCCAGTTCGATCTTGATTTCATCGTTCGCCGCTTCGCGGGTGACGTTGAATACGGAAACATTCGCGGCCATGGCGCTGGCCACGGGCGGTTGGGTCTTCACCTTGACCAGCGTGCTTCCGGTCAACTGAAAGCTGATGTTCTCGTTCCCGCTGTCGTGGGCCGTGGCATGGGTTCGGACCAAGGTCATGCGGTTCCCGGAGCTTCCCGGGGGCGGGAAGAGGATGGTGCGGGCGTCCCGCGCCTCGCGGACCATTCGCTCCAGGGCCAGTTTCCCCTCATCCAATAGGGCCTTTTGATTCACGGTCATGGAATACGTTCTAAGGCTATTGACCAGGAAATGGATCGAAATGGCCGCAACCGTGGAAAGGATGACCACCACGACGATCATCTCGATGAAAGTGAACCCTGGGGATGAATCTTTTTTCATGTAATTCGTCTTTCACCGAATGGAGGAAAGTCCCTTCCCTCTTTATGGAAAATTGCTGACCACGGACAGGATTTCATAGGTGCTGTTCTCCGGGTCCTGAACCTGAACCTGGATCCGCTTATATCCCACATCTCCCCCGGAAGGGTTGAAGTTGCTGTTGACCAGGGAAATGGACCATCGCCACCGGTAGCCGGGAAAATCCGTATTGGCGTAAGGAGTCAGGGCAACCGGGCTTAGCTCGGGCTGGTTGTAGTTGAATTTCATGAACTCTTCCATCTTCTGCTGGGCGAGGAACATGGCTTTGCTCGCCATCTCGGGCTTTCCGCTTCCTTTGACGCTGGCCACGAAGGGAACCAGGATGGCCGGCAGGAGAATCCCGGCCATCACGATCAAGACGATGACCTCCAGGAGGGTGAATCCCCGGTCCTCTCCTCTTTTCACCAGATATTTACCTTTCCGGTATAATTCACGATGCCGATGGTTTTGCTCTGGCCGGACCCGGAAACGACCACCGACCCGCCTCCCCCGGTGATCGGCTCCCCCAGAGAGTTAAAGGTGACGGTCAAAGGGCTGCCGATGGTCACCCCCGCCGGAAGCTGCCCCGGAGGGTCCAGCGTATGGGGGGGCTGGAAGGTGTAAGCCGAGGCCCCGGCAGTGAAAACGACTCTTTTGGAAACCCGGTTGGCCATGGCAAATTCCTGAGCGTAGCGAATGTCGGAGGCCACCAGGTAAGCGGCCCCATCCGCCGAAGCCCGGGAGAAAAGGGTCCAATCGATCCTGGGTATGGCCACCGCTGACAGGGTCCCCAGGATCACCAGGACCACGATCAATTCGACGAGGGTCATCCCGCCGGACCCCGGAATGCGGACCGCAGCCGGGCGATGGCCGTTCCGAAAGACCCCTTTGGGTCCATCCCCCGGGGATCGCTTTTTCCACCTTCTCCCTTTTTCCGCCATCCATCCTTCCAGGACCGTCACGTTTCTCCCCCGCATTACCGGAACAAGGAGGCCATGTTCCACCAGGGCAAAAAAACGGCCAGGGCTAAAAAGAGAACGACCCCGCCCAGGAAAAGGGTCAAAATGGGTTCTATATAGGTGGACATTCTTCTGATCGAATCCTCTATTTCCCGGTCGTAATATTCGGTTATGCTGCTTAACATGGCGTCGAGCGTTCCCGAAGATTCCCCCACGGCGACCATCTGGATGACCAGGGGGGTAAACTTTTGGGTTTCCTTCATTGCCTGGGCCAGACTTCTTCCCTCCCTTATGAGCTGGCTGATGGATTCGATGGACCGGGAAAGGTAAGAATTGTTGAGGGTGGAGGAGGTGATCTCCAGGGTCTGAAGGATGGGGATCCCGCTCCGGTTCAGCATGACGAACATGTAGGTAAAACGGGACAGGGATATCTTTAAGAAAAGAGGGCCCAGGAGGGGAATTCGCGTTTTCCACCGGTCCCAGACGAACTTTCCGCTCGGCGAATACAAATATCTCTTCAGCCCAAGCAGGGCCGCTCCCGATCCCAGAAGCAGAAACAGGCCATAGGACTGGAAGGATTCATGCGCCCCGATAAGGAGCCGGGTCGGCCAGGGAAGCGGGGTGTTGAATTGGGCGAAGATTTGGACAAACCGGGGGATGACCAAGGCAACCAAAACCATCGACGCGATGACCAGGGAGACGATGATGATTTTGGGGTAGCGGGTGGCTTCCTTCACCCTTTGACGGGTCCTCATTTCCCGGGAGGAAAGGGTGATAAACCGGTCCAGGGCATCCCCCAGGAGTCCGGTCGTTTCCCCGGCGCGGACCATGTTCATGTAAACCGGGGGAAAAACACCGGGGTGCCTGGACATGGCCTCGGAAAGGGTCTTTCCCCCTTCAACCTGGCGGCTGATGTCCTCCAGGATGATCTTCAATTTCTTCTTATGGGTTTGTTCGATCAGGCTCTTCATCCCGGAGAGGAGGGGCATGCCGGCTCTATAAAGGGTGGAGAGCTGGTGGCTGAAGAAAATCAAATCTTCCTGCGTGACTTTCTGAAAGCGCTGCCAAAGGTCGGCCAGGTCGGACCGATCGGTCTTTTCTTCCCCCTGGATCACGATGGGGAAATATCCCAGCCGGTACAGCCGTTCGCCGGCCATCTCCAGGTTGGGGGCTTCGAGGGTCCCCGCAATGGCTTTGCCCGACCGGTCTCTCACTTTGTACTTGAAGTTAGGCACGTTTCCTTCTCAGATGCTCAAATTCGACTTGATCTTGGCAATCAATTCATCGATATCGAAGGGCTTGGTGAAGTATTCGTCGGCCCCGGTTTCTTTGCCCAGGATCTTGTCCTTCTCCTGGGTTTTGGCCGTAAGCATGAAAATGGGAATATGCTTGTATCGCTCATCGAACTTCAACAAGCGACAGACCTTGTACCCATCCAGCTTGGGCAGCATCAGGTCCAGGAGGATTAAATCGGGATGTTCATTCCGGGCCTGGCTCAGACCTTCCTCGCCGTTGTACGCAGCCAGAACCCGGAATCCTTCCAATTCGAGGGGAAAACGGATGGTTTCCACCAGATCGACTTCGTCATCGATGATCAGGACCTTTTTCGGAGTCATGTTCGTTTCCTCAAATCGTTTTTGGCTTTTCGGAACAGTTCCCTTTTGGAAGGGGCCTCTTCGGGGTACGTGGCCGCCCCGATCTTCAGGACCGGGGGCGAGGGCCGCCCCTGGGCAGCGTTCTTTTTGAAGCTCTCCTCCATCCGCCGGCGGATGACTCCGGCGCCTTTCCGGTCGGCTTCACAGAGCGCCGCCCAACGCTTCTCGCGCTCCCGGCCGAGTAAGATATCCGATTTTCGGCAAAGGCATTTCTGGATCTCCCGGTGGACCTCTTGGCCGAGCGCTTCGTTCCCCCCCTTCCCTTGTTCGACCTCCAGGAGGAAAAGGGTCAGGGGGGAAAGATTCTCCTGGGCCCGTCGAATCTCGCGGTCCAACACGGAACGGAAGGGCAATTCTTTTTTCGCGCCCTGGGAAATGGGCAGGGTGAAGGTGAATCGGCTCCCCTTACCCACCTCGCTCTCCACAAAAATCTTTCCCTGATGGGCCTCTACCAATCCTTTGGTAATGGCCAGGCCCAGGCCGGTTCCCCCCACCGACCGCTGCAAGGACCCTTCGACCTGGTGAAATTTTTCAAAGATCTTGTCGAGCTGGTCGGAGGGAATCCCGGTTCCCGTATCCCGGACCGATATGGCCACCCAGTTGGCGGTTCCATCGTAGGGCTTGGCCGAGATGACGATTTCCCCTCCCTCGGGGGTGAATTTCAGGGCGTTGCCGACCAGGTTGGTCAGGACCTGTTCCAGCTTCTCCCGGTCGCCGTAAACGGCGGGGACCTCCGGGGGAAGCTCCGTTCGGAGTTGAATCGATTTTCCGTCGGTTTGGGGTTTGAAGGAGGCGTGGATGAATTCGAACAACCCCCTCAGGTCCAGGTCCTCGAACTTCAAGGTCATCTTTCCCGATTCGATCCGGGAGAGGCTCAACAGGTCGTTCAGGATGTTCATCAGGCGGTTGATATTTCTTTCCGCCATGGAAAGGAATTTCGCCTGGGTCTCATTGATCTCCCCGGTCTTCCCGGTCAGGATCAATTGGACCGCATTCTTGATGGCCGCCAGGGGGGTGCGCAGTTCATGGGAAGCGACGGAGACGAATTCGGACTTGATTTCATCCAGTTTTCTCAGCTCCTGGACCGATTCCTCCAACTGGCAGATGAAATCGCCGAGCCTTTTGACCCGCTGCTTTTCCTCGAGGACCTTGTTCAGCCGGACGATGATTTCGGGAAGATTGAGGGGCTTGGTGAGAAAGTCGCTGGCCCCCCTTCTCATGGCCTCGAGGGCCGAATCGATGGTCGGATTGTCGCCCATGAGGACGGTGACCATATCGGGTTTTCTCCGGGAGACCTCGTCCACTACTTGAAAGCCGTCCATGCGGGGCATTTTCATTTCAATCAGGGCCAGGTCGAAGTGTTTTCTTTCGATCTTTTGCAGCGCCTCTTCCCCGTTCCCGGCCGATTCGACGGCCAGGTCGCCATAACGGGAGAGGACGTCCGTTAAAAGGTCCCTGGTCTTCTTTTCGTGATCGACGATCAGAATCTGTTTTCCTTCCATTATTCCTTGTCCTCAGAAAAAGGTTTTTCTTGCCCGGACACCCATTGGTCCAGAGCTCCCTTTTTGAACCTCCAGCTTACCCCCACCTTGCGGCTGGGTATCTCTCCCTGCTTGACCAGGCGATAGATGGTTCGGACATGGACGCTCAGATATTCGGCGGCCTCCCGGGGGGTCATAATTTCTTTCATGGACCCTGCTCCAATCGGTTTTTTAGACTCTTCGGGGTCGGGGTGGAATCCCGCTTTTTTTCTCCATCAGCAAACCTCGTTCCCGGAATCAGCCATTTTCCCGGGGCCGATCGAAATCCCACCCTACCCGCCGGTTATTCCAGGGCTTTTAATTTTTGGGGGAAATGAAAAAAAGGAAAAAGCGGGACGGATTTATGCCAAAAATGTACAATTCATGAAAAAAACGTCAATAAAATGACGTTATGGGGGGAAATAAGTTCCCTGAACTCGGCCTAAAGCGCGGGAGAATCTCCGGGTGAGAGAGAAAGGCAGGGGGGAGTAAAGGCCCTCAGATGAGGACAACGGTTTGATCGCTGGGGATGTCGAATCGCTTCCGGCAGCGCGGGTTGGGGCAGGTTATTTGGATGTCCACCCGCACCAGATAGTCGGTCGCTTTGGCGAACTTGACTTTTTCGAGGTCGGTGGCTCCGGGAGGGATCCCCTTTTTCTTGGTGCGCCTGAGCCAGCGAATCTGGAACTCCGATGCCTGGCGGCATTTCGGGCAAATGTAGGTTGCCTGTTTCGTCTCCGGAGTTTCGGTGTAAAAATCTCTTTCATCCATTTTATTTATTTTAATGGAAACGGGTCCGTTCGTCACGAAAATTTTAGGCGGTGGCCGACTGGGCCTTTTCGCGCCTATCTCCATGCCCCGAAGGAACGAGTTATTACTCGTCGGCGGATTCTTTCCCCGGCCACTCTTTCGACCCCTTGACCCCCGAACCTGATGTGGGATTTAATCGAAACCATGGAGTGTAAAGAAAAGATGAGGGGATTCCCCATCGACGATATCCTGCCCCGGCTAAAAGAAGCGGCCCTGGCCTTCCCTGCGCTTGTTCTGCAGGCCCCTCCCGGTTCCGGAAAAACAACCCGCGTCCCCTTGGAGTTGCTCGAGGGCATCCCGCCGGAAAAAGGAAAAATCGTCGTCCTCGAGCCGCGACGCATTGCCGCAGTCTCGGCGGCCCGGTGGATGGCCCGGAACCTGGGGGAAGGGGTGGGGCAGACAGTGGGGTATTCCATCCGGTTCGACAGCCGGGTTTCGGAGAAAAGCCGGGTCGAGATCGTGACCGAGGGCATTCTTACCCGCCGCATCCAGGCAGACCCGGGGCTGGACGGTGTAGCCATGGTGATTTTCGACGAGTTCCATGAGCGGAGTCTCCAGGCAGACCTGGGGCTGGCGCTCTGCCTCGATACCCAACGCAGTTTGAGGGAAGGCCTCAAAATCATGGTCATGTCCGCCACTCTGGACTGCGGCCCCGTCGCCGCCTTGCTGGGGGGCGGGCCGGTGATTTCTTCAGGGGGGCGGGCCTTCGAGGTGGAGGAGCGGTACCTTCCGGATGAGCGCCAAAGGCCGCTTCCGGAGCGTGTCGTCCGGGCGGCCCTCAAAGCGCTGGGGGAGACTTCGGGGGACATTTTGATCTTTCTGCCCGGCGGCGGCGAAATCCGGGCTTGCGGCGAATCGCTGCAAGCTGCCCTGGAGGGCAGAGAAGAAGGCCTTTCCCTTCATCCCCTTTATGGCGATCTTCCCTTTGAGGAGCAGGAAAGGGCGATCCTGCCCTCGAGAAAACGAAAGATCGTGCTGGCCACCAACATCGCCGAAACCAGCCTTACCATCGAAGGGGTAAAGGTGGTGATCGACAGCGGCCTTACCCGGAGGCTCCAGTATGATCCGGCCACGGGCATGAACCGCCTGATTACCGTCCCGGTATCCAAAGCTGCGGCCGAGCAGCGCAAGGGCCGGGCCGGCCGTATCGGGCCCGGGGTTTGCTACCGTCTCTACAGCCGCCATGACCTTGAATCCAGGATTCCTTACGCCCCCCCCGAGATTCTGGTATCGGACCTTTCATCGCTGGCCCTCGAACTTGCGGTTTGGGGTGCCAAAGAACCGGCAGAACTTTCCTGGCTCGACAGCCCGCCTGCGGCCTCTTGGGACTCGGCCCGGCGTCTTCTTTTGGACCTGGGGGCCCTGGATGTTCAGGGGAAAGTTACTCCCGTGGGCAAGGCCATGGCCCGTCTGCCCCTTCATCCCCGGCTTGCGCGTCTTTTGCTGAGGGGCTCGGAAATCGGATGTCTCCGCCCGGGCGCCGACCTGGCGGCGCTTCTTTCGGAGCGGGATATCCTTCCCAGGGGTCTCTCCCGGTCCGAGGCCCAACCGGTAAGATTTGGAATCAGCGAAAGGCTCGACCTTCTGGACCAATGGCGAAAGGGAAAAGAGACTCCCGGGGGAACCGACTCATGGGCCCTTCGTAACGTGATCCGGGTTTCCCAGCACCTTCTGCGGCTAATGGCCAAAGGAGCCGAACCAACCCATGAGGATCTCGGCCTTACCCTGCCCCGGCTCCTGATGCATGCATTTCCGGAAAGGATCGCCAAAAGGCGGGAAGAAGGGGAGGGGCGATTCCTCCTCAGCCAGGGAAAGGGAGTCAGATTGCCCGCGTCGAGCGGTCTGGCCAAGAGCCCATTCATCATCGCGGTCCAGGTGGATGTGGGAGAGAAGACGGAGGGGATCGTTCACCTGGCCGAGCCGGTGACTGAAGACCTGATCCGCCAGGAAATGGGAGACCGCATCCAGGTCCTTCGGAGGGTTGAGTGGGACAAGAAGGGCGGAAAGGTCCTTTCCCTTGTTGAAGAGCGGCTGGGGGCCATTCAGCTTTCGGCCCGGCCTTTTCAAGCGTCCGATGAAGAGGCGGCCCCTTTTCTCTGCGAAGCCATCCAATCGGGCTCTGGCTGGATTACTTTTCGGGGCGGAGTGCGGCAGCTCCAGGGGCGGGCTGCCCTAATGAGAAGGGTTTTCCCCGAGGAGAACTGGCCTGATCTGTCTGAAGAACGGCTCCGGTCCACGCCCGAAGAATGGCTCCTGCCCTGGCTCAAGGGAATCCGCAACCGGGAGCAGCTCGCCGCTCTCGACCTGCTGCCGGCGGTGCGCGCCCTGCTGTCGCGGGAACAAAAGAGATTCCTGGATGAGCGCGCCCCCGAATCCTTGGCCGTGCCGAGCGGCCACCGGGTGCCCCTGGATTATGCGTCAGGGGATAACCCGGTTCTCGCCGTGAAGTTGCAGGAGATGTTTGGCCTGGCCGATACTCCTAAGATCGCCGATGGGCGGGTCAAGGTTCTTCTCCATCTCCTCTCCCCGGCCCGCAGGCCGGTTCAGGTAACCCAAGACCTGAAGGAATTCTGGAACCAGGTATACCCGCTGGTGAAGAAGGAGCTGAAGGGCCGCTATCCAAAACATCCGTGGCCCGACGATCCATGGAAGGCGGTCCCTACAAGAAAGACCAAGCCCCGCGGCCGCTGATCTCTATTTCGGATTTCGAATTGCCGATTTCCGAGTAGGCGGCCACGGCGATCACTCCCATGGCGCTCGAATCACCGAAGGCAGCGGCATATGAATCGGCCGCATCGGTGAAGTAGAAACGGTTTACCCGGTCGCTCCCGGTCCGCCATCCCCGGTACTCCCCGGTCTCGTAAGGACCAAGGATGTACATCCGTTCATTGTTCCTCAGCCAGGACTTTTGGCCGCTGATGATATTCCGGCCGTCCACGGCCACTACAAGCCTTACTCTACGGGGGAGGAAGTTGCGGATCACAACCGTGTATTCCTCCCCCTTCAAGGCCTCGGCATAGATTTTCTTCTTCCCATGAGTCGCCGATGTCGGGTAGAGGGGAAGACTCCGTCCTGCACCAGGCCGCACCTCCACCTGGATAAAGTCACCCATGCTTGCCCCCGGGGCTGGCCCAGCCCCCAAAAGAAATCCTGCAAACACCACCGACGCCAATACCTGTTTCATTGCACCCCTCCGTTTTCCTGATGAATTTTGTTGAACCCGTAAAAATCCTCTTGAAGCGACACCCCGGCGAAAGCCGGGGTCCGTGCGGCTGGGAGCAGGCGCGATCTGAGGGGTGAAAGTCCCCTCCCGGGAGATGCCCACTCCCGGTAGTCAAAGGTAACTGCCTCGCCGTGAGGCGGGGTGGGGAGCAACCGGAGGC
>JACAEW010000310.1 GCA_013388675.1 Syntrophaceae bacterium | reverse complement strand
GCGAGGTCGATTCGCAGGGGCATCTCCCCGCCCAAAAAGTAATCCGGGTTGAGATAGCCCAGGACCAGGGCCGCATCGGTAACCGTCGGTTCCACTCCCCCCAGACCATAGCACGCCGGACCCGGAGAGGCGCCCGCGCTTTCCGGACCCACCTTCATCAATCCCAACCGGTCCAGGTGGCCGATGGACCCTCCCCCGGCTCCGATTTCGATCATTTCGATGGCCGGAATTTTCAGAGTCAGCCCGCTTCCCTTCTGAAACCGGCGGACCCGCGCCGCCTCAAATTCCCGGGCCAAGGAAGGTCTTCCCTCCTGGATCAAGCAAACCTTGGCCGTTGTTCCTCCCATATCCAAGGAGATGAGATCGGATTTCCCCATGGCCCGGGCGTAGAAGCCCGAAACCAAAGCCCCGGCAGCCGGCCCGGATTCACAGAGTCGGATGGGAAACTCTTCGGCGGCCTGGACCGTGGTGATTCCGCCGCTGGATAGCATAATGTAGAGCTTTCCCCGGAACCCGTTCTCTCTCAGGTTTCCATCCAGCTGGCCCAGGTATTTCTTCATAAGCGGCTGCACATAAGCATTGGCCGCGGTGGTGGAGGTTCGCTCGTACTCGCGGATCTCCGGGTTCACCCGGCTGGAGAGAGATACCTGGAAATCCGGAAATTCTTTTTGCAGCCACTCCCGAACCTGGTTCTCATGGTCCCCCTTCCGGTAGGAATGGAGCAAACAGACCGCTATCGAGACAACTCCATTCTCCCGGAAATAGCGGGCAATTCTTCTCACCTCATCCCGGTCGGGTCCCGCCAGCACCTCCCCCTGCGCCGTGATTCGTTCCGCTATTCCACAACGCCAATGGCGGGGGACCAGTGGTTCCGGTTTATCCAGGCTGAGGTCGTAGAGTTCGTAGCGAACCTCATTCCCCATCTCCAAGACGTCCCGGAATCCTTGCGTGGTAATCAGGCCGGTCCGGGCGCCTTTTCTTTCGATCAAGGTATTCGTAACCAGGGTCGTCCCATGGATCACGACGGCAACATCCTCCGGCGTCCTCCCGGATTGGCGGAGGATTTGATTGAATCCATCCAGCACGGCTCGGGAGGGGTCATCGGGGGTGGTCAGGCGCTTCCCCACCTCCATCCATCCTTTTTCCTCATCGAGGAGGACAAAATCGGTGAAGGTCCCGCCGATGTCGATCCCCAGCTTGTACTTACCCACCTTTCCCGTCCTTTTCGCCGAGGCCGTAAATCATTCGGGCGGCCTCCGAAGAGATCAACCCTTCTCGCAAATCTTTGTCCACCATCCCCCGGTCTCTTTCTTCAGGGGGTCCGAACCCGCCCCCTCCCGCATAATGAACTTTCAGCCGATCCCCTGGCCTAAGAACCGACTGGGATTTAGGATGGACATACTGGCCGTCATTTAGAACAATCTTGGTCGGGGCCCCCGCCTTTCCTCCCTGGAAACCCTGCGCCGGATGATGATGGCGGTCGGTGATGATGGACACCCGGATCGGTTCCTTTCCCCTCACTTGAATCACGATCTCCTGCCCCAGCCCTCCCCGGAATCTCCCCGGGCCCCCCGAATCCAGAATCATCTCTTTCTTCCAGAAAAGAAGCGGCATGACGGCTTCCTGAATCTCGATGGAGCCGCAGCTGCTGTTGGTGGGAAAGGGAATGCAGGAAAGGCCATCTTTATTCGGCCGGGCCCCCATGCCCCCGTTGGCAAAGAGTACCGAAGAGAATTTTTCCCCCTTCAGCCCCTTTCCGGTGAAAAGAAGCCGCAAGGTGGGTTGGCTTCCGGAATCGGCGATTACCCGGTCCGGGATTACCTCGGCCAGGGCTCCAAAGATCGCGGCGCTCAGGAAATGGCCGATGAGCTGACGGGCGTTCACCGGCGCGGGGAAACGGGGATTGAGAATGCTTCCTTCCGGGGCTTTCACCCGGATCGGCCGGTAGGACCCCTCGTTCTTGGGGGTGAAGGGGTCCAGGGCGCATTTGATCGGGTACGTAGTATAGGATTCCGTGTAGGCCATCACGCAATTCAAGCCCCGGTCGATCTGGGAAGAGGTCCCCTCATAGTCCACTTCCATTTCGCTCCCCTGGATCGTGATCCGGCATTGAATTCGGATGGGATGGTCAAACCCGTCCATCTCCACGGCTTTTTCATATACTCCATCGGGAATTTCCTGAATGGCCCGGCGCATGATGGCTTCGGTCTTCTCCTGGATCACCGCCGAAAGGAGGGTCAGGTCTTCCAATCCATACTCTTCCAGGAATTCCACCAGCCGATCCCGGCAGATGGCCTGGGCGGCCATCTGGGCGTTCAGGTCTCCCACGACCAATTCCGGCACTCGTACATTCGCCCGGATCAGATTCAGCAGGGTGGGGTTGGGCTTTCCCCCCTCGTATAGTTTCAGCGGGGGGATGCGGATTCCCTCCTCAAAAAGCTCCCGGGCGTCGGCGGACCAGATGGACCCGCCGATGTCGGGGGAGTGGGCGATGGTCCCCACAAAGGCCACCAGTTTTCCCCGGTGAAAGATGGGCATGGCCATAGTGATGTCCGGAAGGTGTCCCGAGGCCAGCCAGGGGTCGTTGGTCATGATTACATCCCCCGGGTTCCACTGGTCCGGGGGAACTTCCCGAAGGAAATGTTTCATGGTCCGGGGAAGGGTGGCGATGAAGGAAGGGATGCTGGCCGTGTTGTTGGCCAAGCTGTCTCCCCGAGAGTCCATGAGAATGCAGGCATAGTCGTTCGACTCTTTGACGATGGTGGAAAAGGAGGCGCGGACCAAAGTCGCCGCCGCCTCATCCACCACGCTGATCAAACGGCTCCACAGGATTTCCAGGCTGATGGCATCAAAATCTTTGATCACCGAATTCCCTCAGAAATGCCTTCCCCCTGCCAGGGGCCATACCCGGCCAAAATGCCGGATTGGCAGTTTCCGGCCCTTTTCTCCCAACGGGCAATGAGGGACCGGGAACCGGCACCCGCTTATTCCGGCCTGAAGTTTCCGAACTCAATGATCCTCTTCCAGAGCCGGTCCTGTTCCCGGAAATAAGCCACCAGAGCTTCGGGGCCTTTGAACTCTGTCACTCCCCCCTGCTTCTGGTAGAGGCTTTTAAATTCATTGGATTGCACCGCCGCTCGAAACGCTTCCTGAAGTTTTTGGAGTCGGTCTTTGGGGGTTCCTTTGGCCGATACGTAGGCGTACCAGGTCCCCACATCCAAATCAAAGCCGAATTCCCGGAAGGTGGGAACATCGGGCAGAACCGGGCTTCGGGCTTGAGAACTGACCGCCAGGACCCGAAATTTCTTGGACTCCACATAAGGAAGGAGGGTGGAGACTTCATTCAAGGAGCCGTCCACGTGCCCGCCCAGAAGTGCGGTAATGCAGGGTCCCGTGCCTTTGAAGGGAACATGGGTAAATTTGACTCCCATGGCCATCTCGATGCCCACGATTCCGATGTGATACATGGCCGCATGGCCGGAGTTGGCCATCTGGATTTTTTCCGGGTTTTTTTGGGCATGATCGATGAACTCCTTGAAGGTCTTCCAGGGAGATTCCGTGCGCACCACGACTCCGGCCGGGACTCCCACCGTATAAGCAATCGGGTCAAAACGGTCAAGGGGAACACCCGTTTTAGTGGTGTAAACCGTCACTACCCCACTGGGATTCGTAATCCCCAGCGTATATCCGTCCGGCGGGGAATTGGCCACGAAATTCCAGGCGATGGTCCCACCCCCGCCCGGCTTGTTCACTATCTGCACGGAGCCGCCGATCGCTTTTTCAAAAGGAACCTGAAGCGCCTGGGCATTAATCGTTCCTCCGCCGCCAGCCGCCCAGGGAATGATGAACTGGATGGGTCGGCTGGGAAATTTTTCTTGTGCGGACCCGTTCGCGCCCAGGGGCAAGGACAGAGTTATCCAAACGATTCCCATCATCACGAGCTGTTTTCGAGTTTTCATTCCTCTCCTCCTTAAAGGATTAAAGCCTGCATCCAAAGAACGGTTTTAACCGCTCCGAATCCCATGAACCCTCCCTCCAATCTTTTTTAATCTTCTTCCTGGATCTTGGCCAAAAGATTTTTTCTTCTTTGTTTCACCCCGGAAAAAATATTGAGAAGAATCACCCCCGCGGCCATCGCCAGGATGGCGGCGGAAATCGGTCGTTTGATGAAAATGGAAAAATCTCCGTGGGACTTGATGAGCGACTGGCGGAAGGCTTCCTCCAGGAATGGGCACAAAATGTAGGCCATAACCAGGGGCGCCGGTTCGAAGCCGGTCTTCTTCATCAAGTAGCCAACTAGACCGAAAAAGATCATGACATTGAGCTCGGCCAGGCTGTTGTTGTTGGCATAGGCCCCGACAAAACAAAAAAGAAGGATCAGGGGGAACAGAATGCCATAGGGGACTCTCAGAACCCTCACCCATATTCCGATCAATGGCAAATTCAGAATGAGGAGCATAAAGTTCCCGATGTACATGCTGGCGATTGTCCCCCAGAATATATCCGGATGGTTTTTGATGAGCAGGGGGCCCGGAGTCACCCCATGAATGATGAAGGCCCCGATGATGACCGCCATGACCGCACTGGTCGGGATGCCCAGCGTCAGGACGGGGATAAAATTCCCCGCGCAGGCCGAATTATTCGCCGACTCCGGCCCGGCCACTCCTTCGATCGCCCCTTTCCCGAACTTTCCGGGGTTCCTAGAGAATCGTTTTTCCATGGCATAGGAGACGAATGAGGAGATGGTGTTGCTCGGCCCGGGGATGACCCCCATGAAAAACCCGATGATCGACCCCCGCAGGATGGGCCCGGTCGAAGTTTTCCAGTCCTGCCGGTTGGGAAGGAGCCCGCGGACCCTGGTCTCGAAAACGCGCCGCGCGAGGGTTTGTTCCAGGTTGAGCAAGACCTCGGCCACGCCGAAAAGCCCCATGAGCACCGGCACCAATCCAATTCCGTCAAAGAAATCGGGAATACCAAAAGTAAAACGAAAAACCCCGGAAATGTCGATCCCCACCATTCCGACAAAAAGTCCCACGAGGGCGATGATAAAAGCCTTAAGGATCGAGCCGGAACTCAGATAGCTGAGGATGGTCAATCCCAGGACCATGATCGCAAAGATCTCGGGAGGGCCGAACCTCAAGGCCAATTCCGCCACCGGGGGGGCGATGAGCATGAGGAGGAAAACGCCGAAAGTCCCGGCAATAAAGGAACCGAAAGCCGCGATCCCCAAGGCCGGCCCGGCCCTCCCCTGCCTGGCCATCTGGTACCCGTCGATGCAGGTGATGGCCGCGGCCGCTTCCCCGGGGATGTTCACGAGAATCGCCGTTGTCGATCCCCCGTACATGGCCCCGTAAAAGATCCCGGAGAGCATGATGATCGCTGAAGTTGGGGGAAGGTTGAAAGTCACCGGCAAAAGAAGGGCGATGGTGGCCGCCGGTCCTATGCCCGGGAGGACTCCGATCAAAGTCCCGATGAAACAGCCTGCCAGGCACAAGATCAGATTGACGGGAGTGACGGCAATGCCGAAGCCGGAAAGAATATTCTGAAAAACATCCATCCTTTAAAACCCAAAGATCGGCCTGGGCATGGGAACCTTCAGCCATACTTGGAATATATAGTAGGCCACCACGGCCGTTAGCGCCGAAAAAAGGAAGCTCACCCCCCAGCCGTACTTGCCCAGGAAACGGCTCAGGAAAAGGATAAACACCGCGGTGGAGGGGGCGAAGCCGATGACCGGGAGAAGAAACCGGTATCCCAGCAAACTGGCGAATCCCAGAACGATTCTTCGGGGAGTTTCCTTTTCCGGGAAAAAGGGAGTTCGAGCAGACGGGTCCCCTTCTTTCCCCCGAAAAGCCTGGACGGTCAAAATAGCCGAGAGCGCCATGAGGAAAAAGGAAGCGATCAATGGAAAGAGCCCGCCCCCAGGTTTCCGCAGGGTGCCGAGGGGATAAGTGAGGGACTTTAGAAAAACCGCCAGCCCCAGCCCAAAGAGAAAAATGCCGGAAATTTTTTCCCGATTCATTGGCTCAAAATGCGCATCAGGGATAAGAAAGCGGGTCCCGTTTTTCTCCCTTTAATCGTTTTTATGACTTATTGGGCACAGAAGAAATGATCAGGTCCTTCATGGTCTTCAGTCCCGGGGGAACCTCGAGAATTCGGGGGACCGCGTTGGTCAGCATGGCCACGGTGGCGATATCCCCGTGGGTCCCTCCTTTGACGACGACTTCCATGTTCGGGGTTCCTTTGATCGACACGGAGTCGTAGGATTCGCCCGCGCCGATGGAGGCTTCGAAGTTGAGGATGATCCTGGCTTTGCCGCCCACATATCCCCGCCCGACCTGTTTCACCCCCGCCACGAGACCCGGGGGAACGGTGATATAGTCGCTCTTCACCGTTTTGGGGTAAAGAATCGGGCCGATGGCCTCGATGATTTTGTCCACCTTCCATCCCAGCCCGGCCGCAATCATGGCCACCGATTCCGGGAGGCCTACATGGCGGATCTTTCCCTCCTTAACCAGTTTTTGGAATTCCCCTTTTGTCCTTCCCGCCCCGATCTTTTCCTGGAAGGGGATCCTTCGCGCGGAAGCATCCTGAACACGGCTTACCGTAACTTCTTTCACGTCGGTGCACACCCCCGACATGAAGAGGGGCCAGGCGTCCATCAGGAAGCCCGGGTTCACGCCGGTTCCCAGGACCGTGACCCCGTATTTCTTGGCCAGCCCATCCAGCCGGGCCGCCAGTTCCGGGGTTTTCTGATGGGGATAGGAAAGCTCTTCGCAGCTCGACACCACGTTCACTTTCGACTTGATCAGCCTTTCCAGCTCCGGGAAGACCTTCTTGAGGCTCGAGCTGGTGGTGTGAATGGCCACCTGGGGCTTCCCCTGCTTAACAACTTTATTCAGATCATTGGATATTTTGACTCCCAGCTTTCGCCCGAACCCGGCCACTTCTCCGAGGTCCTTCCCCACGTGGGCCACATCAATGGCTCCCACGATCTTCATACCCTCTTTCTTGGCCAATACCTTGGTCACTCCCCGTCCAATGACCCCAATGCCGAACTGCAAAACGCGGATTTCATTTTTCACCGGCCTACCTCCGAAGGATAAGATATTCTGAAGGCGCTTTCTTGCGCAGCAAGTATATTACCATGTAAGCGGCTTGAATTAAACCGGCAAGGAAGATTTTTGGGTTTTTTGGGGTTTATGATTTTTGCCCAAAGGAAGTCATTTGATCCTTTGTGCTTTCTCTTTTCCTTGCTTTCCCGCCGGGATTTTTCTATGATCGGGCAAGATTGTTTCAAGGAGCGGAAGAAAATGCGCATTCAAATCACCCTGACTTCTCCCGAAGGGAAACGGATCATCGCCAAAGGAATCAAGAGGCTTCCCGAGGTTCATCGGGTTCGAAAACGAGGAAAACTCCTTTTAAAAGGAGGAACCACCGTTTCGGCCGTATCCGAGGAACTCTGCGGCAAACCCATGAGGATTTCGGGAATGATTACCCCCCAAGGAACTCTCACCTCCCGATGGAAACATGAAATTCCATGGTCCCATGCCTGTATCCTGAGAGGGAACGAGGTCATTCCCCTCCACACCCGGGAAGACTGGGGCAGGGAGGTTCCCTCTTTTACCCCTGAAGACCTGGTCATCACCGGGGCTAATGCCTTCGATGCCCAAGGCCGGGCGGCGATCATGGCCGCCACCTATGACGGAGGAAGCTCGTTGCCCTTCTTTCAAACCCTCCTGATCGAGGGAGTTCCTTTTCTGGTCGCCGTCGGTTTGGAAAAATTTGTCCCCGGAAATTTGGAGGAGGTGATTCCCCTAGCGGGCAGGAGGAAGGTGGATTTATCTTACGGCGCCGCCGTGGGGTTGGTTCCGGTTTTCGGTGGGATCTTTACCGAGATTGAAGCCCTCGAATCGCTTGCCGGGGTGAAGGCTCGGGTAATCGGCAAAGGGGGAATCCACGGTGCAGAGGGAAGCACGACTTTTCTCGTCGATGGTCCTCCGAAAGAGGTCATAAAAATCGACAAAATCTACCAAAGCATAAAGGGCTCTAAGCTAAGCGGCGACCCCCGAAACCTGATCCCCTGCCAGCGTGGCAGCTTGTCATGCAAGAATCACGTCGGATGTTTATACAAACGTCCTGGCCACGGGAAGACGGCCGAATAATGAATTGGAGGCGACCCTTCAAGGTTTGCCGGCGGCAATTCATAAAGTCGGGGACTGCGGGAAACCCCGAAAGGCCATCGACGCCATCCCCGAAGGATTCATGGCCGACCTGAAAATATGAGCGGAAGTGGAGGGGCTGGATGCCAAAAAGGATAAGGCGGGCGGGGAGAATTCCTTCGTCAAAGCGAAAATCGGAATCACGACCTCCGCCAGAGTTGCGGCTAGAAAAACAAGGAATCGCTCAGAGCGGTTTGAATTGGGTTCCACCTGAAGGTGGCCCTTCAGGTGGGTGCCAGGCCGGGGGGCCATGACCTGACGCCCTCCTCTTTTTTGGCTTCCTCCTTTTTTTCATTAGGCCTCTCGCCCGCTTCGTTTGCACCCAAAAAGTGCCCAACGAAATCGAAAAGCGCCCATCGATTATCATTTCCTCTTATCTGCCAACTCTGCGACCTCTGCGAGAGATCGATCT
Organism: Syntrophaceae bacterium; assembly: GCA_013388675.1. GTDB lineage: Bacteria > Desulfobacterota > SM23-61 > SM23-61 > SM23-61 > SM23-61. Next base: position 35,975 of record JACAEW010000310.1, on the reverse strand, counting down.
CTTCCTCTGTTCATTTTCCCAAGGAGAAGGAATGGCTACGCCTCTAACGGCCCATCATCCCGGGAAGGAAGAGCGCGATCTGCGGGAAAAGCGTGATCAGAACCGTCACGAACAGCATAGCCGCAAGAAAAGGGAGGGCTCCCTTAAAGATTTCCTCGAGCGAGGTATCCTTGGCGATCGCCGCCACGGTGAAGACGTTAAGCCCCATGGGAGGAGTGATCAGCCCCGCCTCCATCATGATCACACAAACCACTCCGAACCAGATGGGATGGAAATCTAGAGTGGCCATGACCGGCAGGATCACGGGGAGGGTTAAGACCATCATGGATATGGCGTCCAGGAAGCAGCCCAGGGCGAGAAAGATCACGACGATGATCGCCAGGACGACATACCGAGAAACCCCCAGGCCGATGATCCAGGCAGAGACCTTGATCGGGATCGTCGAAAGGGCCAGGAAATAGCTGAAGACGTTCGCCGCCGCCACGAGAAAGAGGACCATGACCGAGATGCGCATCGTTTCATAAAGAGAAGTCAGCAAGGCTTCCCACGTCAGTTTCCGCTTAAGCAGCGCGGTGAGGAATAGGATCGTCGCCCCCACCCCCGCAGCCTCGGTCGGGGTAAAGACCCCGAAATAGATGCCCCCGATGACCAACAGGAAAATGGCCACGGGTTCCCACACCCCTTTCAGAGCAGTTAGTTTCTCCCGGAAGGATACGGACCCCCCAACCGGCGGAGCCCAATACGGGCAGAGTTTCACCAAGGCGAAAAGAATTCCGACGTAAGACCCCGCCAGGATTAGCCCCGGAAATATTCCGGAAATAAGAAGTTTTCCGATCGACTCCTGGGCCAGCATGCCGTACACCACGAAGCCGAGGCTGGGCGGAATCAGAAAAGCCAGGGTGCCCCCCGCGGCCACGGTCCCCGAAGCGAGCCTTGGGGAATAGTGAAACCGTCTCATCTCCGGGTAGGCCACGGTCCCCATGGTCGCCGCGGCCGCCACGGAGGACCCGGAAATGGCGGCGAACCCGGCACAAGCGGCGATCGTCGCCATTCCCAGGCCTCCCGGCAGCCGTCGAAGCCATTTGTCGAAGGTATCAAAGAGGTCCCGGCTCAGGCCCGAAATCCCCGCATATCCGCCCATGAGGACGAAAAGGGGAATCACCGTGTAAGGATAATGGGAGGAAGATTCGTACACGGACCGGGCGATCATGGGGAGAGCGGCGCCGATGCTGGCCAGATAACTGACCCCGACGAATCCCGCAAACATGAGGGAGAAGGCGATGGGCATGCCGATGATCAATAGGAAAAACAAAAGGCAGGATCCCAGGATCCCCACCGTTACCGGCTCCACTCCGAGGACCTCCGCAGGAGCTTGGAGACGGAATCTCCCAAATCGATCAGGATTTCCAGACAGGTGAGGAAGGCAGCCGCCGCCACCAGGAGGCGGAAGGGATACTGGGGCATCCGGAGCATGTCGGAGACCGTTTTTTCTTCCATCCCCACGATCAGCCCCTGCCAGGCGAGAACGGCGAAGATAAAAAGGCTCAATACGGCCGAGAGGATGTTCAGGACCGTTTGCCCGCGGAGGGGGAAACGGGAGAGCAATACCGATACTGCCACATGTCCCTTTATTTGCTGGGTGTAGGCGACTCCCAGAAGGATGAAAACGGCCAAGAGGTATTCGGACAGCTCCACGGCCCCGGCAATCGGGCGATTAAAAAGGTTTCGACCGATGACTTCGCCAGTAGTGAGCACCATGAGGGGGATCAGAAAAAACGCGCCCACTCCGCAGATCAATCGATTCAGCTTCTGGACGGCCCTTTTTGCCCTTCCCAAGCCTTCCCCCTCCGCAGGGTTCAAAGGCCCCGGATCAACCTAAACCCAGAGGCCGGCAGACAAGCAGGCAAAGATAAATTTCCTCTAACCTCTTACCTCTGACCGCTACTTCACCCTTATCCCTTATTGCTTACCGCCATTCAGGCGGGAAGGCCACCACCTTCACCCCCCGCTTCTCGCATTCCTCGTTGTACATTCTCACCACTTCTTTGGCCGGAAGTTTCTTGGCCTCCAGGTCCTCCACCCATTTTCGGGTCACCTCTCGGAACCTTTCGTACCAGCGCTCCGCTTCAGCGGCCGGTAGGTTGTAGAGTTCGACCTTCTTGTCCGTGATCTCCTTCATCATCGTTTTGTAAACTTCTCGGTTCAGTCCGCCCGTGGTGTGGAAAGGGTTGGTGCAGACCTCGTCGACTACCGGCTTAAGGTCGTCGGGGACCTTCTTCCAGCTTTCCCCGTTCATGATAACCCCTTCGGATACGCAGCCGAAGGTGGTGACCAGGCCGAACTTGACCACCTCGTGGAGTTTGAAAGATATCACCAAGGGGGGGCAGGTGACGATCCCGTCCACCGTGCCCGTTTCCATGGCCAGGTACACATCTCCCAGGGGCATAAAGATCGGCTCGGCTCCGAGGGCCTTGATGTATTGGGTCTGTTGTCCTCCCGGAGACCGGATCTTCTTTCCCCTGATGTCCTCCAGGCTCCGCACCGGCCTTTTGGTCCATAGAAAGGCCTGGATGCACCCGTTCATCTCCATCATTTTGACCCCGGGAAACTCCTTATGCAGGACCCTTTTGTACATGGCGTTTCCGATTTCGGTGGCGATATCCTTCCCGTCCACCCAGGCCGCCAGGGAAAGGACGTCGGTCAGAGGGAACCTTCCGGGAGTCCAGGTGGCCGTGAAATAACCCATGTCGGAGAGCCCTTTGGCCACGATGTCATAGTGTTCGGGGCCTTTCCCCAGGGCTCCGCCGGCGAACATCGTGTACCCGAGGCGGTTTTGGCTCCTTTTTTTGAGTTCTTCCAGCATGGGGATCCAGACCGTCTTGACCTCATAACCCACGGGTACATGCCAGGTGCTGAATCTCAGGTTGGTCTGGGCGTGAGCGAAGGGATGGGATCCTAAACCGGCGCCCAACAGGACTCCGCCGACGAGCGACCCTTTCAAAAAATCCCTTCTCGAAAAACCGCCGCCCATTAGGATACCTCCTTTCTTCTCCCGCTGCTGATCTCCAACGCCCCTCTTATACTCCAGGCGCTTCAAAAAATCAATGACCGAAGGAGTCAGGCCGAATTTCCTCTTTCGAATGAGGTTTTGCCTTGACCGCAGGTCTTTTTTTCCTTAACATCGAAGCGTTTTGAATCGGACCCTTTTCCATCCCCACCCGGAAAGCTGCATCCCTTGCCGGGGTGAGCCTTCTTCCATTTCTGCGGATCAAGAAAACGAAAAAAGGTAAGAGATCATGCAGGCTGGGCCGAAATGCAACGCGGAAAGAACGCCCTGGCCTCTGGTTCTTCTTCTGGTTGGAGCAGGGGTTGTAAGCGCCTTTCAGGTGGGAAAAGCCCCACCCATGCTGGGCTCGATTCGTGCCGACCTCGGCATGAGCCTTTTCCTGGCGGGGTGGATCCTGTCTATTTTCAACCTCATTGGTTTGCTGCTGGGGTCCATCGCTGGAGCCCTGTCCGACGCCTTCGGTCACCGGCGTCTTCTCCTGATCGGATTATCCCTGCAGGCTATGGGAAGCCTTCTCGGCTCCCTCGCGCCAGCGGCTGCGCTTCTTTTGGCCACCCGCGCCGTGGAAGGCCTGGGTTTTCTCGCCATTGTCGTGGCCGCCCCGGCTATGGTGGCTCAGGTGTCGAAGCCCGGAGATATCCGCATCGCCCTTTCCATATGGAGTTGTTTTCTTCCCGCCGGGGCCTCCTTCATCATGTTCACGGTCCCGCTGGCGAGCGTTGGCCTGGGTTGGCGTGAGCTGTGGGGGGTCAATTTCCTTATCCTGGCGCTTTATGCCCTCTGGCTCCTCAAAGGAACGGCCCATCTTCCGCGTCAGGACAAAGGCCCGAGAAGACGCCTGAAACAGGTGTGGTTGGATTTGCGCCTTACGGCGACTTCGCCCGGGCCGGTTCTCCTGGGGACCATTTTCGCAACCTATACCCTCCAGTGGCTGGCGGTAATGGGGTTTTTGCCGACTTTGCTGGTCGAGGAGTTCGGTCTCAGCCCGGGCCGGGCCTCCGTGTTCACTGCAATCATGGTAGCCATGAACGTTCCCGGAAACCTGATGGGCGGGTGGCTGCTGCATCGGGGAATTCGGCGATGGAAGTTGATCGCTTTTGCCAGTATCGTCATGGGTGCCTGCAGCGTGGCGATCTATTCAGGAGGCCTGGCTTTTGCCGCGCGCTATGCGGCTTGCCTTACCTTTTCCCTCATCGGCGGCCTATTGCCGGCTTCGACCCTGGGGGCGGCCCCGCTTTACGCTCCCACCCCCCGCCATGTGGCCACGACCAACGGTCTGATCATGCAGGGGGGCCAGATGGGACAAGTTATCGGTCCACCGGTACTGGCCCTCATCGTTTCCATGGGAGGAGGATGGAAATCGGCCCCCTGGTTATTGGCGGGGGCAGCCGCTGCTGGAGTTGCCCTCTCTTTGGGGTTAGCCATCCTCGAAAAAAGGGGAATTCATCGCCTGGGAAAATGAAACGGTTATGGGGGCGGAGGACTCCCCCCAGAGTTCACTCTTTCACCGACAGGGCCTGAACGATGATGGAAACCGCAGCTTGATAGCTGAGATTCTCCGTATTAACGGTTAAATCGTAGTGCACCGGGTCTTCCCAACCAGCCCGGTAGTACCTTTTGATGAACTCGCGACTGCTGTTGTCAAAACGCGCAATTTCCTGCTTGGCCGCTTCCTCGTTCATTTTGAGCTCCTCCCGGACCCGTTTCAAACGCAGTTCGAAGGGGGCTACCGTCAGAACGTGAAGGGTCTTGGGGTAGTTTTTCAAGATGAACTGGCTCCCCCGGCCCCGGATCACCAGGGAAGGGGCCCGAGCCAGTTGCTGAATCACCGACTCAAGGGCTTGCAAATACCGTTTATCATCCAGAGGGATTTCCCAGGCGGGCAAATAGGTTCCCTCAAACCCTACCCCGAAGGGTAAACCCCGGTCCAGTGCTTCGGCGATTCGCCCTCCGAGAGTCGTCGGCGGCATCTCTTTGGCCAGCACGTCGTGTTCCTGCCTTTGGAGCTTCGCCGCCACTTCGGCAATGATCTCCCGGTCCACGTAGTCGGCATGAAGGAATTCGGCGATGGCTTTTCCGATTTCGGGCGCCCCGCTCCCCAGCGGGCCGCGAATGGTTACGATCGGCATTGGATCCCTCCCTCCTGGCAAAGGCCTTTTCATCCAGAAAATATCCTAAAATCCCGCAACCCGGCTCTCCCCTCTTGCCCCTGTGGAGAGGAATATATTCAATCTTCAAGGCGTTGTCAAGAAAGGGAGGGGAAATTTTGCCGGGGGAAAGATCGAAGGGGCGATTTGCAAACCGCCCCTAGAGGAACTATCCGCTTAACTCCAGCTTTTTAAGCACTTCCGGATTCAGCACGTTCTCCGGGACTTTTCCCTGGAAGAAGGCGATGACCTTGCGGACCGTTTCCATGGCCATGGCGTAGGAAGCCTGGTTGCTCAATCCCGCACTGTGGGGGGTAGAGACGACATTCTCCAGCAGGATATGATCCCGAAAAACCGGGGGTTCGGTTTCAAAAACATCCAGCCCCGCCCCGGCGATCCAGCCTTCCTTCAAAGCCTTGTAAAGGGCCTTTTCATCCACAATGGGCCCTCGGGCAGTGTTGATCAGGAAGGCGGTCTTTTTCATGAGCCGCAATCGCTCTTCATCGATCATCCCCCGTGTGGACTCATCCAGGGGAACATGGATAGTGACAAAATCCGCCATCCGCAACAGGTCTTCCTTGGAATAGTAAGGGATGTTGTACTGCTTCTGGAATTCCGGGTATTCCACGATGTCGTTGGCGATCACCCTGGCTTCAAAGCCCTGGAGGCGTTTGGCGACCCTTTTGCCGATGTTCCCCAGACCGATGATGCCCACGGTCTTACGGAAAAGGTCTTCACTCCCGCTTCCCCGGGGGTATAACCCCTGCCGCATTCCTCGGTCCCTCCTGGCGATCTGTTTGGAAACGCAGAGCATCAACCCGATGGCCATATCAGCCACGGATTCGGCATTGGCCCCCGGGTTGCAGGTCACCAGGACTCCTCGATCGGTGGCGGCTTTCAAGTCGCTCCCTTCAAACCCGGCGCTGCGGATGGCGATCATTTTCAAGCGGGAAGAGCTTTCGATCACCTTGCGCGTTGCCGGGAACATGGCCGTTACGATAATGGCATCCGCCCCCTGAATCGCCCGGCAGACTTCATCTTCCTGGGAGGGCTGGACCCGGTCATAGTCTTTTTCCACGACGGTAAACCCGGCCTGCTCCAGGGCGGTGATGGGATCCCGGGCAACTTCAGCGAATTTCTTGGTCATGATCATTACCGTTGGCATGCTATTTTCCTTCGAAGCGAGGGACCATGTCCGATCCGTTTTTCAGGAGGATGATCTCGGCATTCTCTCCGTGCTTGGCCAGGGCCTTCTCGATGGCCTCATCAGCCGTATCCGCTCTTTCGGTAAACATTTCTTTCAGGGTCTTATCGTTCAAACATTTACTGACCACGATTAGGTCCGACCTCTTGAGGCACCGCGAAAACAGCCAGGCTTTGGAAGCACCGATGCTGTAGCCTTCCCGGATGAACCGGTCGATCACGTCCTGGGGACAGGTGGCCGCGGACATCCATTCGTAGAACCCATGGGCCCCTACCCCATCCTTGCATTCGGCCAGGAGGATGACCGTCCCCCCCTCTTTTACCACCAGCTCGGAAGAGGCCATGGCCTTTTGCGATTGGTAAAGGTCTATGTCTTTGGGGAATCCGCCGGGGGTGGTGATCACGATGTCCGCCGGGCGGGGGATTTTCACTTCGAAAATCTCCCGGCTGGCTTTGACCCCTTCGAGCCAGGCCTTTTCCACATCCCCGGCCACTACCTGGGTGATTTCCTTCCGGTCGTTCTGGACCGTGTTGAGGATAAAGTCCGTTTTGGCCATCTTCGCCGCTTCCAGGGCATTGGTATGGAAAGGGTTCCCGTCCACCCAACCCATGGCCGGTCTTTCCGATCGCATGCCGAAGCCATGGTGTTGCTTCAGGGTGGCCAGGCTGGCGATTCCCGGCAGCACGCTCTTCCGGCCCCCGGAGAAACCCGCGCTCTGATGGGGAGCAACGGTGGCCGTGGTAATCTTCAGCTCCGCCTCCCAGAAAAGGCGGTTGATCACTACCGGAATTCCGCCGCGGGTCTTTCCCAAATCCACCATAATCCTGTCATCCTGGCAGTGATGATTCACCACTTTAAACCGGCGAACCATATCTTTCCCCAGCATTCCTTCCAACTCTTGCGGGGTATTATCGCGGTGAGTGCCGGTGGCCACCAGGAGCTGAACCTGGTTTTCCCTCATTCCCCCGTCCTTCAGTTCCTGAATCAGGTGAGGCAGAAGCTTATAAGTGGCCGTGGACCGGGTAATATCGTTGACCACGATGACCGCGCTCTTTCTCCCCCGGGCCATTTCCCGCAGCCTGGGCGTCCCGATGGGATTCTCCAGCGCCTGCCGGACAGCGCCGGCCTCGTCTTTGAGGCCGGGTCTGAAGCTGGGCATGAGGGTGGCCACGTAATTCTTCCGGGGAATCCGGACTTCCATCTCCCCCTTGCCGTAGGGAATCTTTTCGATATGCTGCGCATTTCTTTGAGACATGCTTACTCCTTCTCCCTGAACCCTCGGACCCTTCCCTGGATTTGGGGGAGGGGAAAAAGGCCGATTTCCGAGATGAATCATATAATCGGCCGGAACGGGGTGTCAAGAAAAATGCCTGGGAAGAAGTTGTGCATTTCTCTTTTTTCCCATAGAATAGAATCGCAATCCCAAGGTCGCTCGTCGGGGGATAGGAACGAAGGGATGGAGTATGCCAGAATATGAAATCTATGCCTTAAAGTATGCCGGGCCCTTGACCAGCTCCGGGGCTTTTCTCATGTGGAGGAAAGACTGGGAGAAGCAGGTGGAAAGGAATTATTATATCTGGTGTGTCCGGGGGGAAAAGGAAACGGTGGTCGTGGATGCCGGGATTCCTCCGGAGCTGGCCCGGGAGAGGAATCTCAACGGGTATGTGAGCCCGGTGGAGGTTCTTTCCCGAATCGGGGTGAAGGCCGATGAGGTCCGTCACCTGGTTCTCACCCACATTCACTGGGACCACTCCAGCGGAGTCGGCCTTTTCCCCCATGCCACTGTATATGTCCAGGAGGAAGAGTTCAACTTCGCCATCAAGAACCCCATTGCCGACCGCCCCGCTTTCGCCGCCACGGCCGACCCCAAGTCCAAAGCCTACATCGCCTCCCTCGAGGGTACCAAACGCCTGATTCTGGTAAAGGGAGACCGGGAGATTCTTCCGGGAATCGAGTGCCTCCTGGCTCCGGGGCACACCATCGCCCTCCAGGCAGTGGCTGTGCAAACTCCCAAGGGGACGGCCATTCTGGGCTCCGACTGCGCCCACACCTTCCGGAACTATCAAGAAGACTGGCCCAGTTGCCTGATTGTAGACCTCGTAGGATGGATGAAATCCTACGACAAGCTCCGAAAAAGAGCCTCCTCCCCTGACCTGCTCTTCCCCGGCCACGACCCTCTCATGACTTCCAACTACCCGGAGGTCGCCAAGGATGTGACCCGGTTGGTTTGAAAAAAAATCAAAGGGGACTTGTTTTTTCGACCTTTTTTTAATTTTTTTAAAGATCGGACCGTGCATCTCTCCACCGATTCATCCAAGCTGCTTTTTCTCTTTGACAAACCTCGCCCTGCGGGGTTAGAAAAGAGTTGAACTTCGAAATGCTCTTCTTTCCTTATCCTTACAGGAAAGAGAAAGGAAACTCATGAAGATCCCGGAGAAATACCGAAAACGCCTGATGGGGTTGATCCCCGTGGAGCGGATCATCACCTGGCAGGTTCCCCGTCCATCGAAAGAGCTCATCCAGGAACTCCTCGGTTATGAAGGGCTCACCCCGACGCTGGCGGATATTCTCGACTCCCTGGGCATCGCGGGGGCCATCCCGGGATCGGTGCTTAAGCCGGTTCTCCAGGGGAAAAAAATCGCCGGGCCGGCGGTCACTCTAAGGTACGTTCCCGAGAGGATGGCCCCGGCTCAATCCTACTATGCGAAGGCCAAGGCCAAGCTGGCTGACCGGGATGCCTATGCCATGACCGAACCGGGCGATGTGGTGGTCATCGACGGCGGAGGGAGGGGCGACATTTCGGCCATGGGAGGTCTCTCCACCCTCATGGCCAAAAAATACGGGCTCGCCGGAAACATCGTGGATGCGGGAGTGCGGGACATTCAGGATATTCGGGGGCTGGATTACCCGGTCTGGTCCCGGGGAATCACGCCGATCACCGGGAAATTCCGTTTCGAAGCGCTGGAGATCAACGGACCGGTTGTATGCGCCGGGGTTTCCGTTCATCCCGGGGATTTAGTGGTTGCGGATGACACCGGAGTGGTGATCATCCCGCAAGACTTAGTCAAAGAAGTAAGCCGGCTGGCGGTAGAGGCTTTGAAACGAGAGGAACGACTCATCCACGTTATCGAGGAGGGCTCTTCGATCGAGGAGATGAAAAAAGTTTTGGCGCCGGAGAAATGGTAGGCCGAATGCGGATTGCGGAATGCGGAATGAAAAACAGATCGGAACGGAAGATATCGGGCAATAGGTGATAGCCTTTCATTCCTTAAAGATTCCTATAACCCCTACCCTCTAACCTAGGACCCTTATTTTTGGAGGATTTTAATGGCTTTGGAACTCATGCGCGGAAACGAGGCGATTGCCGAAGGGGCCATCCGCGCCGGCTGTCGGTTTTACACCGGTTATCCCATCACCCCGCAGAACGAGCTTTTCGAATATATGGCCAAACGCATGCCCCAGGCGGAAGGGACCTTCCTGCAATGCGAGAGCGAGGTGGCCGGGATCAATATGATCTGGGGGGCGGCCTGCACGGGGATGCGCGCGATGACCTCTTCTTCCGGCCCCGGAATCAGCCTCATGTCCGAAGGGCTGACCACCCTGGCTGCCGGAGAACTTCCCTGCGTAGTTGTGGACGTCACCCGCGCAGGACCGGGTTTGGGCAGGATCGCTCCCGCCCAATCGGATTACCGGCAGGTGACCAAGGGCGGAGGACACGGGGACTACCATGCCATCGTCCTGGGGCCAGCGTCCACCCAGGAGATGGCCGAGCTTGCCAACCTGGCCTTCTACCTGGCCGACCTCTACCGCAACCCGGTCATCATCCTGATGGACGGGATGCTGGGCCAGATGATGGAGCCCGTGGATTTCGACCTGGTAAAACCCCTTCCGGCCCCGGAAAAACCCTGGGCCCTCAGGGGCAAGGGCGACGGGCCCCGCAAGATGATCTACGCGGCCCCCTTCGACGATCCCGGCCTGATCGAGCTCAACCAGAGACTGAATGAAAAATACCGCCAGATCGAAGAAAGAGAACAACGCTGGGAGGAAGTTCAGACGGAGAGAGCGGACTTGATCGTCGTTGCCTTTGGCAGCGTCGCCCGGGCCGCATGGGATGCGGTCCAGACCGCCCGAGCCGAAGGGATGAAAGTCGGGTTGGTCCGCCCGATCACCCTCTGGCCCTTCCCCAAAAAAGCCTTTTCCAAACTTCGGCGTTCGGCCAAGGCCTTTCTCGATGTGGAGATGAACGCCGGCCAGATGCAGGAAGACCTGGAGCGGGTCATCGGACCGGACTTTCCCATCTTCCATTTGGGGCAGGGCGGAGGAAAGATGATCTATCCGGATGAGGTATTGGAAGAAATCAGGAAATTGATAAGGTAGAATCCAAGGAAATTCGAAATTCGAATTTTCCGAATTCAAAAATCCGACCTTTCTCGCAAACCCTTGTTGGGGTCATTCAAATTTCGGGTTTGTTTCGAGTTTCGATATTCGAATTTCGGATTTCGCCCTTAGGGGAGGTTTTGCATGAAGAAGATTTTTGGACGGCCTGAATCTTTAACCGATTTTCCCTATCCCTACTGTCCCGGCTGCGGTCACGGAATCGTTCAACGTTTGGTGGGTGAAGCAATGGACCAACTCGGGATTGTGGGCCGATCGATCGGGGTCACATCGGCTGGCTGCTCGGTAAGAAACTGGAAGCAGTTCGCCTGCGACATGACCATGGGACTGCATGGGCGCGGCCCGGCCGTGGCCACCGGGCTGAAGCGCACGGCCCCGGAATGTATCGTCTTTACTTACCAGGGAGATGGGGACATGGCGGCCATCGGCACGGGGGAGATCGTTCACGCCGCTTCCCGCTGCGAACGGATCACCGTGATCTTCGTGAACAATGCGGTCTTCGGGGCCACCGGCGGACAGCAGGCCCCCACCACCCTCCTTGGCCAAAAGACAACCAGCTTTCCCGGCGGCCGCGACCCCCGGACCGGGGGATACCCTTTAAAGATGTCCGAAATGCTTTCTTTGGTATCTCCGGAATCTTACATCGTCCGGGTCTCCCTGCACGACGTGAAACATATCAGCCAAGCGGCGAGGGCAACCCGAAGGGCCTTCGAAGTGCAGATGAACAACGAGGGATTCTCCATGGTGGAATACCTCTCCATGTGCCCCACCCAATGGAAGGTCAACCCGGTCCAGGCCTTGAAATGGTTAGAAGAAAAAATGATTCCTTATTATCCGCTGGGAGAATACGGGTCGATAAAGAATTAGCTTTCGACAATCCGCTTTCAGCCTTCAGCTAAAGTTCCAAAACAAAGGGTCTTTCCTGACCGGTGAAAGCTGATTGCTGAGAGCTGTCTTTCCAGGAGTTTTTATGAACGAATCGGTGATTATGTCCGGTTTTGGGGGGCAGGGAATTCTGCTCATGGGTCAGCTCCTCTGCTACGCCGGGATGCATGAGGGCAAGAACGTAACCTGGATGCCTTCCTACGGGCCGGAGATGCGGGGAGGGACGGCAAATTGTACGGTCAGGATCTCCTCCGAACGTATCGGCTCCCCGGTCACCCGCTTTCCCCAATCTTTGGTGGCCATGAACAAGGCCTCCTTGGATAAATTCGAAGGGGCGATTCAAAAGGGGGGATTTCTGGTGGTGAACTCTTCTCTGGTGGACCGCGACCCCGTGCGTACCGATATGCGGTTCATCAAGGTTCCGGCCAATCAAATCGCCGAAAAAGCGGGAACCTTACAGGTGACCAACATGGCCGCTCTGGGAGCCTATGTGGCTGGGAGAGGGGTGGTTTCATTGGACTCGGTCATCGTCGCCCTGCGCCGGATGATCCCGGAGCACCGGAAAGAATTGCTCGCGGTCAACGAAGAGGCTCTGCGCCGTGGGGCCGAAGCCGCCTCAAGCAGGAAATAAACGCCCAAAACCAAAAGCGTCTTGGCCGAAGAACGAAAGAAGGAAACTTTTTCCACTCCCGATAAACAACTCACCACTCACGGATTTTCTATGGGAAAGATTACCATCGATAAGGAACGTTGCAAGGGATGTCAGCTCTGTATCGTTACCTGTCCGAAGAAGAGCATCCGCCTTTCGGAGGAGTTCAACGAGAAGGGGTATCATTTTGTCATTTTCCAGGATGGAGGCGAATGCACGGCCTGCACCTCCTGTGGTCGCATCTGTCCGGATATGGCGATTGAAGTTTTTAAAGAATAAAATACCGAACCCAGAATCCAGGAGTCAGCCATACGGAGATTTTTTCTTTTTCCGCTTCTGTCTTCTGATTCCCGGTTTCTTCATTTTGGAAGGAGGGGAGGATCATGGATTTTCCCAAAGTGTACCGAATTCGTCAGGCCTTCGACCGAACCCGGGTCCAAGATATTCCGGGAACGGTGAAGGCCGAATTGAAGAAACTGGCCTTGGACAAAAAAGTTAAACCGGGGCAGCGGGTGGCCCTCACTGCGGGAAGCCGGGGCGTGGCCAATATCGCCGTCATTCTGAAAGCGGCTGTAGAATATCTTCAATCCATCGGGGCCAAGCCCTTTATCTTCCCGGCCATGGGGAGCCACGGAGGGGCCAAGGCGGAGGGGCAGACGGACTTGCTGGCCCATTACAACGTGACCGAGGCGTTCACCGGGGCTCCGGTCTTGTCCTCCATGGAGGTTGTGGAGATTAGCAGGACCGAGGACGGGGTTCCGGTTTACATTGACAAGAATGCCTCCCAGGCCGATTGGATTATCGTGGCCAATCGAATCAAACCCCACACCAAATTCAAGGCCCCCATAGAGAGCGGGCTTATGAAGATGATGGCCATCGGGATGGGAAAGCAGAGGGGCGCCGAATACTACCACAAAGCCGCCATTCAGTTCACCTTCCCGAAGATCATCGTGGATGCCGGGCGGGAGGTGATCAAAAAGGCCCCCATCCTCTGCGGCTTGGGGATGGTGGAAAACGGGTATGATGAAACGGCCGTCATAGCCGCCATTCCTCCGCAGGAGATTGAGGCCAGGGAAAAGGAGCTCCTGGCAGTGGCCAAGCGGATGATGCCCCGCTTACCCTTCAACGAGATCGACCTGCTGATCGTGGACGAGATGGGCAAAGACATCAGCGGCACGGGCATCGATCCCAACGTGACCGGACGTAACCGCGATCTCCTGGGCGTCTTCCCTCATCCGGTCAATGTGAAGCGACTTTTTGTCCGGGATTTGACGGAAAACTCCAACGGCAATGCCACCGGGCTGGGCCTTGCCGACCTGACCACCCAAAGGCTGGTGGAAAAGATCAACTACCAGGCTACCTACATGAATTGCATAACCGGCATCAGCATCGAAAAAGCCGCCGTGCCCATGCATTTCCCCACCGACAAGGAAGCCATTCGGGTCGCCTTGGGGTCGATCGGCCTGACTCCTCCGGAAAAGAGTAGGATCGTCCGGATCAAGAACACCCTCCACGTGGACGAGGTGGAAGCCTCGGAAGCCTACCTGGAGGAAATACAGAAGCGATCCGACCTCGAGATTCTGGAGGGTCCCCAGCCCCTGTCGTTTGACGTTCAGGGAAATCTCCATCCTCTGAAAGTCCACGGGGGCGGGAGGAAGGCGGACCTGTAACTTGCCGCTCGCTGGTTCATGGGTGCTTTTCTCCGGTTGAAGAAGAAAGGCAGGGCGGAGCAAAGCATAACCAGGTGAAAATGTAGGGGCGGCCCTCTTTGGCCGCCCTTCGAGTGGGCAATCAAAGTTGGGTTCCCCTGCAAAGAAAGAGATCCCGGCAAACAGGAACGAGGAACAATTCATGATCGATATCTTTCTTGGCCCCAAACAATATATACAACGGGAAGGCCTCTTGCACGAAACCGGAATTTACCTGAAGCCTTTCGGGCGGCGTCCCATGGTTCTTGGCGATGAATTGGTCTTTTCCATCATCCGGCCTACCCTGGAGGATTGCCTCAAGTCGGCGGGAATTTCTCCCTCCTTCACTCTTTTTGGCGAGGAATGCAGCATGGCCGAAATTTCCCGCTTGGCGGAGATCGTCCGCCAGGAAAACCTCGATTTCATCGTGGGTACCGGTGGCGGCAAAGCGATCGACACCTCCCGCATGGTGGCCGAGCAGCTAAAGCTTCCCCTGATCACGATTCCAACCAGCGCCGCCACCTGTTCGGCGGCCTCAGCCGTGGCCGTGGTCTATGAAAAGGGCGTACGCCAGGCAACGGTGAGCGGAAAGGGGGCGGATTTGGTTCTGGTGGATTCGACAATTCTTTCCCAAGCTCCCATCCGGCTGCTGGCCTCGGGCATGGGCGATGCCCTGGCCAAATGGTACGAAGGAAAGCCCTGCTACGATCAGATGAAGGAACCCGATTCAGCGACCCAGGGGGCGTTGAGTCTATCCACCCAGACGAAAGAGACGATCCTCTCCATGGGGCTGCGGGCCAAAGAGGATGTGGTTGCCAAAAAGAACTCTTACGCCGTGGAGAAGGTGGTTGAAGCCAACATTCTTCTGACCGGGGTCATCGGGGGTCTGGGAGGGTCCAAGTTCCGCGTGGCCGTGCCCCATGCCCTGCTCTATGGCCTGACGGTTCTCCCCCAGGTCCATCAGAACCTTCATGGGGAAATGGTATCCTTCGGGATCATCGTCCAGCTCTGCCTGGAAAAAAACGAAAAGGAGTTGAAGGTTCTCCTGCCTTTCTTTTCGCAGCTTGGGCTTCCCATCACTCTGAAAAGCCTTGGACTCACCAACGTGGAAGACCCCTTATTTTGGGAAGGTTTGAAACGAACCTGCGCGAAGGGAAGCTCCGTGCACAATCTGCCCTTCCCGGTGGACGAACGGAAGCTGTACCATGCAATGATGGAGGCGGATGAGCGGGCCAGCTCGCCCAGAAAATAACCCATTTCCCCTGGGGCGATTCAAAAAAAGGAGGTGAGAAAAGAAACGCCCCGTCCAGTCCACGGTAATCATCGCTCGTTGCTCGCTACGTATCACTCATTATCATCTCGGAAGGAGGGATTGAAAATGGAGCAAGAAATCAAGGCTAAGAAAAAGGGGCTCAGCCGGCGCAGCTTTTTGAAGGCCGCCGGAATCATGGGAGCCGTGACCGTGGCGCAAAAAGCTGCAGCCCAAATGCCAACCCTAGTAGCCGCTAACCCTCTGGTGGGTGCCATCGATATGCATGTTCACTCGGCACCTGATGTGTCTTCACGCTGTGTTCATGATATCGAGCTAGCCCAAAAAGCTAAAGAAATGGGGATGAGGGGCATCGTCTCCAAAAACCATGAATTCATCACCAATGATAGGGCCTATCTCACCAGACAGGTGGTATCTGGAATCGAGGTTTTTGGGGGCATTACCTTAAATTATACCGTGGGGGGAGTCAACCCCGCTGCGGTTGACACGATGCTCAAATTTACAGGGGGTTGCGGGAAGATCGTTTGGCTGCCGACCCATGACGCCGCTCACCACAAAGCCTTCTTCACCAAAAAACCCGATGCCGGGGGGATTCGAGTGATTGACGCGGATGGGAATGTGATCCCCGAATTGAGAAAAATTATGAAGTCTGTGGCCAAGGCCGATGTCATCCTGGCAACCAGTCATATTTCCCCCCGAGAATGCCTGGCGGTCGCAAAAGCGGCTAAGGAAGAAGGCGTTAGAAAAGTCCTGATCACGCATGCCTTGCAATCACCCGGAGAGCTGTCCCTGGATGATCTGAAACGTTGCGCGGAAATGGGGGCATTTATTGAGCATGCCTACCTATCCTACCTTATGGGACCCAATGCTCATCTGGGGTGGATGCGGACCTGGAGACACGTATCCATGGAAATGTTTGCTGAAGCGATCAAGGCCGTTGGCGCCGATCATTCCGTTCTGATTACCGATCTCGGCCAATACATGAACCCAATTCCAGCGGATGGGCTGAAAGAATTCATTCTGGCCTTGAAGAACAAGGGGATTACCGACGAGCAGATCAACTGGATGGTCCGCAAAAATCCTGCTCGCCTCCTGGGGCTTGAATCCATGTAACCGCGACCTTCGGGGAAGGAGGAAAAGACCTCCCTCCCCCTTTCATCCAACTTTCTTCCGCCGAGGGGGAGGAGGGTTGGCTGAGAGGTTCATGGACCAACGGGGACGCGGCATCTTTTTCGATCTGAATCCTGACATCGAGTAGAAAAGCCGGGATTTAAAAAAACGAAGGGAACAACCAAGAAATGAAACGATATGAAATCCGCATCGCCGGGTTTGGCGGGCAGGGGGTGGTGACCGTGGGCAAGATCGTCGGGGTTGCCGCCGCCCTGTATGATAAGAAGAACGCCGTCCAGACTCAATCCTACGGTCCGGAATCGCGCGGGGGCGCCTGCAAGTCGGAAGTGGTCCTGTCGGACGGTACAATCCATTACCCCAAAGTCCGAATGGCCGATATATTGGTGGCTTTGTCGCAGCCTGCGCTGGACATTTACCTCAAAGACCTGAAGCCCGGGGGGATTTTGATCATCGATCCGCTCACGGTCATCAAAGAGGTCCCCCGGAAGGACATTAAGGTATTCAAGGTACCGACGGCGGAAATCGCCCTCCAGGTGGGGAACAAAAAATTTCAGAATATGGTCGCTCTCGGAGCGCTTGCTTCGGTGACCGGAGTCATTTCCCAAGAGGCTTTTGAGAAGGCGATCAAGGACTCGGTCCCGCCGAAGACCCTGGGTCAGAACCTGGAAGCGTTTCAGAAAGGAAACGAGTATGTCCGAGCTTGATGAGACCGCCTTTGAACCTTTACTGTCCGAAGAAGCCCAAAAAGCTCTTCGGGGACCCCTGCCCCCGGGGGATTATTATCTGTTCGGCAGCGATGCCTGCGTGGAAGGGGCCATATTCGCGGGATGCCGGTATTATGCCGGATATCCCATCACCCCCGCTTCGGAAATCATGGAAAGGTCCGCTCAGAGGATGCCCCAGGTAGGGGGACGGTTTATCCAGATGGAGGATGAAATTTCCTCCGCCTGCTCTTTGATCGGGGCCTCCTGGGCGGGAGTGAAGGCGATGACCGCCACCTCCGGGCCGGGGTTCTCCCTCATGATGGAGGCGGTCTCCTTTGCGGTCATGTCGGAAACTCCCATGGTTATCGTCAACGTACAGCGCCCGGGCCCCGGGCAGGGATATATCACTTCCTCCCAGGAAGACGTAATGCAGGCCCGCTGGGGACATCACGGGGGCGGTCCGGTCATCGCTTTGGCTCCGTCTTCCGTGCAGGAGATGTTCGACTTTACCATCCAGGCTTTCAACTACGCCGAAGAATGGCGCGTGCCGGTGATCCTCCTGGCCGACGAGACCGTAGCCCACATGAGGGAAAAGCTGATCGTTCCCCCATGGGAAACCATCAAGGTGGTCAACCGGATCAAACCCCAGGCCCTGGGAATTCCCCCCGAAAAGTTTCTCCCCTACGAGCCTTACGAGGGAAAGGTCCCGCCCATGCCCGCATGGGGGGATGGGTACCGGGTCAACGTGGTGGGGCTGGTTCGTCATCCCGACGGAAACGTGACCAAATACAGCCCGGAGATGCACATGGCCTGCGTGAGCCGGCTCGTCCGCAAGATCGAGGACCATGTGGACCAAATCGCCCGGATCGAGGGTTATTACCTGGAAGGCTGCAAGCATATGGTCGTGGCTTACGGGACGGTGACCCGTTCAGCCTTCGAGGCGGTCCAGGAATTGCGGGGGAAGGGAAAGACGGATTTGGGATTTCTCCGCCTGAAAACCCTCTGGCCCTTTCCGGACGAGAAAATCCGGGCCCTGGTCCAGAAGGTGGAGAACGTCTTTTTCCCGGAAATGAACATGGGATACCTGATTCACCCCCTGAGGGAAAGCCTGCGCGACCGGGCGAAACAGTTTATTTCCATTCCCTTCCTCGGGGCCCTGCATTCGCCGGATTTGATCATTGAGAAGATCACCGAAATGATTGGGAAATAGCCACAAATTCGAAGCTGGTAGGGGCGGGTTTGAAACCCGCCCCGACTCCGATTTTTTTTGAGGTGACCATGAAACACCCCATGCTGGAATACCTGAAGGAAAGCGGAGCTTACGGCGACCGGTTTCCCACCATTTTTTGTCCCGGCTGCGGCATCGGGCAGGCATTGAATTATGTCTTGAATGCGGTCGACCGAATCGTGAAAAAAGATCAGGTCCCCCGGGATAATTTTTGCTTCATTGCCGGAATCGGCTGTTCCGCCCGCGTGACCTCTCATTACCTAGGCTTCGACGCCATTTGGTCACTTCATGGCAGAGCACCGGCCGTGGCCACCGGGGCGCTCCTGGCCAGGCCGGAACTGAGGGCCATCGTGGTGACGGGAGACGGCGATGCCGCGGCCATCGGAGGAAACCACTTTATCCAGGTCTGCCGGCGCAACCTGGACATGACCGTTCTATGCCTGAACAACAACCTGTACGGAATGACCGGCGGTCAATCGTCCCCCACCACATCCCGCGGGGTTCCTTCCACCACCGCCCCTTACGGAAACGTGGAGAACACTTTCGACCTGTGCGAGATGGCCATAAGCGCCGGAGCCAATTACGTGGCCCGGTGGACCACCGCCCACCCCCAGCAGTGCATCCAGGCCTTGGAGAAGGGAATCAGAAAAAAGGGACTTTCTTTTATCGAAATCATGGTCCAGTGCCCCACGCATTGGAAGGAGGAACCGGCCAAGATGATGAAGAAGTTCCGCTCGCAAGGAGTTCGCTTCTCCGCGGAAAAGAAGGCCGAGGCCCTCAAGAAAGGCCAGTTTTGGGTGGGAGAGCTCATGGACCGGGACCGGGCGGAGTGGCTGGAGACGTACCAGAAAATCATGGATCGATTTAAGGATAAACCGTAAGTTGGGAGTAGCTAGTTGTGAGGGGTTAAAGAAGATTCTTTTTCCGCTCACTCCTCACCCCTTCCTCCTCACGAAATTTACAAAAAAGCGGACCGTGGAGATCATATGCCGAAGCTATACATAGAAGAGAGGTACTGTAAAGGTTGCGGTATCTGCATCGAATTTTGCCCGGCCAAGGTCCTCAAACAATCCAAGAAGATGAACTCGAGGGGCTATTTTCCCCCCGAAAGCCAGGAAATGGAGAAGTGCAAGAAGTGCGGCATGTGCTCGCTCCTTTGCCCGGATTTCGCCATCGTCGTATCCGACGAATAAGAGATGCTCCCAGGTCCTTTCCACAAGGGGGCTTGATCCTTCCCCGAACAGAGTTTTCGCTTGACATTCACTTTCATAGTGCTAAAAAGATATTAACTTGATGCCCTAAAAAACCTCCGGGAGGCTCCCTTTGCTCGGAAGTTCGAAATAGCAAGGTGGAGGGAGAATGCAAGGATGAAACGCGCCTGGCAGATCATGTGCTTGGCCTTCGTGGCTGCGTCGGCTATCACTTTGATCGGTTCCCTCGGATACCCCTACCGGGACCGCCTGGGCCCCGGTCCCGGGTTTTTCCCCGTCTGGCTTGGCCTGATCACCGGGGGGCTTTCCCTGGCCTTGCTCTTCCAGGTGACGTTCGCCCGCGAGGCCCCTTTCGGCAAGGGGTCCCCCCTCCCGGAAGACCGGGCAGGAACTATCCGCATTTTTATCATTCTTGCGGGACTGGTGGGCAGCCTCGTTTTCCTGGACATCCTGGGATTCCGGATCACCCTCTTCCTCTTTCTTCTTTTCCTTCCCCCTGCCCTGGGATTGCGCCGCTGGGTTTTCACCGCAATCTTCTCCCTCCTGGGCAGCTTCGGGGTTTTTCATCTGTTTTACTACTGGCTGAAGGTTCCTTTGCCCATGGGGGTCCTGGGAATATAGGGAGGCGGCTTTGGAAACTTTACAATACTGGATTCAAGGATTTTCGGTAGCCACCCAGCCCATGAACCTTCTCTATGCCTTCATCGGGTGCATCCTGGGCACGCTCATCGGCGTCCTGCCGGGGCTCGGGCCTGCCGCAGGAACAGCGATTCTCATCCCCGTTACTTTCGGCCTGGACCCCATCGGGGGAATCATCATGCTGGCCGCCATTTACTATGGGGCCATGTACGGGGGCACCATCACCTCGGTGCTGGTCAACGTGCCCGGAGAAGCGGCCTATGTTATCACCTGCCTGGACGGCTTTCAAATGGCCAAACAAGGCCGAGCCGGCCCGGCCCTGGGGATTGCGGCCATCGGCTCCTTCATCGGGGGGACCTTTGCCACCCTCGCACTCATGGCGGTTTCCTTGCCCCTGGCGACGCTGGCGCTGCGTTTCGGCCCGCCCGAGGTATTCGCTCTCCTGGTCGTAGGGCTGTCCCTGGTGACCGGTCTTTCCGGCCGCTCGCTGCTGGCCGCTCTGATCATGACTTTTTTAGGCCTCCTTTTGTCCATGATCGGCATGGACCCCGTGCGGGGCGCGCCCCGGTTTACTCTGGGAATCCCCCCCCTTTACGACGGTGTCGGCTTCATTCCGGTGGTCATGGGTCTTTTCGGAATCGGCGAAATCCTGTTGAGCATGGAAAAACCCGTGCTGGAAATCATCAAAACCAAATTTTCCGACCTTCTGCCCAAAAGGGGGGAATGGAAAATATCCTCCATGGCCATCGGCCGGGGGACGATTATCGGTTTCTTCCTCGGCCTCATCCCGGGCATCGGGGCCATCATTCCTACGTTTCTTGCCTATGTGGTGGAGAAGAAGGTTTCCAAGCACCCCGAAAAATTCGGCACCGGGGTTATCGAGGGCGTCGCCTCTCCCGAGACCGCCAATAACTCTTACGCCAACGGGGCCATGGTGCCCCTCCTCACCCTGGGAATTCCCGGGTCCCCCACGCTTGCGGTGCTCATGGGAGCCTTCATTATTCACGGCATGACCCCGGGTCCTTTCCTCTTCAAGGAGCGTCCCGACGTGGTCTGGGGTCTGATCGCCAGCTTCTACCTGGGCAATGTGATGCTCCTGGTCCTCAACCTTCCCCTGGTCGGTTTCTGGGCCAAGCTCCTGGAGATTCGCTACCAGATCCTTTACCCCGGCATTCTCCTCTTCTGCATCCTGGGAGCGTATAGCATGAACCAGAGCGTTTTTGATGTGGGGGTCATGATCGTCTTCGGCATCCTGGGTTATTTTTTCCGCAAGATCGACTGGCCCCTGGCGCCAGCGGTGCTGGCCCTGATCCTGGGTCCCATGATGGAGAGAAACTTGCGAACCGCCCTGGAGATGTCCGGCGGAGACCTGAGCATTTTGGTCACCCGTCCCATTTGCGCCGTGTTGCTGGCCGTGGCCGCAGTCGTCCTTCTCACCCCGGCGGTGCGGCTGTTCGGGAAGCGGGCGGGTAAGGATGATTAGACCATGGGCGTTTCATTTGTACGGGCATGGGGATAAGGAAGAAATAGCCATCTCAGAATGGTGCAAGGGCGATTCATGAATCGCCCCTACGGACACGGGCGAGAAGCCCTATTTTCTGCGCATCGTCTGGGAAAAGCATGGTCGATGTATTTCGGGCTCCTCCCGATATGGGCTTTTGGATTTCGACTGCAAGTAAAGAGCGAAAGATCAAGAAAGGTGCAAGCCCCTGGTGGAGGCAGTGGTCAAGGCCAGATAAAAAAAGAAAGGCACGCTTTCTTTTTTGTCTCGTGAAAAAAAAACAAGGAGGTAGGTGTATGAAAGGGAAAGTACTCATGAGCTTGGTAATAGGGACGTTGCTTGTTCTATCCGGAATCGTCTTTGCCCAGGACTACCCCACAAAGCCGATCACCATCCAGATTCCCTACCCCGCAGGAGGCAGTTCCGACGTAGGAGCCCGGATCGTGGCCAGCATCGCGGAGAAGCAAATCGGCCAGCCCATCATCGTGGTGAATAAACCCGGGGCCGGGGGACAGGTGGGATGGACGGAACTGGCCAGGCAGAAGCCCGATGGCTATTATCTCGGCGGCATCAACCTGCCCCACCTTCTCACCGCCGCCCTGGACCCGGAACGGAAGGCCGTCTTCAAGCCCGAAGACATCGTCCCCATCATCAGCCAGGCTTTGGACCCCACCACCATCTCCGTCCGTCCGGACAGCCCCTGGAAAAACCTCAAAGACCTGATCGACGAAGCCAAAAAGAACCCCGACCAGATCAAGGCGGGAATCGTGGGATACCTCCAGGACGATGAAATCGGCTACCTCCAGTTTGCCGAGGCGGCGGGGGTGAAACTGCGGCTGGTCTATTTCGACGGCGCCGCCCCGGCCATCACTGCTCTGCTGGGGAAAAACGTGGATGTCCTCTTCTGTACCGTGGCCGACAACTACAGTCAGTGGAAAGCGGGCCGGATCCGCATGCTCACCATCATGGACAAGGAAAGAACCAAGTTCTACCCCGATCTGCCCACCACGGCGGAACTGGGATTTCCCACGGTTCTCTCCGCCTCCACCCGGGGCATTGCCGGGCCGAAAGGAATTCCCGGCCCGATCATTAAGAAAATCGAACAGGTCTTCGAAAAAGCCATGATGACCAAAGATCACATGGACAAGCTGGAGAGCGCCGGCATGCCGGTCAAGATCATGCTGGCGGAGGAGTTCGGCAAGTATTACTGGGAGAGTTACAAAGTTGCCAAGAAGTGGGTGGAGTACGTCCGTAAGAAATAAGCGCGTACCAACGGAAGGCAGGTTATGACCTGTAGGGGCGATTCACGAATCGCCCCTATGGCTTTTTTTCCAAGGAGGAAACATGATCATACAGACCTTTTTGAGCATCCTGATCGTCGCAGGGGCCCTCTTCGGCCCGGGCCTGGCGGAAGCGCAGAACTTCCCTACCAAGCCGGTGATCCTTCAGATTCCCTGGCCGGCGGGCGGCTCTACGGATGTGGGCGGCCGCATCGTTGCGGCCATCGCGGAAAAGAAGATTGGGCAGCCGATCATCGTCACCAACAAGGTGGGCGCAGGGTCGCAGATCGGCCTGACTGAAACCGCGCGGGCGAAACCGGACGGGTATTCGATTGGCTTCGCCAGCCTTCCCGCGTTGAACACCATTATTTTAGACCCGGAGCGAAAGGCCCTTTTCGATCTGAAATCCCTGGTTTTCATCATCAACCAGGTCGTCGATCCGGGGATCATCTGGGCCAAGGGGGATAGCCCTTACAAGACCCTGAAAGACCTGCTTGATGACGCCCGCAAACGCCCCGGCGAGATCCGGGCCGCCACGACCGGGATCCTGGGGGATGATCACCTGGCCATCCTTATGATGGAACAGGCGGCCAAGGTTAAGTTCCGGATCGTCCATTTCGACGGCGGTGCCCACGTGTTCACCGCGGTTCTGGGGGGCCAAGTAGACGTGGCCTTCGGCAACATCGGAGACATCGGCACCAAGCTCAAGGGCACTCCGCTCCGCATCCTCACGGTGATGGACCCCCAGCGGTCGAAGTTCATCCCCGAGGTTCCCACCACCGTGGAGCTGGGCTTTCCCCAGGTAATCTCCAATTCATCCCGGGGCATTATCGGCCCGGCGGGGATTCCGGACCCCATCCTAAAGAAAATCCAGGCCGTGTTCCTGGAGGCCATGAAGGACCCCGAACACATCGACAAGATGGAGAAGTCGGCCCTCACCGTAAGGCCCATGGTGGGGGAAGAATACACGAAATACGTCAGCGATTTGCATCAGCGGATTATTCCCTTGATGGATATCGCCCGCCAGAGCAAGTAGCGGTATTTTCCGCCCCGCCTTTCCCTTTGAACTTTTCGCCGGAATGCGGGGTGTTCTTGTTATCGTTGCTCCTGAACATCCGTAATTTTGTAATAGGGGACTAAGAATCCGAATAACCTTCGTTTCCATCGGCTCTAAACCCATTATTCGAAGAAAGGAGAACCGGATGAAAACCACGATTTCTATTCTCGCCGCCCTAGTGCTGGTGTCGGCAGTCGGTGTGGCCGGGGCCCAGGACCTGCCGAAGTCACATTTTAAGATCGTCGGCTATCATAGCACGGTCGCCATATCGCCGAGAGTGGAGTTGCCTTTCTGGCGCGAACACATGCCCAAGGTGTCCAAAGGCGCCATCACCGCAGATGTCACCCCCATAGACCACATGGGCATCGACGATAAGACCATGCTCCGCTTGTTGCGCATGGGGGTCATGGACTTCGCCATGATGGATATATCCAAAATGGCCGGCGATGACCCGCGTTTCGAGGGGGTCGACCTGGCCGGCCTCACCCTGGATACGGAAAAGGCGCGGGCCGCCTGCGAGGCTTACCGGCAAGTCCTTGACCGCCAGATGCAAAAGAATTGGAACTCCAAGCTGATCGCCTTTGGCTCCAGTCCGCCGCAGGTTTTCTGGTGCCGCGAGGTCATCGGCGGGCTGAACGACCTCAAGGGCAAGAAAATCCGCGTTTTCAACCCCACCATGCGCGACTTCCTGGCTGGCATCGGGGCGACCGCCGTGAGCATGGCTTTTGCCGAGGTGGTGCCCGCCCTGAAGCAGGGCGTAGTGGACTGCGCCGTTACGGGCAGCCTTTCGGGCAACACGGCGGGCTGGCCGGAGGTGACCAAATCGCTCTATCCCATGTCGGTCGGCTGGAGCATCATCGTTTTCGCCGCCAACCAGAACACCTGGAAACGCCTCGACGCGCGCACCCAGAGCTTCCTCCTCGAACAGTTCAAGACCTTCGAAAACCAAATGTGGCAGTTGAACAAGGTCGCCACGGCGGAGGCCGAAAATTGCAACACCGGCAAGCAGCCCTGCACCCTGGGCAAGCCGGCCAATATGACCATCGTGCCGGTGAAGCCGGAGGAGGCCGAGATGCACAAGAAGCTGGTCGAGGGCGCGGTGCTTGCCGGCTGGGCCAAACGCTGCGGCCCCGAGTGCGCGGCCGAATGGAATAACACCGTCGGCAAGACGCTGGGATTGAAGGCTCCGGTCAATTGATTCCTGCGGCACTCCGCTTGACGAGGGGAGAAAATTGAGTCGTCTAATGGCCCTGGCCCACCGCCTGAGTCGAGTCGGATTGGTCTTCGGGGGTATTCTGGTTTTTTTGGCCGCCCTGCTGATCGGTATCGACGTGCTGTTGCGTAAATTCTTCCAGACCTCTCTCGGCGGCGCCGATGAACTTGCCGGCTACGCCCTGGCCCTCGGCACGTCCTGGTCGCTGGGAGCGGCTCTTTTGGATCGCAACCACATCCGCATCGACTCTCTATATACCCATTTTCCGCGGGGACTGCGCCTGGCCCTGGACCTGTTCGGGATCGGACTGTTCATCGGCTTTTTCGGGTTGATCGCGGTGCGTGGTTGGGACGTCGTGGAGCAGTCCTGGGTCTCGTCCTCGCGAAGCCATACCGCCCTGGCCACGCCCACGGTGATTCCCCAGTTGGTTTGGTTCTTGGGGCTGGTGACCCTCGTCTTGCTGGGATGCGCCCTGATCTTACACGCCGCCCTGCTCATCGCCCGCGGTCAGGCCGCGGCCGCGACCCGGGCGATCAGCACCCGTTCGGCGGCGGAAGAAGTGGAGGAGGAGGTCCGCTTCCTGAAGGGGCGGGAATCCGGAGGAGCACCCTGATGGTCGGGACAACCTTTTTTGTCCTCATCGCCCTCCTCGCCCTGGCTGTGCCCGTGGCCGCCGGGCTCGGCGTACTGGGCCTGGTGTTATCCGGACTCTACTCGAAGCTGCCGCTCAGCCTGGGGATGGGCGAGATGTCCTGGGCCACCTCGAACAACTTTTTGCTCGTCGCCATCCCTTTCTTCGTGCTCCTCGGCGAAATCCTGCTGCGCTCGGGTATCGCCGAGCGCATGTACAACGCCCTCGTTCTGTGGGTGCCCTGGCTGCCCGGCGGCCTCATGCACACCAACATCGTCGCCTGCGCCATGTTTGCGGCCACCTCGGGGTCGAGCGTCGCCACGGCCGCCACGATCGGCACGGTGTCGCTGGGCGAGGTCCGCAAGCACGGCTATTCGGAACCCTTGTTCCTCGGGACGATCGCCGCGGGCGGGACCCTCGGCATACTGATTCCCCCTTCAATCAATATGATCGTGTATGGGGTCTTGACCGACACCTCGATTCCGAAGCTGTACCTCGCCGGGTTCATCCCGGGAATCATATTGGCCGGCCTGTTCAGCCTGACCGTTCTGGTGTGCTGCCTCCTTCGGCCTGACTGGGGTGGAAAACGTACCTTGGTGAGCTGGGAAAAGCGGGTGCGCGCCCTGCCCGATCTCATCCCTCCCGTGGTGATTTTTCTCGCGGTGATCGGCTCGATCTATGCAGGTTGGGCCACAGCCACCGAATCTACCGCGCTCGGCGTGATCGCCGCCCTGGCAATCGCCGCGTGGCGCCGGGCATTGTCCGGAAAGATGCTGCTCCAGGCCTTCGAGGGGACCATGCGCACCACGGCGATGATCATGGCCATTCTGATCGCGGCCTACTGCCTGAATTTCGTTTTGATTTCCATCGGCCTCCTGGCCAAAGTGAATTCCGTAATCACGGGGCTGAGACTGACCCCTTCTCAGCTCCTCTTCGGGGTCATCGTGTTCTATGTCATCCTCGGCATGTTCATGGAGACCCTCTCCATGATGGTGGCCACCGTTCCGATCGTGGCGCCGGTCATGTTCAACGCGGGGTACGATCCCGTCTGGTACGGTGTCCTGTTCGTGATCTTGATCGAGACGGCGATGATCACCCCGCCGGTCGGGATCAACCTCTATGTGGTTCAGGGACTGCGGAAGAGCGGGCGAATCAACGATGTGATTCGGGGGTCTTCGCCCTTCGTTCTCGCCATGTTCGCCATGCTGGCCATCATTTCCATCTGGCCGAATCTCGCCCTCTGGCTGCCGCGGATGGCGGGCAACTGAGCGGCGGTGCGCCAGGACGCCCAAGCAGCCTCCACAGCCTCCATCCCTTTTCCCGACCAGACGCTAGCCTGCGATCGCCCTTTCGACTTCTGCCCAGCGCATTTCTTTGCTGCGCAGGGCGGCCTGCGCCTCATCCAGCGTTACTTTCCTGAACCGCAACCTTTCTCCGGGCATGGTTTGGCCCAGAAGGTCATGATCGGCGGTGATCACGGTAGCGATCTTGGTATACCCGCCCGAGACTTGCGCGTCCCAAAGCATGACAATCGGAAGGCCGTCGCCGGGAACTTGGACCGCTCCCCGCGCGATCGGCTCGGAAATGATGTCCGCCCCGTGGAGGTGCGCAATCCGGGGGCCCTCCAGGCGATATCCCATCCGATCCGATTGGGGGCTCACGGTGTACTCCGAGGTGAGAAAAGTCTCCAAGCCCTGGGGGGAAAAGCGGTCATCCTGGGGCCCCAGAATCACTCGCAGGGCGGGACGGAATGAATAATCCGGGATCAAATGCGCCGGGAGGGGGGTATCCCATAGAGGGCTTACCGCGGAATCCTCCACTTCCAAAATATCCCCCGGCTTCAAAGCATGTCCCATGAGTCCCCGCGAGAAAACCGACCGGCTGCCAAGATACCGGGGACCGGAAAAGCCTCCCCGGACCGCAAGGAAAGCCCTAAATCCTTTCTTTCGTCCCCGAAAGGAAATTCGGTCTCCTTTTTGAATCGGAACTGCCCGCCACATGGGCAAGGGGGCTTGATTTAGGGTCGGGGACAGGTCTCCCCCGGTAATCGCGATGGCCAGGTTTTCCAGGGCCCGCAGCTCAAGCCGGAAGAGGGTCGTTTCCAGGAGGGCCGCTTCCGACTTATTTCCCACCAAAAGATTCGCCACCCGGGCGGAAAAGAGGTCCGCCACCCCGGAGGCGGGGATCCCATATTTCATGTATCCCGGCCGGCCCAGGTCCTGAAGGGTCGTATAGACCCCGGGATGGAGGACCTCGAAGGCTTTCATAAAAATTCCTCCGCCTCCTTTCCCTTCGCGCGTAAGGCCTCCTCTTCCGAGACGGACGGAAAAATAATTTCATCCCCGGCGATGAAGGGGATGGGAGGAAAGCTTTGGGGATCGTAAAGGGTGACAAAGGTTCTCCCGATGTAATTGAATCCCGAAGGTTGATCCGTAGCGATGGCGTTGGCCTGCCCCCCGGCAAACCCCACAGACCCCCCTGGAACGATGGTCCGGGGCGTTGGCAGCCGGGAAACCCGGAGGCTTTCGGGAAGTCCCCCTAGATAGGCCAGGCCGCAGATAAAGCCGATGAAATAAACCAGGAAGCGGGTCTGGGAAAAGCGCTGGACCACTTCTTCCGGGGAGACATGGAGAATTTGAGCCACCCGGTCCAGGTCCGGTCCATGGGCTCCCCCGTAAACCGTTGGCAACCGGAAAAGCCGCCGGGCGGGAAGGTCGACACGGTCGGCTCGGTCCAGGCACCCCTCGATCTTCTCCTGCAAAGAACGATATTCAATCTGCAGGGGATCGTAGGTCACCATCAGGGTCCGGTAGGCGGGAAGGATTTCCTGAACGCCCGGGGGCCGGTCGGATTCAAGGGCCAGGGCCAGCGCCCGCACAAGGCGGTTCACCTCCGGGTCGATCCGGTTATCGAACTCAACCAGCATAGCGCTGTCGCCGGAGGGCTTGATTTTCGGCCATTCGCTCAATTGATCCGATTCCCTATCGCGCAAGAATAAATTTGCGGCGGTGAGGCCTCAACCCACCTGGACTCTTTTCCTCCCCTGGTCTGTTCGTTTCCCGCCAAGGCGATCAAGACACCTTTATAATTGGCATGTTCTTGGAGGAGTGTCTATTTTTTACGAAATTCCTCTAACAGTTTCAGCCCGTCGGCTCCCGCCTTCTTCGCCCACTCTTCCGCCATGATCTTCCCTACTTCAGCCAAACCCTTCTTCAACTCGGGGCTGGGCGGCTGAACCAGCATGCCATTCTTCTTCAGGATCGCTACCGATTCGGCGGTCACTTTTTTGCAGGCATCCCAGCCGGCGGCTTCGGCCTTCTTGCCCTCTTCCATCAAAATGTTCTGAGTCGCCATGTCGAGTTTGTTCAAGCTGGATTTGTTCACGATCACCATGTTTTTCGGCAGGCAGGCCTGGGTATCATAGAAATATTTCACCTGTTCCCAGACCTTGCTGTCCACCCCTGTGGTTGCCGAACTCATCATCGCGTTGACCTTCCCGGTAGCCAGGGCCTGGCTGAGTTCGGCGGCCTGCACGGTGACGGGTTGCGCCTTCACCAGTTCAGCAATTCGGATCATGGCCGTGCTTTGGGCTCTCCACGCCAACCCTCTCATATCCCCCACCGTTTTGATCTCGCGGGAGGAATAAAGGCCCTGCGGCGGCCAAATGACCGCATAAAGAAGTTTCATCCCCTGGGAGTCCAGATTTTTTTCCACGAAGGGCTTCTGAATCTGGTATAGCTTCACGGCATCCTCGAAACTGTCGGCAAAAAAAGGCAGAAAGTCAGCTTCATAAATTGCGTATTCATTGGCCAGCAAAACCATCAGCACCTCTCCGATTTGCGCCTGGCCAGTCTGGACCGCCCGTTTAATCTCGGGCGCCTTAAAGAGGGAGGCGCCCGGGTGAGTGACAATCTGCAACTTCCCATCGGTGCGTTGCTTGACCGCGTCGGCAAATTTCTGATTGTTCCCACTGTGGAAATTGTTTACCGGATAAGCCATGGGCATGTCCCACTTGGTCTGGGCGGAAACCGTCCCGCACATCAGGAACACAGTCATGAATCCGATCGCAAGCCTGAAAATGAATCTTTGTTTTGCATGCATGATTTCTTCCTCCTTCTTGGATTAGGGTTTCCAGGCCCTGAATTTTCGATCCTTCGCAGGAATTCATCTTGAATCAACCGTTCCGATTTAATTCTTCTCTGTTTTTTTCCTCTCGCAGCCTCTTTTCGAAATCAAGAAGGTGCTCAACCATGGCCTTGGTGGCGTTATTTGCATCCCCGCCTTGAATCGCCCGGAAAATGCGTTCATGATTCCGATAATCCTGTTCTCGGTACGATTTGATCCGAGCCGAAAAATGTCGGTAAATACGAGCTCGGGTCTCCTTAAAAAGCTTATAGAGATTTTCCATCAGGTCCGCGATCACCGTGTTTCCCGCGGCGTCGATTACCGCATGATGAAAACCCATCTCATGCCGGGAGTATTTTTCGGGGGACCTGAGGTTTTCCCGCATAGAATCCAGTTCCCTCTTCAGGGCATCCAGGTCTTCCTCGCTGCGATTTACTGCGGCAAGACCGGCGATACCACCCTCGAGAATTTTCCGGGCCTCGAAGATCTCAAAAAGAGTTTTTTTCTTTAATAGGAAGAGGATACTGAAAGGTTCGGTGGGCCATCCCTCGGCAGAGGAAGTTAGATAGGTGCCGCTTCCAGGCCGGTGTTCGATAATTCCCAAGATGCTCAATACTCCCAAAGCTTCCCGAAGGGAGGGCCGGCTCACTTTCATCATCCTGGAGAGCTCCCTTTCCCCGGGCAGCTTGCTTCCGAGAGAAATATGCCCAGCATCAATCAAGGACCTGATTTCTTGGATGATCGCCTCGGGAATGGATTTCTTCCGGACCGGTTGAAAAGGAATCGAAACTGTGCTTGCTTTTTTTGAACCCTGCACTCGATGGTTTGACATCTTCAAAAGGAATTTGAGTTGTATTGGATATTTGGTCTGACCATATATCCAATTGGATTTTAGGAAAATCCCCAAATGATGTCAAGTTTTTTCTTTATCTTTCGTCAAGTTCGGATGATGATAAAAGGCATGAGCCAACCGCCCCGGAAACCCTTTTTAAGTCAGGCGGGCCTTTTCGCCCTGGGTCATTTTATCAATGATCTATACCCCGCTTTTCTTCCTCCCCTGCTCCCCCTTCTGGTGGAGAAATTCCAGCTTACCTTCACCCGGGCCGGTGTCCTGGCTACGGTCCTGAGTTTTTCAGCCTCCCTGACCCAACCGCTCTTCGGGTACCTCGCCGATAGGCTTGGGGGGCGCACTTTGATTCTCCTGGGCCCATTGGTCTGCGGGGTAAGCCTGAGTTTCATCGGGGCTGTCCACCATTACCCCCTTCTGGTCTTTCTCTTGATCCTGGGCGGAATGGGAGGGGCCGCCTTCCACCCCGAGGCTGCGGCCATGGCCGCGTCACTGAGCCGCGGGAAGAGAACCCTGGGGATGTCCATCTTCATGCTGGGAGGAAACGCGGGGTATGGGTTAGGGCCTTTCTTGATTCTGCCGGTCGTTTCCAACCTGGGGTTGAACTGGAGTTTTCTCTCCTGCCTGCCGGCTTTGGGGTTGGTCTGGCTTCTTTACCGCTATGCCCCCAGAGGGGAGAAATTGGTTGCCCCGTCTTCGGCATCTCTGCCCTCCGTGGGACAACAGATGCGTCGGCGCCTTTCAAGGTTTGGTCTCCTGCTGGGGGTTGTTGTCCTCCGGGTCACGGCCGTTTTGAGCTTGACCACCTTTCTCCCCACCTTTCAAAAACTGCGGGGGTTTTCTCTGCTGGCTGCGGGTAGCTCCTTTACTGTCTTCATGGTCTGCGGGGCTTTGGGAGGGCTCATCGGGGGAATCCTCGCGGACCGGGTGGGAAGGAAAAAAATGATTATCGCCTCCTCCGCCCTGGTCCTCCCCGCCTTTTTGGCTTTCCTGGTTTGGAAGGGCCCGGCCAGTTTTATCATCCTTTCTCTTTTGGGGTTTCTTTTTTTCCTCAGCGAATCGGCCTGCATCGTCCTGGCCCAGGAGATGGCCCCCGGCAAAGCCCGGACCGTTTCCGGAATCATCATGGGAATGGCCTGGGGCCTGGCCGGGTTTGGAGTCCTGGGGACCGGGGCGCTGGCCGACGCCCTGGGAATCGAAGGGGCCATGGGGTTCCTGCTTCTTTTACCCGCCGGTTCCCTGTTAATCTCCCTTTTCCTCCCGGGCGCTCAGGACCAAAGCGTGCCAAGGTAACGGGTGCGGGAGGCATAATTCATTTCAGAAGGGGTCGGACGGGAACACGCAGAGGTTGTCCGCTCGAGATCCCCGCTAAAGAGAGAGAGGAAAGGATTTGGGGGGCCGAAAATCGAGAGGGCGACCTATTCAGACGGACGGACCAGGACTTTCACGTACTTTTCGGGCTCTCTTTCCAGGTGATCCAACCCTTCCTGAAACCTCGCCAAGGGAAGGATTTCGCTGATGATGGGCTTCACCCGGATTTTCTTGGCCTGCATGAG
Source organism: Syntrophaceae bacterium (assembly GCA_013388675.1). GTDB lineage: Bacteria > Desulfobacterota > SM23-61 > SM23-61 > SM23-61 > SM23-61. The sequence goes on along the minus strand of JACAEW010000310.1, from coordinate 3,547 downwards.
GCGAATGGCCAGGGGGAAATCCTTCAGGAAGTAGGTCCGAGAGCCGATCACCCGGAGTTCTTTGGCAAAGATGGGCTGGTAAGGAACTCCCAGTCCCTCGATATGAGGAAGGGCGATCAGGACGAGGGTCCCGTCGGGCCGGAGCATGGCCTGGCTGTCTTCCAGAGTTTTTTTGATTCCCACCACGTCGAATACCACATCCACGTGACGGATTTCATCCTTGATGTACGCCAGCAGGTCGTGATCCAGGGGGTTGCAGATGAGCTTGAAGCCAAGCGCCTGGGCGATCTTCCGTCTTTCCGCGATGGGCTCGGAGACCACCACCCGGGAGGCCCCGAAGGCCCGCGCGGCCTGGGCGGTAAGAAGGCCGATGGTCCCCCCGCCGATGACTACCACCTTGTCCCCTTTTTTGACTCCGCCCCTTTGGACGGCGTGCACAGCCACCGCCGTGGGCTCCACCATAGCCCCTTCTTCGTCCTTCATGGTCTTGGGCAATTTGACGACCCGCTCGCAGGGAGCCACCACCTTTTCGCAGAAACAGCCGCCCGGGACCCTAACCCCCACAAACTTAAATTCGGGACAATGAACCAGCCTTCCCTCTTTGCAGGCCGGGCATTTTCCGCAGCCGACTTCGGGGAAGACGGTGACCTTGTCCCCCTTGCGCAGGCCCCGGCCTTTGGGAGCTTGGAGGACTTCTCCCAAATACTCATGTCCCGGCACGAGGGGATAGGCGGCGAAAGGGTTGCGCCCCCTCAATAAATGGACGTCCGAACCGCAGATTCCGGCCATGCGGACCTTGATGAGCACATCGTTCTTTCCGGGCACCGGGTCATTCAACTCCTGGAGCGAAAAATTGTTCGGACCGGTGAGATAGATACCCTTCATCACGCCCTCCCCATTTTAGTTTGCGAGCCAGCCTCCATCGACCACGAAAGTCTGGCCGGTTACATAACTGGATGCGTCGGAAACCAGGTAAAGCGCCATTCCCCCCAGCTCATCGGGACTTCCCCAGCGGCCCAGGGGAATGCGGTTCAGGATCTCCGCGTTCCGGCCTGGGTCCTTTTGCACCGCCTCGGTGAGGTCGGTGACGAACCATCCGGGGGCGATCGCGTTCACCCGGATCCCGTAAGGCGCCCAGGCCGTGGCCATGGACATGGTCACCTGCTTGATTCCCGCTTTGCTGGCCGCATAGGCCGGAACGTTTTTGCCGCCGATGTAGGCGATGAGCGAAGCGGTATTCACGATCGACCCGGCCCGTTTGGCTTGGATCATAGTCCGGGCCACGGCCTGACTCAAAAAGAAGGGCCCCTTCAGGTTGGTCTGGACCACCACGTCCCAGTCGGCTTCGGAATAATTCTCCACCGGGGCCCTGCGAATGGCCCCGGCATTGTTGACGAGAAAGTCTATTTTGCCGAACTCCTTGGCGGCCTTTTCCACGATCTTCGGCAGTTCGCCCATCCGGGAGACGTCGGCGGAAAATGGAATTACCGCTCCGGCGCTCAACCCGCTCAACTCTTGCGACGCCTTTTCCAGGACATCCATCCTCCTCCCCACCACCAGGAGCGAAGCTCCCGCTTCCGCGAGGGCTTTGGCCATGCCTTTGCCCAGCCCTGTCCCGCCGCCGGTGATGATTCCGCTCTTCCCTTTGAGGCTGAATTTTTCCAGGATCATTGGAATTCTCCTTGTCGCTCGATTGCCGCATATAATACACTGAAACTTGGAAAATTTACAAGAAAACTTGCGATTCGCCTTCAAAAAAGCCTGGGGAGGGCATCCCCGGCCAAGGGGCCAAAATATCCGGGAATCCCCCCCGCTTTGACTGGAAAAGGCAGATTATTTCGTAATATTTGGAAATAATTAATGTTTTCTCAATGAATGCAGCACTTTCATTTGTCAGGTGGGTGCAAGAAAACCAACAACCATGAGGGATGCCTCGAAAATCCTCCGTGAAGACCGGAAACCGGTTCACGGCCGCTTTCAACCACTGTTTTCCGGTCCGCTGCGAAAACCCGGGGGGGTAAACTTTGCCGATGGATAAAAAAGACGATGCCTTTTTTTATGGCTGGTATATAGCCCTCGTGGGGGCCACCGCCTACGCTTTGGGATACGGCGCCCGCTTCTCCTTTTCGGTCATCTTCCCTTCCCTGTTGGAAGAATTTAAATGGTCCAGGGACCTCACCGCGACCATGTTTTCCCTGCATCTTCTCATTTACGGAATCGCGGCCCCCATCACCGGATTCCTGGTGGACCGCACGGGACCCAGAAAAACTATGGTCCTTGGGGCCATTCTTTTGGCCCTGGGACTCGTCCTTTCCCGCTGGGGAAACCAGCTTTGGCATTTCTGGATCACCTTTGGAATCTTATCCGGGGCCGGTCTATGCATGATTGGCGCGGTCCCCTTCACCACGGTCCTGCGCAACTGGTTCGAAAAAAGGCGGGGCCTGGCCTTTTCCATGCTCTTTTTGGGTTCCGGAGGGGCTTTCGGCTGCTATCCGGCCATCGCCTGGCTGATCGACACGGTGGGCTGGCGAAATACCTACCTGATCGAAGGATTGGTGGTAGCCGGAGTTATGTTCCCCTTAATCGTGTGGGTCGTCCGCTACCACCCCCGCGATATGGGCCTTTCTCCGGATGGCTTTGCGGGAACGCCTGGAGGGCGGACCTCTTCGGTCAGGGGCCCCCTGCGTGTGGTGGACCCGGAGTGGGCGGCCGTGAGTTGGACTATTGGGAAAGCGGTGCGCAAGGGCCGCTTCTGGCTGCTCTGCCTTACGACTTTTTCTCTCTGGGGGATCAATCAGAACATCCTCCTGGCTCATCAGGTCGCCTTTGCCATTGATATGGGATACTCCAAGCTTTACGCCTCTTCCGTTCTTTCCCTGTTCGGGCTTACCTACGCTTTGGGGTCTCTGGCAAGCTTGGTCTCCGACCGGATCGGGCGGGAGGCGACCATCACCGTGGCCATGGCCATCGGTCTTTCCGGGATGATCGTCCTCCTCTTTATTCGCGATGCTTCCCAGCCCTGGATGCTCTATTACTACTCTCTCACGCTCGGGGCCGCCAACGGCCTCTGTTCGCCCACCATCGCCGCATCCATCACCGACATCTTTCAAGGCCCGAGGGTCGGGGCCATCGTCGGGGCGGTATGGTTCGCTTTTGCCGTAGGGGGCACCATAGGCCCCTGGCTGGGGGGATGGCTTTTCGAATTGACGGGGGATTATTTCCTGGCTTTCGTCGTGGCCACCGTTCTTTTCGCGGTGGCCGGCGCAGCCATCTGGCTGGCCGCGCCGCGGAAAGTGAGACGGGTTTCCTGAAGGGGCGGAGAAGAGGCAGGCCCCCCATTCCGCATTTCCGGGGGGGGCTTATTATTTTATGTCTTCTCCCAATCGAGTGGGTAAAAAGGGAGAAAACAACTCCATCGCACACGCCCAGGGGGGCATCCCGCCCGGGGCGGGACAGCCTCGGCGGGAAAAATCCGGGGTTCCGGAGCGCTGGCCCGGCTTCCCCAAGGCACCGGTCCCCGAACCCTTCGCCTAAAACGAAATCCCAG
>JACAEW010000327.1 GCA_013388675.1 Syntrophaceae bacterium | reverse complement strand
TTCCCTCGAATGGGCGAAGATCGCCTGGTCCATCATTTACTCCCTCCGGGGGGGCATTCGAGAGGCGCACATTCACGGCTTGAGAATCAGGCTTTGCGGGGATACGAGCCGGAAGGTGCAAGGCCGACAATGAAGTCCCCGGAATCAATCCCCAAAGAGCCCTGCGAGCTTACTAATCAGGCCATAGTTGTATAGACACCAAAGACCAAATCCCTCCTTCCCTCCCTTTCCCAAAGGGAGGAATTCCCCTCTTTGAAAAAGAGGGGTTAGGGGAGATTTTAGAAAAGCATGTCCAGTCAATCATGGACTCCTTAGTAAATCGATATGGAAATATTGAAAAGGCGAAAAGGGGGGGCGAAATGCCTGGGAAGAAAGGGCCTCTGATTCGCCCGGTTCGGCTGCCGAGGCGGCGGTTTCTGAAATGGGCGGCCGGGTTGGCGTCGGGCTTGTTTTTCTCCCGTTGGCTTCCGAATACATGGGTGTCGAGGGCGCTTGCCGCCGGCCCGCGCGTGGTCTCCGTCTCCTCCGCCGAGGCGACGAGTTGGGATTTTGCCGCTGGCTACCACTGGGATTTTATCAATCAGGACGCTGTCAACCGGATGGTGGATGCCGGGGTAGCGGCCCTTACGGGAATCGGTGACCTGGGCGCGGCCTGGCGATCATTGGTTCCCTACCAGGCGGGCCAGGCAGTAGTCCTGAAGGTTAATTTGAATAACGCCTTTGACTGCAATGCGCAGGAGAACAGGATGGACGCCTACCCGGAAACGATTAACGCCGTGATTCGGGGCCTCAAAATGATCGGCGTCCCCGGGAATAGGATATGGATTGCGGACCCCTCCAGGGTGATCCCTTACCGATTCCGCAGCCGAATTATTGATCAAAATGTCCGCTTTTATATGTCTGTTGACTATAGCCCGTGTGCCGTCAACTGCTACCCGGCAGACTATGTGGATGCGGGGACGGCGGCTTGTTCTTACGCGACCTATCCCGCGGGGGACTGCATTCGACCGGCTCAGGTTTTTGTGGATGCCCATCATCTGATCAGCATCCCGTTGCTCAAGGGACATTGGGGAGCGGGCATCACCCTGGGCTTGAAGAATCATTACGGATCGGTGCGGTTCACTGGGGGCAATCAGTGGAGCGAGCGGAATGCCCGTCACGTTTATATATATAAGGATGCGGCCGGCAACCCTGATCCAAACAAGAGCCTGCTTGCGGATGTGAACAACAATCCCCACATCCGATACAAGACCCGTCTCACCATCGGGGATGGTCTCTTTGGACACTCCTATGCAAACACCGAGCCCCCGGAGAGATGGAATATATTCGGCAACAAGAGTCCGAACATTCTGTTCTTCGGGAGGGACCCCGTGGCCGTCGATTCGGTTATGGGCGATTACCTAAATGCAGAAAGAGCGGCCAGAGGGATCCCCCTGGCCTTTCACCCCTGCCTTCATTACGCCCAGACCCTCGGGCTTGGCGTGCATGACCATTGGAGCGGCCCTGCCAAGCGGCGTTACACCTATATCGATTATGTGGAAATGACCCTGTCCAGCGCCGGGATCGCCGGAATTCTGGGGACTTTGTTGACCGCTTCCCTTCTCTCTCTCCTGGCCTATCCGAAACCCGGGAAAAAGCGCTTATCGGCGCGGGCCAATGCCGTTCGACTCTCTCATTAGAAATTCCCCCCCATTGTGGAATCCTCGGCTTTTATTCCCCTGCATACCCTTAAGCCCTTCAACCGGCTGAGAAAGGTATTGTTTTCTTTCTCCATGATATCATTGCTCTTGCCCTCTTTTGTAATCCCTGAGGCCGCAGCGGTGGAGGATATCTCACGAAACAAGGGGGCTTCGCTCATTGCCCGCTTCGATGAGGCGTTCCAGGCCGATTCCCCGGCGAACCTGGAGTTCAAGCGCAATGGGGGGGAGATTATTGAGGGCGGGGTTTCCGGAAAGGCCCTCCTGCTGAAAAAGGGCAGCTTTCTGACCCTGCCGGCGAAAAAGGCCGTGACTTCTTCCTCCGGCTCCGTTTCTTTCTGGGTCCGGCCGAATTGGAGCGATGAAGGCCCCGAGTCTCACACCTTCATGTCTTTTGGGTGGCGGGACGGGCGAAAGGGATACTTCGCTATCTCCATGGGATGGTGGGAACCGAAAGGAAAGCCTTTCCTTTTTTTTGTTGCCAATAACCAGGTTCAGGCCCATGTGCATAAGCGGGTCCGTTTTGATCCCGGGGAATGGACTCATCTCGCCTGCACGTGGGACAGCGGACCTAAAGGCTCCATCCGCCTTTTCGTAAACGGCTTCCGCGTGGCCGAAGGAAAATACCGGGCCCCGGCGAATCTTGATCCTGAGGGGGACATCTTTATTGGTTCCGACCGAGGGGCTCCGCTGGCCGAAAACCGCTGGGCCGATTGTGACCTCGATGAACTCGCCTTTTGGCAAAGGCCCCTTCCCGATGAGGAAGTCTTCCGGGTCTACCGGGCCCAGGATTCGCGGGTCGTGTCCCTACCCAGGGATTCCGAAGGCCGGGTTCGGGAAATGCGGGCCATATTCGACGAGGGGCAAGGATGGATGTCGGACCTCGGCGCCAGAAGAACGGTCGAGAGGATCAAGCGGGCCGGTTTCAACCTGTACAGCCCGAACGTATGGCACGGGGCGGGAACCCACTTTCCCTCTGAGAAAGCGCCCCCTGCCAAGGGTTGGCCCGCGTTCCCCGTAGATCCCCTGGAACGGCTCATTCGTATCGCCCATGCCGGCGGCATCGAGGTTCACCCGTGCTTCTGTGTAGCCCTGCGCCAGCGTGATTTTTTCCCCGGTTTCTATGCGCCGGAGACGCCAAAGGACGCTTTCGACCTCCACCGTCCGGCCTTTCGGGTCTTTATGGTGGATTTGATCCTCGAGGTGGTCCGCCGGTACGACGTGGACGGCATCAACCTGGACTTCATCCGCACCATGGGGACCTGCACCTGTGCCTACTGCTTGGATGCGTACAGAAACCGATTCGGCCGCGACCTCAAGGCCGATCTCGCCAAAACGGAACCCGACGGTATCCTGAATCCGCACATCCGCAGGTGGCATGACGAAGCCGTCGGGGAGATCGTGCGGGAAGTGAGCACCCAGGCGAAGAAGATCAGGCCCGGACTGATCGTAAGCGTCGACGGCCATCCCCGCCCTGATCCGAACGGGGAAGGCCGCAATGAAATCAAGTGGGCGAATGACGGCCATGTGGATGTCATTTTTAACATGATCTATGGAAAGATTCCGGATTTCGAACAGCATCACTTCATGCGCCGCCGTCTTCGGAATCCCGATCAGCTGGTGATCCTTCTCGCCAATATGGATTTCATCAACCGAAAGCCCGTATCCCGCGACCCG
>JACAEW010000076.1 GCA_013388675.1 Syntrophaceae bacterium | reverse complement strand
TGATTTTTCCATAAGCAACTTGGCTCTCGGTCAGACGGTCGATAAGGCATCGAATCTTATGTCCGGTAGCCGAGCCGGATATTTGGCCTGCATCAATCCTCATTCGTTCGTTGTGTCGGAGAGTGATAGCGAGTTTCGAGAAGCACTGAAAACGGCTGACATCCTCATTCCGGACGGATTTGGCATAGTGTTGGCTTCAAAAGTTTTGGGGCTGCCGATCCGCGACCGCGTGTCGGGACCTGATTTCTTCGTCGATTTCACCAAACGCGCGAATTCCCTGGGGTCATTCAGGTACTTTCTTCTTGGGTCTTCAGAATGCGTCATCCAAAAGATGGTGGACCGGCTGAAGCAAGAAGCTCCCAACATCGATGTTTGCGGAGTGCTGTCGCCTCCCTACAAGGAACAGTTCACGGAGGGGGAGAATGAGCATATGGTGAATTTCATCAACGCCTGTCGACCGGATGTCTTATGGGTGGGGCTAAGCGCTCCCAAGCAAGAGAAATGGATTTTCCGGAACCGGGAGCGGTTGGACGTGCCTTTTGTCGCTGCTATCGGAGCGGCTTTTGATTTTTACGCCGGGACCAAAAAGAGATCCTCCTTGTTCTGGCAAAGGACAGGCCTGGAGTGGCTGCCGCGGTTTTTTCGCGAGCCCCGAAGGCTATGGAGGCGGAATCTAAAATCAACTCCCGTATTCCTCTCGTGGGTAGCAAGGGAAAAATTTCGGCAAATCTTCGCACCCTATGCGTCATGACGGTAAATGGTCTTCTACCTGATCTTCTGCTCTTCCACGTTCCGGGTATCCTCCTGTTTTAGGTCGGAGACCTTGCGGGAGAACCGTAAAGGCTTTATCTCCCTTTCGGGCTCGCAGGTACGGGTAGAGCTTCTGGTTGTGCAGGGAGCGGTTTCCGCTATAGGGGAGTATTTCATTGAAAATTGAATCGTTCATATCCGCAAAAGGAATCATTCGATTCGCGATCTCAGGGCTTCTCCTCGGGACCCTTTATTATTCGGCATTTCACTGGCTCATCAATAATGATTGGGCGAGAGAAGATTACAATTACGCCTATCTCCTTCCTTTCCTGGTTATTTATATCTTCTGGGAAAAAAGGGGGTTGCTCAAGAATACCCCTTCCACCCATTCCTGGTGGGGTCTTATTCTTTTCCTTCCGGGAATCCTTCTTTTCTGGTTTGGAGAGCTCGCCGGAGAGCTGTTCACGCTTTATATATCTTCCTGGTGTGTGGCCGTGGGTCTCCTGTGGTTGCACCTCGGCTGGCGCAAACTGAAGATCATTTCCTTCCCGCTTTTCACCGCGCTTTTCATGTTTCCGCCTCCCAGCTTCCTGAATAACAAGCTCACCCTCGGCCTCAAGCTGATTTCTAGCCAGATCGGCGTGGCCATGGTTCAATGGTACGGGATGTCCGCCCACCGGGAAGGAAACGTGATCGACCTGGGCTTCACGCAGCTCCAGGTTGCTGACGCCTGCAGCGGACTTCGCTTTTTCTTCCCCCTGATCATTATGGGGGTTCTCCTGGCCTATTTTTACAAAACGGGAATCTGGAAGGGAATCATCTTAACGATTTCCGCCATCCCGCTTTCCGTGCTCATGAACAGCCTTCGCATCGCCCTGACCGGTATTCTTTACCAATACTGGGGCCCGAAGGTAGCCCAGGACTTCTTTCATGGATTCTCCGGGTGGCTGGTTTTCATGGCTTCATTCGCTTTGCTCTTCGGGGAACTGTGGATTTTAAGGATCGCGACCTGTAACAAGACCATTCTGACGGGCGAAAATGCTGCGGCGATTTCCGCCCGGCCAAAGGTTACAGCGGATGCCCCCGGTTCCGGATCATCCCCTTGGTTCGCCTTCGCAAAAGAACCCCGGTTTTTAGCATCCGCAACCATTCTGGTTTTGACCCTTGTCATTTTCCAGACGATTGATTTCCGGGAAAAGCCGCCCCTCCGGAAGCCTTTCAGCCAGTTTCCGGCCGCCCTAGGCCAATGGTCGGGCACCCGGCAGTTTATCGGCCAGGACGTGGTCGCCGAACTGGATCTCACCGATTATGTGATGATGGATTACCGCAACGGCTCCGGAGAACCGGTGAATTTTTACGTGGCCTACTATCAGAGCCAGCGGAAGGGCGAATCGATCCATTCCCCGGAAACCTGTCTGCCGGGAGGCGGCTGGAATTTCCGGCAGGCGGGCGCGATGACCATTCCTCTTCCGCACGGGAACCCGATCACCGTCAAGCGGGCGGTCATGGAAAAAGGCGGGAGCCGGCAGCTCGTCTACTTCTGGTTCCCGGCCCGGGGCCGTGTCCTGACCAACGCCTATGAACTCAAATTGTACGGCTTCTGGGACGCCCTGACGAGGCAGCGGACGGACGCCGCCCTGGTCCGGGTGATCACACCGGTGCTATCCGGCGAGTCCTTGGAAAAGGCGGAAAAGAGGCTGCAGAACATGGTTCTGGCGGCCCATCCGGTCCTGCAGGAGTATATCCCCAACTGATGTATCGTATCCGGGGTCTTCAATTGTCAATTAGATTTCCCCTTACTCTCCTCCGATTCACCGAAAATCCCTCAGGAGCAGGCGGACCAAAATCGATCCCCTGGTAAACCTAACTTTGCAAAGAAAAGCACCAAAAGCATATCACCCCCACCCTTCCCTCCCCCGAAGGTGTGAAGAAATTGATTTCTAGTCGTCACCCCGGTGAACCCCGGATCAGGTCCGGGGCAGGCACCGGGGTATCGCTTTTCCCCTTTGCCTTCAAGGGCGCAAAGGATATTTCCGGAAATCTTTATGCACCTGTTGAGTAAATTGAAAATTGAAGAGGTGACTCCAAACCCCCAAGCTGTTCACTCCAAAGCGGGTTCTTAAGCCGATTGCTGCAAGCCATATGGGGTTAAAGGCCGGAAAGGGTGAGGCACGAGGGCACGAAACGAGGATTTATATATGAAATCAATAAATTTTACAGCTTTGGTTCTTACAGTCGCCTTTTTCATTGGGCCCACCTCCGCCTTTTCCCAGGGGATAATCGTGGATCATCGGCACACGGACCTGTCCCAAATCCCCGACTCCTGGATCGAGCAGGCGCGAAGGAATATCAAGGTATATTACGGCCATAAATCCCACGGCGGACAAATTACCTATGGCTTGGAATTCATCAACGCCCAACTGGGCTCGAAATACAGCGTCGCGTTACATTGGAATTCCCTTCCCGTCCAAGCCGATACTCTATGCATTTACAACCGGGATGATACCTTGGACCCGGAGGATTTTTTTCCCACAGTGCCGGCTGTATTGAACGGGAATCCCTCCATGAATGTCGTCATGTATGGGTGGTGCTCCCAGCCGGAGGGATACGATTGGCAGGACCTGCTGAACCGATACATCCAACAGGTGGAGACCTTGCAACAACAATACCCGCACGTTACCTTTGTCTACCTGACCGGGCACGCCCAGGACGAGGACTGCTGGGGGTGCAATCGGCATCGTTTCAACGAGGCCCTGCGTTCCTACTGCCGGCAGAACAACAAAGTCCTTTTTGATTTCGGGGACCTGGATGCCTGGTACAACGGGGAGCTGAACACCTATCCTTCCCCGGGCGATTGCGATTGCGCGGGGCAGAATATTCCCCGCGAGCACCCCCACTGGGGGGGCGGCAATTGGAATAATCCCTGCGGCCATACGACGAATGAAAGTTGTATCAACAAAGGCAAAGCGGCCTGGTGGCTGTTCGCCCGGATTGCAGGATGGAATCCAGAAGCCTCATATTCTGTGCCCTCCGTTGGACGGTACGGTTTCCTCGTTACCTCTTTGCTGTTGTTGGGCGGCGGGGCCTGGGCTTTAAGCAGGGGTGGGATAAAAAGGGGTTGATGGTTTAACCGCCTTATAATTAATCATTATGCCCCCCGACCGTATTCCAAAAAATCTCCTTCTGCGGTTTCGCAGAGCCTCTTTCCGTGAGCTTC
>JACAEW010000266.1 GCA_013388675.1 Syntrophaceae bacterium | reverse complement strand
GAGTCCCGTCCCTCCGTCCCCCCTGATTCGATTGATGACTGAACGGGTTTAAAAACAGAAAAACAAGGGGCAGAGAAATCGGCTTGACAACTGTCAACTATATGGGATTCCGGCTTTCGGCGGAATGACAAAATGCATTGGAAATCGACTTTTTACGAGATCATCAATCTTCTTTTCCCCAACCGCGCGGTCATAAGGTTGAATTGGACTTTACCCCCTAAAGACGTTAAAATAAAATATGTTTCGCCGGAAACCTTCCTGCTTTCCGAGGCTATCCGCCGTTTTGACGGTTGTTTTCCTTTGGGCCGCCCTATACCCTCCTTGCCCGACCTCAGCCATGACCATTCAGGAGGAGCGGGAACTCGGGGAAAAAGTCCTTCAGGAAGTCCGCAAGGTCTGGCCCATGGTGCAAGACCCGGCGCCCCGGGAGTATATCGCCCGGATCGGAAAAAGAATCCTGGCCACCATGGAGCCCCAGCCCTTCGAATACGAGTTTTACGTCCTGAATACGCCGGAAATCAATGCCTTCGCGGTTCCGGGGGGTAAGGTCTTTTTCAACAGCGGGTTGATACTCATGGTAGAAACCGAGGACGAACTGGCAGGGGTCATGGCCCATGAAATCGGGCATGTTCTGGCCCGCCATATCGCCCGGCAATCGGAACAAGGCATGAAACTGGGATTGGCCACGCTGGGGGCCCTTCTGGCCGGAATTTTCCTGGGACCTGCGGCCGCCACCGCCATCGGGGTCACGGCACAGGCCACCACGGCCACGGTCATGCTGAGATACAGCCGGGAACATGAAGAGGAGGCCGACTTCCTGGGCCTGAAAAACATGGAGCGTGCGGGCTATGATCCGCGGGCCATGGTCAGCATGCTAAAAAAGATACGCCGTGTTTCCGGGCCCGCATCCAGCGATCCCCCGGCTTACCTCTTAACCCACCCGGCCGCCGAACTGAGGGCGGGAAACATGGAAATTCAGATGCTGAATATGCCCAAGATGGAGGGAAAGCGGCCCCCGGAGGGAAATTTGAAGCGCATCCAGACTAAGCTGGTGGCCGAGGAAAAAGATACCGCCCGGGCGGTAAATTACTTCGAAAACTGCCGTAAACGCAAGCCCGACGATCCCGAATGCCTCTTCGGCCTGGGTCTGGCCCAGCGAAAGATGGGAGGTTTGGACCGGTCCATCGAAAGCTTATCCCAGGCAGCCTCCCTTGCCCCTCAGGACGGGGAAATCTACCGGGAACTGGCGGCGGCTTATTTTCTCAAGGCCAACCTGGAAAAGGCCTATCAAAACGCGGAAAAGGCCCGCTCCCTTTCCCCTTCCGATGCCAAGGCTCATTACTATATGGGAAGGGTTTTCCTGGAGCAGAAAAGGACGGACGAAGCCCTTCAGGCCTTTCTGACGGCCAACAAGCTCGACCCCAACTTCGGGGAAAACTATTACCACATGGCCATGGCCTACGGGGCCCAAAATATGCTGGGCCCCGCCTATCGGAGCCTTGGATATTACTATAAGTTGGCGGGAGACGCGAAGACCGCTCTGGCCCATTTTCAAAGAGCCCTGCCTTATTTCAACGATTCGCCCAAGGAGAGAGCATCCCTTCAGAAAGAAATCCAAGAATTGGCCCCCCCCAAAAAAGACGGGAAATGAACCTTTCCGAACCTTTCTTTCTCCTCTTTCCGCCGGCTTTCAAGGGACTTACCAAAGAATTCGATTCCAATTTTTTCCGTTTAGTCCCCCTGGCAGGCGGCGAAATTGATGAAATGATCCGAGGAGTGTGTTAAAATATTTTTAAAACCCACCCCGGATTCGCTTCCCGGGAAGGGATCCTTTGGAGTCCTTTCCTCATTCCCCTGAGAAATCCAACCCGCGATTCGAAGAGAGGCGCTTCCATGGGGGACTGCATGGAACTGATGAACGAAAATATTCGCAATTTCAGCATCATTGCCCACATTGACCATGGAAAATCCACCCTGGCCGATCGGCTGATCCAGTATGCCGGTTTGGTGGACGAAAGAAATTTCCGCGACCAGATCCTGGACAATATGGACATCGAAAGAGAGCGGGGCATCACCATTAAAAGCCAGGCTGTGACCCTTCCCTACCGGGGTAAGGATGGGAGGGACTACCTCCTCAATTTGATCGACACCCCGGGCCACGTGGACTTCACTTACGAGGTCTCCCGGGCGCTGGCTTCCTGCGAGGGCGTCCTCCTGCTGATCGATGCGGCCCAGGGCGTTCAAGCCCAGACCATCGCCAATCTCTATTTGGCCATGGAGAATAACCTGGAAATCATTCCGGTGATCAACAAGATCGACCTTCCCACGGCGGATGTGGACCGGGTCCTGGGACAGATCGACACGGAACTGGGCCTCGACCCCGCATCCCATCTAAAATGTTCCGCGAAGGAAGGGATCGGGATCGAGGAGATCCTGGAGGCCATCGTCCGCAAAATCCCGCCGCCCCGGGGGTCGCCGGAATCTCCCCTGGCGGCCCTGATCTTCGACGCCCAGTACGACACTTTCCGGGGCACCATCGTCCACTGCCGGGTTTTCGAAGGAACCGTGAAAAAAGGCGACACGATCCGTTTTCTTTCCAATCGGGCCGATTATGAGGTGGAGGAAGTGGGCCGTTTTTCCCTTCGCCGCGAAAGGATGGAGCGACTGAGCGCAGGGGAGGTGGGTTACCTCATCGCCGGCATTAAAACCATCTCCGACGTCCGCATCGGCGACACCGTCACTCTCGACAGCCGCCCTTGCAATCAGGCCCTCCCCGGTTTCAAGGACATCAAACCGGTGGTCTTTTCCTCCATCTACCCCATCGCCTCGGACGACTACGAGGACCTCGCGGTGGCCCTGGAAAAATACAAACTCAACGACGCGGCCTTCATCTATCAAAAAGACTCCTCCGTCGCCCTGGGGCAGGGATTTCGCTGCGGCTTTCTGGGCCTTCTTCACCTGGAAATCGTCCAGGAGAGATTGGAGCGGGAATATAACCTTTCCATCATCCTTTCCGTTCCCAGCGTCCGATACCGCTTCACCCTCAAGGATGGGAGCACGGTGGACGTGGACAACCCGGCCCATTATCCGGATCGGACGAACATCGTCAAGGCCGAGGAGCCTTATATCCGGGCGACGATGATCCTGCCCGATAAATACCTGGGGGGGGTCATGAAGCTCTGCACGGACCGGAGGGGGGTCAATTCCAAGATGAACTACCTGAGCCCCAAACGGGTGGAATTGATCTATGAAATGCCCCTGGCCGAGGTGATCTACGATTTCTACGACCGCTTCAAGACCGTTACCCAGGGATACGGGTCCTTCGATTATGACCTCATGGATTACCGGCAAAGCGACCTGGTTCTTCTGGACATCCTGGTCAACGGGGAGAAGGTGGACGCCCTTTCCCAGGTCCTCCATCGGGACCATGCCCGTCCCCGGGCCCTTCAGGCTTGCGAAAGGCTGAAAGAAGAGATTCCCCGGCAGGTATTCCGGGTCGCCATTCAGGGGGCCATCGGCGGCGAGATCATCGCCCGTACCACCATTTCCCCCTTTCGGAAGGATGTTACCGCCAAATGCTACGGGGGGGACATCACCCGCAAAAGGAAGCTTCTGGAGAAGCAGAAAGAGGGAAAGAAGCGGATGAAAATGATCGGCTCGGTCACGATTCCCCAAAGTGCCTTCCTGGCAGTCCTGAAAAGTAACGGGGATTGAGGACGAGGATGGATAATAGGCACTTCCCCAACCCGGAAGCGTCAATCCGCAATTCGCGATCCGCAATCCGCAATCAAAGCCCGCCCGGCCTCTACCTTCATATCCCTTTCTGCCGCACGAAATGCCCCTACTGCAGTTTTTATTCCCAAACCGACCTGACCCTCATCCCCGACTTCATCCAAGCCTTGGAAAGAGAAATGGAAATGTTCGGCCCGGCTTTTTCAATCCCCTTCGACACAGTCTATATCGGGGGGGGGACTCCTTCGGTCCTCAGTCCCCCTCAGATCGGGGAGATTCTGGAAAAAATCCGGAAAAAATTCACCCTTGCGCCATCGGTGGAAATCACCCTGGAGGCCAATCCCGGGGACCTGGATTGGCCGTTTCTGAAGGCCCTCCGAGAATTGGGGATTCACCGCCTCAACCTGGGGGTTCAATCCTTCTCCCCGGAAGTTCTATCTTTCCTGGGAAGGCGGCACACCTCAATAAAGGCTTGCGAAGCCATCGAAGCATCGCGCAAGGCCGGTTTTGACCGTCTCGGATTGGATTTGATCTATGCGGTTCCAGGGCAAACCATGGAGCGGTGGCTAAAAACTCTCGGGCGCGCCGTCGCCTTCTCGCCCGAGCACCTATCCTGCTATCAACTCAGCCTTGAAGAGGAAACCCCCATGGGGAATGCTTACCGCGGGGGGGCCTTTGGATTTCCCGAAGAAGAGGAACTCCGCCAGTTCTTCCTGGCCACTTCGGAAACGCTGGAGAGAGCAGGTTATGTTCATTATGAGGTATCCAACTTTTGCCGGGGAAGGGAGCACGCCTCCCGGCACAACCGGAAATACTGGGACCATTCTCCTTACCTGGGCCTGGGTCCTTCCGCGCACTCCTTTTCCGAAAGGGTACGGCGGTGGAATACCTCTTCGATCAAGGGCTATTTGCATGCTCTCTATGGGAAACACCATCCCACGGAGGGCTTGGAAAACCTATCCCCGGAACAGCTCCGAACCGAGGCTTTTTTCCTGGGACTCCGGACTGCGGACGGCATCGATTTGGATGAATTCGCTAGAAATCATGGGGGAAACCTCCTCCGGGAAAAGGAAAACATCTTGCGAAGGCTTGAATCCGAGGGGTTGATAACCATTCAGGAGGGCCGTCTTCGGCCCACCCGGGCCGGACTGGCCGTCGCCGACCGACTGGCTTTGATTTGATTTCCCCCCCCGCGCATATAGACAAGTAATCTGCAGAACCATCTCCTTTCATTCAAGCTCTTGGGGATTCCGAACGATATTATGAAAGAGCGGTCGTAAACGCCCTTGGCATATTTTCATGGCTCATATTAAGACCCCAGGCTTTCAGGGGATTAACCCAGCGGGAATCTGAAGCGCAGAACCCCCAATCCTTTATAACTTATTAAAATCAATAAAAAAGTTATTTTTTTTCCGAAATTCAAAAGGAGTCCTAAGTTCAATGATCAAGGAAGCTGATAAGGCCAATTTCAAGAAAATCAGTATTCATGACCTGAAAGTGGGCATGTTCATCGTCAATCTGGGCCGATCCTGGATACAACATCCATTCTTCAGGAATCAGCTTACGATTGACTCCCCCAAAAAGATTGAAAAGCTTAAAAAGTATGGAATTCAAGAGGTTTACATAGACCCGCAGCGGGGTTTGGATGTTCCTTCTCCCAGGGGGGCAGAAAAGGTCCCCGCCCCGGAAAGCCGGGGGTTAAATCCTCCCCCGGGGGGGTCCGCCGTACGAATGGAAGAGCCGCAACCTCCAGCTTTGCATCCTTCCTTTCCTCCTTTGCGGGGTGCTGGTATTTCCCCGATTCAGGCCACGGGATATGTTCCCTCTATAGAGGTCCTGGCGCCAAACCCGATCAAAGGACAGCCGATGGGTGAAGAAGGGACGGACGCTTATCCCGAAAGCCCGGAAAAGTCGGATTCGGTGGCATTTTGGGAGGAGAATATTGGACCGGGGGGGGAGGGCCTATTCTCCCCCGAGTCCCCCCTTCGCGTGCCCTTCGATGACGAGATCCCCTTCATTCAAGAGATCCATGCCGCCCGCAGGGTAAAGGAGGAAGCCGAGAAGGTGGTCCGAAACGTGATGACCGCGGTACGCATGGGAAAAAGCATCGAGGGCGATCGGGTCAAACGGGCGGTGCATTCCATGGTGGACAGCATCCTGCGAAACCACGACGCCCTGACCAGCCTGACCCGGATGAAGAGTTACGACGAATACATGTTCGTGCACTCCCTCGACGTCTGCATTTTGAGCCTATCCATGGCCCGCCACCTGAGCCTTCCCCGGGAAGAGATGGTGGAAATCGGAATCGGCGCCCTTCTGCACGACGTGGGCAAGATGAAGATCGACCCCCAGATCCTGAAAAAACCGGCTACTCTAAGCGAAACAGAATGGGTGCAGGTGAGGAAACATCCGATTTACAGCCTGGAAATGATGGAAGAATCAAAAGGAATCCCCGAGCAGGCGAAACAACTGGCCCTCCAGCACCATGAGCGATTCAATGGCAACGGATATCCCTTCGGGCTCAAGGGAGAGGCCATCAGCCTCTCCGGCCAGATTGCCGGGATCGTCGATTTTTACGACGCGGTTACCACCGATCGCCCCTTCCAGAAGGCCGTTCAGCCGCATGAAGCCATCCGGAAAATCTACGAGAGGGGAATGGAAGAATTCAACCGGCTCCTGATGGAACGATTCATTCAGTGCATCGGGATCTATCCTTTCGGGACGCTCGTTCTTCTGGATACGGAGGAAATGGGGATCATTTGCGGGGTGAAACCCAACATGCTCCTCCGTCCCGATGTGCTCATCATCCATCGCGATTCCAAGACCCCGTATCCCCAACCGTTCCTGGCGGATTTGACGGAAAAAACGGCCCAGTCATCCTGGTACAAACGTTCCATCGTCATGCCCCTGGATCCTCAAAGGTGGAATATCCGCACCGAAGACTACCTGAGGGACCTTAACAGAACGCTGAGAGGAAGCGTGCCGGCCGTTTGAAGCCCTTCTCTTTTCCCCCTCCAACGCCCCGTTGGTGATGAAGGAGGGTTGCTTCACATTCCTCAATCCGGGCTGCCCTGAAGCCAATGAACCAATCTTCTCGGACCGGGGGGCGACTCGTCCGGGGGCGATTCAATCGTTGCTAATCGCCTGTTTTCAAGGGGACGCTCTGAAGGGTTGGCCTTCTAGGCACTTTCCTCCGGTCCATCACTTCAGCCAGGAAGGGGATGAATAAAGACCCGCCCGGAAGGAGGAAGATGACCAGGATTGGGATGTACATGGCCAAATATTTCAGTTGTTTTTTGATCTCCCGCTTTTCCTCCGGCGTCCACGTCTCCCCCGTGTTTCTCTGCTTCATCAACAGGTAGAGAAAGCCGGAAATACGCTCCGCCTCGCGGAAAAACAGGGCTTGGTTTTTGAGGAGCTGTTTTCTTAGGAAAGAGCGAATCATCGACCTTGCTTAAGGAAGGAGCTTCAGGGCTGCCGACATCTTTTCCAGGGCTTCATTCAGCATGCTCCGGGGGCAGGCGAAATTCAGCCGGACAAAGCCTTCCCCTCCCTTTCCGAATTCGGCCCCGTCGTTGAGGGCGACCTTGGCTTCCTTCAGGAAAAACTGAAAAGGATTGACCCGAATTCCGGCTTTCCTGCAGTCCAGCCAGGCCAGGTACGTTCCCTCCATCTTAATCATTCGCACGCCGGGAAGCCTTTCCGGGACGGCCCGGTATAGAAAATCCCGGTTCCCCACCAAATAGGCGATGGCCTGGTTCAGCCATTCTTGCCCTTCCCGGTAAGCCGCCAGGGCGGCCGCCTGTCCCATGATATTTACCCCGGGATTGAGTCCCAGCGTCGCCCCCTTCCATCTTTTGGCCAAATCGGGATTCTGAATGATGGCAAAGCCGCACCGCAATCCCGCCAGATTGTAGGTTTTGCTGGGGGCCAGGAGGGTGATCGTCCATCGCGCCACCTCCGGGCTGAGCGATGCGATGGGGATATGCCGGAAGCCGGGAAAGATCAGGTCGCAGTGAATCTCATCCGCGCATATGACCAACCGGTGACGCAGGCAAATCTCGGCCATTTTTTCCAGCTCGCCACGGGTGAAAACGCGGCCGACTGGGTTGTGGGGGTTGCAGAGGATGAAAAGTCTGGTTCGGGGAGTGATGGCCTTTTCAAAAGCCTCGAAATCCACTTCATAGGTGTCCCCTTTTTCCACGAGGGGAGGGTCCACGAGGACTCGTCCGTGATGGACCGGGTCTTTCACAAAATGAGGATAAACCGGCGGCTGGATTAAGACTCCATCTCCGGGAGCGGTGAAGGCCTGGACGGCGAAGTTCAGGCCGGTGACCAATCCCGGCAAATTGTGGATTTCTTCGTCCCGCACATCCCACCCGTACAGCCCTTTCAGCCGGGTAAGGAGCGTCTGGCATAGTTCCCCCAAAGGCATGGAGTAGCCGAAGAAGGCGTGATCCACTCGCTCATGCAGGGCTTGGAGGATGGGGTCGGCCGATACGAAATCCATGTCCGCAACCCAGAGGGGCAAGACATCGTCCCCATATTTTTTCCATTTGGCGCTGTCGCTTCCCCGGCGGTCCCGGACCGTATCGAAATCGTATTTCATAAGATCTCCTGTGATAAAGTGCGTAATTGTTCCTAATTCCTTCAAGTTGAAAGCGACGAAGGTATGAAATGAGGCTCGATTTCCATTCTTGGCATTCCGCTCTTCCCATTCCGCATGTGGATGATTTAGCCCAGAGGCATAAAAAGAGCAAGAAAAGATTGATTAGCAAGGAATCGAGAATCGACCAGAATGGGGAAGGGGAGGAAAGCCGGATTTGGACTTCAATGGCCGCGCAGCATCCCTTTGGGACCGAGGGCCATCCGGACAAGACGCCACAGAAGCCAGCCCGGGGGGACCCATTTCCCTATTCGCCAGGGGCGAAGGGCTACCAGGAAAGCTACCATCCCACCTAAGATTATGGGGTTGCCTCGGAGATAGCGAATCGCGGCCCAACCCTGGTCCACGACATTCAAAGGCCCGCGCCACGAGGATAGCACCCGCGCCAGCTCGGCCCGCTGCTCCGCCACCCGAGCCATCAGCTCGGCCCGCTGCTCCGCCAATTCGATAAGCTTTTTATTCATGGGCGTGATGTCAGTTGATCGCGGTCCTTGGCCAGTTCGGCCAGGCTGGCGGCAAACGGTCGGGGCTTCGCCCGGGCCTTGGCTCTCACCAACCGCCAAGAAAGCCCGGCGATAACCAGGAAAAGGGCCGCGGGGATTCCCAGGGCCAGGAGCGGATGGGCGTCCCATAGCGCAAAAACGAGGAACAGCGTCGCCAGCACCACTCCGATGCCCGCGCAGAACATGGCCACCAGGCTCCAAGTCAAAATGGAGCTGATGCGCACCCACTCCTCTTCCAGTTCGACGGAAAAAAGCTCTACCCGGGCATGGGCGACGGCGAGGAGGGTAGCCGCCAGTCTTTTAGCCGAATCGAACAGGCCCGCAGGGCGATTGGGGACGGGGTCCTGGTCTGCCGAGGCCATGAATTTGGATTAACGGCGGGAGATCAGAAGCCCGATCAGGAAGCCCGCCAGCGCTCCTACCCCCACAGCCTTCCAGGGGTGGGCATGCACGAATTCATCGGTCGATTTGGCGGCCGATTTCGCCTTTTCCATGATTTCCTTGCCCTCCTCGGCAATTCTGACTTTGGCGGTCTTCAAGGATTGTTCGGCCTTGGCCCGTACTTCCGCGATTTTCTCCCCGGTCTGTTGAGCGGTGGCCTTGAGGAGCGCCTCGGCGTCGTTCACCACGGCTTTCAGGTCTTCCACCAGTTTCTCCCGGCTGACTCGCTCGGTCGCGGTTGTGGATTCCGTCATATTTCTTACCTCCCTTTCAGAGTCGAGGGGAGAACTCCCCTTCCCGGATTAACCCCCCCTGGGTGATTGGCCGCACTGTTTGAATGCCAGTTCTTCCCATTTCTTCACAGCCGTTTAATATTATTACCGTTTTCCTTTTTAAAAACAATGCCTAAAAAAAGTGGGGGATTCATTCTGGGAATGGCATAGGTCCAAGGATTTTCGAACCATCCCTTTCTTGACATCCCGCTGGTTCGGTGTTAGCTTCGACTAAAAACTGAAAAAGCATTCAGCGCTCGCGGGAGGAGACGATGAACTTGGATTTGAACCAAACCCCCCTTCATTCCTGGCATAAGAATCACGGGGCTCATATGGTTGATTTCGGGGGCTGGGAGATGCCTTTGAATTATCCATCGGGGATCGTGGAGGAGCATCTCTCCACGCGCCGTTTCGCCGGCCTCTTCGACATCTCCCACATGGGCCGGTTCCGAATCGGCGGAGAAGGCGTCCTGCCCTATTTGCAGTACCTTCTCACCAACAATGCCCTTGCCCTGGAGCCGGGACAGGCTCAATACACCATCTTGGCCAATGAAACCGGCGGAGCCATCGACGACGCCTATCTCTACCGCTTTGAGGAAAAGGAATACCTCCTGGTGGTTAATGCTTCCAACACGGCAAAAGACTGGGACTGGCTTCAAGAAATTCGGAAAAAGTTTTCCGGGGTGACCCTGGAAAACATAACCGAACGACTCGCCATGTTTTCCCTGCAGGGCCCCCTGTCCAAATCGCTCCTGGAGGGCTTTCTGCAGAAGACCCGCTCCAGGCTGCCGGACCCGGGGAAGAACAACCTGCGCCGGGTCTCCATCGAGGGAATCCCGGTGGACGTGGCCAGGACCGGATACACGGGGGAGCCCCTGGGATTCGAGCTGTTCTTGCCCGCCGACTGGGCCGCTGCAATCTGGGAAAAGATCCTCCAGCAAGGTTCCGCCCAGGGCATCCTTCCCGTTGGCCTGGGGGCGCGGGATACCTTGCGGCTGGAAGCCGGTCTTCCCCTCTACGGGCACGAATTGGGGATCGATGCCGAAGGGCTGGAGATTCCTATTCTGGCCCTGCCCCCCGCTAAGATTGCCGTGAGCTTCTCGGAACTCAAGGGCGACTACCTTGGGCGGGGACCCTTGTGGAACCAGCTCCAGGAAATCCAGGCCCGGGAATACGGCTGGGACGACTTGATCCCCGCTGCTCCCCTCATCAAGCGAAGAATATGGCCGGTGGCCGTCCTTTCCGAGGGCGTTGTTCGCCAGAATTTTCAAACCTTTGTGGGCGACCGACTGGTTGGCTACATAACCAGCGGGACCATGATCCCCTACTGGAAATTTGAGGGGCAGGGGATTTCCTCCCGCATCGGGCAGGGCAGGGGCCGCCGCTCCATCGCCTTTGCCTACGTGGACGCGGGCCTCAAAGAAGGGCAGGAGGTCCGGATTCTCAGCCGGGGGAAATTTCTCTCCGGGCAACTGGTCAAACGTCATCTGAGCGCCGAGGCCCCTCCTTATTCCCGCCCCGTCTTCGTCGAAGAAAGGGTCGTCCGAAAGCCCAAGCCGTTGGAACCTCTCCTTTTGTCCGCGGAAACGCTGGTAAAGAAGGCCGGGGAGAACACCTTTTGGCGCCAGAGACAGAGCATCAATCTGATTCCTTCGGAACAGACCCCCTCTCCTCTGGCGAGACTCCTTTCCATTTCCGATCCCTGCGCCAGATATGCAGAGCACCGGAATTATAAATTCCTGGGCGAAGCCGATGTCTTTTATTATCAGGGGACGGATTTCATCGAATGGGTGGAAACCCGGCTCCAGGAAGAAATGGCCCGATTCCTGGGGTGCTCCATGGTGGAAATCCGCATCATCAGCGGCCAGATGGCCAATGCCGCGGTTTTCAGCGCCTTCGTGGATTACTTGAATCGGGCCTACCGCAGGATCAATCCCCGAAGGTTTCGCAAAGTCATGAACCACCATCTCGGCCGGGGCGGACATCTCAGTTCCCAGCCCATGGGCGCGCTGCGGGATTTCATCTCCGTGGCCCCGGACCTGGACCGGATGGGGGCGATCAACTTTCCCGTGCAGGAGGAGAACCCCTATCAGATCGACCTGAAACAGGCGGAGGAATACATCCAGCGGCACAAGCCCGAACTCATCATCCTGGGCAAGAGCATGGTCCTTTACAAAGAGCCCGTGGCCGAGCTGCGCCGCATCGTAAAGGGGATGAAGGAGAAGGCCTGGATCCTGTATGACATGGCCCATGTCCTGGGCCTGATCGGCCCCCATTTCCAGCAGCCCTTCATGGAAGGGGCGGATATCGTCACCGGGTCAACCCACAAGACTTTCTTCGGCACCCAAAGGGGGATCATCGGCAGCAACCTGGACGAAGCCTCCGAATACCACGACCTCTGGAAGGCCATGACCCGACGGACCTTTCCCGGGAGCCTGAGCAATCATCACCTCGGCACGCTGGTAGGCCTCCTGCTGGCGGTTTATGAGATGAACGCTTTCGCCGACGAGTACCAGAGGCAGGTAGTGGCCAATGCCAAGGCCTTTGCCCGGGCCCTGAAAAATGCCGGACTGCAGGTGGAGGGGGACCCGGCGCTCGGATACACGGAAACCCACCAAGTCCTGCTCCGGGTGGGTTATACGCGCGGGCCCGAAGTGGCCCGCAGGCTGGAGGAGAACAACATCGTGGTGAATTACCAGGCTTTGCCCGACGATGAAGGTTTTACGGCCAGCAGCGGCCTGCGGATGGGCGTCCAGGAAATGACCCGCTTCGGGATGAAGGAAAAGGACTTTGCCGAGCTGGCCGGCATCATGGCCGATGCCATCTTGAAAAACCGCGCGGTCAAGGAAGAAGTGAGTCGTTTCCGATCCCGTTTCCTCCAGATGCAATATTGCCTGCCCGAAGAGAATGCTCGTCCCATGATCCGGGAACTCCTGAGTACTGTAATCGGATAAGCCGCGACGGAGTGGGGTTTTGGCAGGAAGGTGGAGGAAAAGGGGGATCAATGGGGCGGGGACGATCTTTTCCGCTTGACCGGGGGAGAACCATTTCAGAACATAGGAGGACAAGGGTTTCGGAAAGGGAGGGGAAGGTGGAAGCCAAGCAATTCGACGCAGTGTACCGGAAACGATTCGAGAAGTTGGCCACGACGAATTTGGCCGACGCCCTGGATAAAATGGGAATCCGGGGAGCGGTCATCGGAATCCGGCCCATGTATGATTGCCCCAAGATCATCGGCCGGGCGGTGACCATCAAAATCACGGCTGCGGGAATGGCCAAATCCCAGCACCATCTCGGGGTCCGGGCTATTGATGCCGCCAGCCCGGGGGATGTCATTGCCATCGACAACCGGGGAGACCTTTACAACAACTGCTGGGGCGAAATTCTTTCCATGGGGGCCAAAGTGAAGGGAGTCTCGGGAGTGGTGGTGGATGGAGCGGCGCGGGACATCGATGCCTGCAAGGAGTTCGGTTTCCCGGTCTATGCCCGGGGGACGGTCCCGATCACGGCCCGGGGAAGGATCATGGAGGAATCCTTTAACGGAGTGATCCGCATCGGGGATGTGCAGGTGAGGCCGGGGGATATTCTCGTGGCCGATGTGAACGGCGTGGTGGTGATTCCAGTGGAAAAACTGGAGGAAGTCCTGGATGCGGCTGAACAAGTGTTTCAGAAAGAGGCGGCCATGGTGGAAGAGCTTAAAAGGGGAGTTCCCATCCTGGAGGTGGACCAGAAGTATGGTTACGAGACGATGCTAAGGAAGTGAAATCGGGAAAGGTTTGCGGTTGAAAGGAGGGGCTTATGTCCGAAAAGGCGGATGTTTTGGTAAAAAGATTCATGGAACTGGACACGACCTGCATCTCCGACGCCCTGGACCGCCTGGGAATTGCCGGGGGCTGTCAAGGCATCCTGCCCCAGGTCCCGGGGACGAAAGCCGTGGGCCGGGCCTTTACCGTCCGCTACCGCCCTTGCGGGGTCGTAAAGGGGACCGTGGGGGATTTCTTGGATGATGTGGAGCCCGGGCAGGTGGTGGTCCTGGACAACGGGGGGCGGACCTACTGCACCGTTTGGGGGGATATCATGACCGTCTATGCCGCGAAGCGGGGAATCGCCGGCACGGTGATCGACGGGGTCTGCCGGGACCTTCCCCGGATCCTGAAGTCCAAATACCCCATCTTTACCCGGGGCCGCCTGATGGTCACGGGGAAGGACCGGGTCGAAGTGGACGGGATCAATATCTCCGTGTCCATCAGCGGGATCGTGGTCCGGCCCAAAGACATCGTCGCCTGCGACGATACGGGGGTCATCATCGTCCCCCAGGAAAAAGCCGAGGAGGTGTTGAAGATCGCCCAGGAGATCGATGAGGCTGAACGGAAAATCCTGAAGCTTCTGGAAAAAGGAATGAGCCTCCGGGAAGCGAGGAAGCAGTTGGATTATCACCGGCTGCAAAGCAAGAGATAAGTTCCCAGAAAGGATTTTATGGCCGGGCCGCGGATGAAAAAAGAACCATATTTGGTGGACGTTGTTAAACGGATGAAAAGAAAAGGTCTGCCCCTGGGCCGGCTCACCCTGGGGGAGGTTATCGGCCTGGCCGAGGATTTGAAGGTTAGAGCTAGCGACGTGGTCCTCGCCGAGGCAATGGAAGCGAATCGTCTGACCTACTCTGAAGTCATTCAAGGAGTGTTGGAGGCCTTTCAATTCAACCTTCTCTCCCTGGAAATCGGTTTGTCGAAGGGGGAGAGCTTTTTATTGGGCGGGATCGGAAAAAGGCTGGCCGGCCTCAAAAAGAAAGGAACGGTTTTAATCGGCGACCGGTTCATCGACAACGCGGTCATCTATACCCTGGCCGCGGAGGTGGGAAATCACCAGATGGGGCTTCAGCCCTGCGCGGGCACGGGGGATTCCTGCGTTACCGCGGGATTGATGAAGGCTCTTCTGGAGACAAAGCTTTCCAGGCAAAGAATCGGAGAGATCGGGGCCTTGATCCTCAAGATCGGCATCCTTTTCAAAGAGGGAAAGAAAACTACCGGATGCAACATGGAGGGGTTCGGGGCGGGGGCGGCCTGCACGGCAGCCGCGCTGACCGAGATGCGGGGGGGATCCCCGCGGGAGGTGGCGCGAGCCATGGTCTTGGCCATTTCCCCCACCATCGGAGTGCCCTGCACTCCCCGGGTGATCGTTTCGGGTTTATGCGCTACCCACATCGGCGGGGCGGTCTTGATCGGCAATCTGGCCTCCAACCTGGCTTTAAAAACTGCCCTGCGGGTAGATGTGGACATCGACGTGATGATGGCCATGGCCGCTTCGGTCCATGCCCAAGCCGCTCCGGTGATCACCGAAATCAATTTGGAGTACATGCGTCCCTATTTCAAAAAGGAAGGAGAGGTGGAAAAATACGTGGCCCGGGAGGTCCGGGAGGAAGAAGCCGCAAAATCGTCCCAGGTCTTGGCCAAGGCAAGGAAGGAAATAAGAATTCTTGCGGAGTCGGCCAATTCTATCATTCGCCCGTTCGGCGAGGCGGTTGTGGGGGGGAGCAGCATTGCCGTCGGGTCTCCCACTAACATGGGCCGAATCGCCCATGAGCTGTACGAAGGTGAGATCAGGAAAATCTCCATCGGTCTGACCAGCGATTTATTTGCCCGGAGGGCGATCAACGTGCCCGGAATCCTCATGGGGGCCGTCCTGGGGGCTTCCACGAAAGACATTCGGGCCTATCATCGAGTCCTGAAGGAGGTGGCCAAAAGGGGGATTGAAGTCGAAATTTACCACCTCCCCGAACCGGAGGTGCAAAAAATCGCCGTCGAAGCCACAAAGGTCAGCGCCGAGGTCGATTCGCTGAATCGCGGAGGGGGGAGGATCAAACTGGTGAGTGCCAAGCCTTCTCTGGAAAGAGCCATCCAGGCGGCGGAAAGGCTGGGAATTAAACTGGCGATGAATTGAGGTCCTAGGAAAATGGGAAGGTGAATGGGGAAAGGGGCAAGAAAAAAATGTCCCCGCAAATAGATTCCGCCTAGCGGGAGGAAAACGAAAGGGGCCGATGCCATGAACAGAACGCAGGTCAAAAAGGGCTTTCTTGAGCCGGATTCATCGACCGGAAGGCTTTATGCCGAAGCAAGCAAGTACATCCCCGGCGGGACTTCGCGCATTCATTATTATTTTAAGCCTTACCCCATCTACGCCCAATCGGGGGAAGGGTGCTATCTGACCGACGTAGAAGGGACGCGGAGGCTCGACTTCCTGAACAACATGACGGCCCTGATTCACGGCCATGGAAATCCGGGCATCAAGAAAGCGCTCTTCGACCAGATCGAACGGGGTACCGCCTTTTCCGAGCCCTCGGAGCCGGAAATCCGCCTGGCCCGGCTGATGATCGAAAGGGTCAAATCGTTGGAGAAGATTCGTTTTTCCAACTCCGGAACGGAAGCCGTCATGATGGCCATCAAGCTGGCGCGGGCCTTCACCGGACGGAGCCGGATCGCCAAATTCGAGGGCTTTTACCACGGCTACTATGACTATGTGCAGGTGAGCTTTTCCTCGACCCCGGCGAACTGGGGGCCGCCGGAGGCCCCCGCTAGCACGCCGAGCTCCGGCGGTCTGGCCGATTCCGTCCTGGGAGACGTATTGGTCATGCCTTTCAATGACCAAAAGGCGGTGGAAAAACTCCTGGAGCAGCACGGCAAGGTAATCGCCGCCTTGATCCTGGACCCCCTGTCGAACCGGGGAGGGTTTCCCCTTCCCGCTGAAGGCTTCTTCAAATTTCTCCGCGAGATCACTCGCGCCTACGGGATCCTTACGATCTATGATGAGGTGATCAGTTTCCGGGTGGATCATGGCGGGGCGCAGGCGAAATACGGGGGGGACCCGGACCTGACGACTTTCGGCAAGATCATGGGAGGGGGGCTGCCGGTGGGTGCGGTGGGCGGCAAAGCGGAGGTCATGGACCTGCTGGACCCGAGCCAAGGCCCTCCCAAAGTGATCTCCGGGGGAACGGCCAGCGCCAATCCCCTGACTATGGCCGCGGGACTGGCGGCCATGGAACAGATGACCCCCTCGGTGTACGCCCGGATCAATAGGCTGGGAGATCTGCTGCGCAAAAAATCCAATGAGGTTTTTGCGGCCGCGGGCGAGCCCGCCCAGTTGACCGGAGAAGGGTCGCTATTCCGCTTGCTTATGACCGCCGATCCGGTCGTAGACTACCGTTCTTCCATTCGCAAGGCATCCCCCCAGGATCGATTCAACCGCCTCCATCATAACCTTCTGGAAGAAGGAATCATCATTTCCAAAGAGGGACTGGGATGTCTCTCCACCCCCATGGGGGAGGCGGAGGTTGAGGATTTCGTAAAAGCGCTGGAAAGGGGGGTGGCAAGGATGCCAAAAGGGTGAGCGTCAGCGGAAGAAGACTGGATTTTCGATCATGATTTTTTGCACTTATGGGAAAAATCCTTTCCCTTGTCGGCTTTTTTTAATCCGAAAAAACTTCAAAGACCATTTAAATCAATTAGTTAAGGGACATATCCTTCTTGGCCCTCAAATTGCACCCGGTAATAAAAAAGTGGCTTCCACATGAAGCAAGGGCATGTTGCGGGAAGGGGGGAGCCAGAAGGAGCCATCGCCTAAATCTATTTTTCGGGAGAAAAGGAATGCCGCTCATCCGGGTTGCCTATAAGGCCAAGGAATACGATTTTGATTAT
This sequence comes from Syntrophaceae bacterium, assembly GCA_013388675.1. Lineage (GTDB taxonomy): Bacteria > Desulfobacterota > SM23-61 > SM23-61 > SM23-61 > SM23-61. The sequence goes on along the minus strand of JACAEW010000266.1, from coordinate 7,872 downwards.
GTTCCCAGTGACCTTCTCGATACCCTGATCGCCGGGGATAATATCACCCACTTCTATCGCCCCTCCGAGGAAAGATGGGTTAACATCCGGCTCGATCCGGTGAGGGGTTGCGGGGGACGGTATCAGGGACCCGAACGCCGGAAAAAGGACCTCAAAACGAAGCTGGGTGAAGAAAAAAGAACCCTCCCTGCGGAATCCCCGGGTTCCCTTTGGCTAGAGGGCTTGTGGCGGGAGATCGAGGGGGTTGATACGTACGGCTGAAATTCGAAACCAAAGAGACGATTCGTCGCCCGCCGGCAGAGCGACCCAAATGAAAAGATTTTAACCGGGGGAAAGAAAGATTCGCGACCTCGACCGGATCAATGCTTATCGAGCCCTTGAAACAAAAAGGCCGGATTGTCAACGGTAAATAATTAGCAATCCGGCCCGTTGTTTGGGAGTCCCCCCCGAAATCGAAAAAACCTCCCTATTTCGTAAGAATTTAGCCTTTTCAACGACTTTCCCCAAAATCCCTCCCGGCCTCCCTTTCCCCAAAAGGAGGAGAGGTTATTTGCGGGAATTCGATGAATCAGGGGGCCTTTTCCCCCTTTGAAAAAGGGGGATGAAAGGGGAGTTGACTTTCTTTTCCAAGGGGTAAATTGTCCCGCTATTTTTTCTTCTTTTTCAATTCCGCGTCGATGGCCTGATAGAGCGCATCCGGGCCGCGCAGGTTGAGCAGCTTTCCATTCAAGAAAACAGCGGGGGTCCCGGGGATATTCGCTCGATTGCCGTCTTTCAAATCTCTATCGATCAGGGAAGCAATGGCGGGGTCTTGGAGGTCCTTCTTGAACCGCTCCATATCCAAACCGATTTCCCCGGCAATCGAATCCACCTTGGCGTCATTCAGCTCATTCTGGCTGGCGAAAAGCTTCTCATGGATTTCCCAAAACTTTCCTTGCCTCCCTGCAGCGAGTGCGGCGACGGCCGCCTTCCTGGCGTATTCGTGCGACGAAAGCGGGAAGTGTTTAATCACCAGTTTCACGTCGTTGGGGTATTTTTCAACTACCTGGCGGAGAGTGGACTCAAGCCTCGCGCAGTAGGGGCATTGATAGTCATCAAAAACCGCCAGGGTGACAAAAGCATCCTGGGGGCCCTTGATGGGCAGGCTCGTCAGGTCAAAAGCGTAGATGGGTGCAAACTGAATGACCTGGAGGGAATTTTTCGTACCGCTCGTGAGGCTGATTAAATCGGGCCTCGGCAAAGGGGCAATGCGGTCGAATTCCTTGTCCACGGGAATCCGGTCGCTGATCGTACCTTCGGGAACGGAAAAGATTAAGACCTCTCCGGGAGTGAGAATGAACAACCATTTTCCATCCGTGGAGGTGGCGATATCCAGCGGCTTGGCATTCAGGTCCAAGTTTTTAAGGACTCTCCATTCCACCTCTGCCTCGACGAATGGCGGAGAAAAAACCAAGCTTGCCATGAGCAAAAAGGCCAAAAACCAAAAATGCCCCCGGGCAATAAATCCCGTTTGTTCGCTCTTGAAGTTCGTCCGCCAGGTACCCTTCAACTTCTTCCTTTTTTCCATCCTCAGCCTCCAATTCTATGCTTGCTGGATTCTCACAGTGTATCTATAAAACCGGTGCACGAATTGTGCCAATAGGCCCAGAAAGGTAATGTATTATTTTTAAATCGTGTTTTTTTTGCGTAAAAGGCTCAAATGCCTCAGGTTTTCAACCCCATCGCCAAAATATTGGCCAAATTAAGCGGCTGGGATGACGCCGGAAAGATCGTTTTCCTTCCCATTTCGGCCTGAAGCGGAGCGGCCCACCCGAGAGGATTCGAATCGAGAAGAAAATCTTGAAATCTTTGCTCAGTTGGCCCCTACCGTAATGGCATCGTAATCGCCCACTGCCTGGGTCCCGGTATTGTCGGAATCGGTTAAAAGAAGGATTCCCTTTGCAGAGGGATTCTTTTCCCTTTCCCCAAACACCCTGCGGTAGTCGGCCAGTACATTGCGCTCCTCGGAGACCCATTTACCCGCCGACGATCTTCCGCTGCGGATGACGAAGACCTTCGTTCTGCCCGAAAGGGGAGAATCAAAGATGGTTCCGACCGGCAAGGTGTCGCTCCAGATGTATTTTATGAACCGGGGAATGGGCCATCCGCCCAGAACGACATATAAGGAAAGGACGTTATCGTTTCCGGTTTTTTCCCGCTCATTGGTTCCCTCGGGAAAGGCCATGGCTCTCCAGCGCCAGTGAAGGACCGGGAATTCTTCCAATCCCCAAGCCTTTTCGCACCCGATCGGGACGCTGATTCCCTTGGCGTCGGCGCGAAGGAATTTATGGCCGCCCTCCTCCCGGACCCAATAGACTCTCCCCATATTTTCCTTATCCGGCGACGACCATCCGGCCGGAAATTTTCCGGGTTCGTCGTTGGCGAAATGGAGAGTAAAAGGAGGTTGGGCAAAAAGGGCGGGGGCCTGCAAAAGGATCAAAGCCCAGATGAGGGGTAAGGAACATTCCCGAAAACTAGGATAAATCCCCCCTTTTTTAAAAGATGGAAAAAGCCCCTTCAAGAAAAAAGCCTCCGGCCAGCCATATTCGATATTTTATTCCCTTCGCGGTTTCCTCCCGCTCAGAAGGTTTGAGCAAGGACAGGAAAGAGAAATTCTGCCAGCCTTCCCAAGCAATTTTCTGTCCTGGATTTAAACTCTTTCCTGATTTGGTGGATTTGTCAATGATTGGAATAGGCTTGCCCACCCCCAAGCTTCCCGGCCGGAAATGGGTTAAAAAATAGCGGCTTTTCGTCTGTTTCGCGAAAAGTGAAGGACGCAATCGAGAAAAAGAGGTGGGGAAAACCGGTTGGCGAATTTCAAAAAACGAGGACGCCCTCTTTTTTCAGCCCCTCGATCTCTTCGTCGGAAAATCCGGCAGCCTTCAATACCTCCCGGCTTCCCTCTCCCACGGAGGGTGGGTTGGACCGTAGCCCGAAATCGTGCGAGCCGACCCGCACGGGGATCCGGGGAAGTTTGGTTTTGCCCCCCTGGGGCAGGGGAACTTCCACGAGTCCGCCCCCTTCGTTCAACTGGCGGTCTTCGAAGAGGTCTTCCGGGTGGGCGATGGGGGCGAAGGGAATCCCGGCCTGCTCACAAATGCGGATGATTTCTTCCTTGGTTTGGCTTTCAAAAACCCTCTGTAAGGCCGGAATCAGCCAGTCGCGCTGGAGGATCCGGTCGTTGTTAGTCTGGACCCTGGGATCGTTGGCCAGGTCGGGACGGTTGAAAGCCTCGCCGAATGCCTTCCACTGTTTATCGCTGGTAATCCCGATAAAAATTTCTCCAGCGTCCTTCGTCTTGAAAATGTCATAAATGCCCCAAGTGGCAATGCGATTGGGCATGGGGGGGACCGGCTTGCCCGAAACCGCCGAAAGGGCCATGTGTTGCCCCATCAGGAAAGCCGTGGATTCATACAGGGAAGCGATCACAAATTGGCCCTTGCCGGTCTTCTCTCTCTCGAAGAGGGCGGTTAGAATTCCAATGACCCCGTAGCTCCCTCCCATAATATCCACCACCGAAGAGCCGGCCCTTAGCGGACGGCCTTGGGGTCCGGTCATGTAGGCAAGCCCTCCCATCATTTGGACCACTTCGTCCAGGGCGGGGCGATGCTCATAGGGCCCGGGGAGAAAACCTTTCAGCGAACAATAAATCAGGCGGGGATTCACTTTGGACAAGTCTTCGTACCCCAGCCCCAGGCGGTCGACGGCGCCCGGCCCGAAGTTCTCGATGAACACATCCGAAGCGGAGGCCAGCTTCTTAACCAGCCCCGCTCCTTTATCCGATTTTAAGTCCACGGCCAGACTTTTCTTATTCCGGTTGAAGTAGAGGAAGAAGCCCTGCCCGAAGCCGATGAGCCGGCGGGTGTCGTCCCCCTTGGGGGCCCGCTCGATTTTGATCACCTCGGCTCCCATGTCCGCCAGGACCAGTCCGCAGGTCGGCCCCATCACCGTGTGTCCCATCTCCAAGACCCGGATTCCATCCAGAGGAAGTTTCATTTCCTTCTCCCGCAATAGAGGTTTTAACATCTTCAAGGGGTTGAACCGTCCCCCCTTCCGTATCCTAAGACTACGAGGAGGGATTAAATGCCGGTTTCCCTTTGAGCGCTTTCGAAGGAGGAAAAAGGGAAAAGCGGAATCCCCTGTGCTTCATGAATATCAAAATCGGATCGCTTGTCAAGCAAAAATGAAGGCCGAAGATAAACCAGCGCATGCCGATGAAAAAACCCCTGGACGACCGGAATGGCTCGTCCTGCCGTTTCCCGCAAGGGGGCGGAAGGGTTTATTTCATCAGGCCCACCCGGACATTCCTGAACCTGGCCGGGGCGGTTCCATGCCCCACGTGAGCCACCTGTCCCGGTTCGCCCTTGCCGCAGTTGGGAGTTCCCCACATCTGCCAGTGGTCCCGGTTGGCAATGGCGTCGCAGGAACCCCAGAACCGGGGAGTGATTCCCGTGTAGGTCGGGTTCTTGACCATGTCGCCGAGCTTTCCCTTCTTAATCTCCCATCCGATCTCGGTGCCGAATTGAAAATTGATCCTTTTGTCGTCGATGGACCAGCTTCGATTCGTGCTCAGGAAAAGCCCATCTTCCGTGTCGGCGATCATTCCTTCCAGCGTCCATTGGCCCGGTTCGAGGTTGATGTTCGTCATCCGGATCAGGGGGATGCGGTTCCACCCGTCGGCACGCATGGTTCCGTTGCTTTCCTTCCCGAGCAAATGAGCCGTTTCCCGGGAGGTAAGAAGGTCGGTCAGAATCCCCCGGGAGATGATGGACACCCGTTGGGCCCTCGTTCCCTCGTCGTCGAACCCGAAGGTCCCCAGCCCGCCCGGAACCGTGGCATCGGCGGTGACGTTTACCAGCTCGGAACCGTATCGAAATTTTCCGACTTGTTCCAGGCTCAGGAAACTGGTCCCCGCATAGCTGGCCTCGGTTCCCAGGATCCGGTCCAGCTCGATGGGATGTCCGATGGATTCATGGACCTGCAAGGCAAGCTGGGACCCGTCCAGAATGAGCGTCGTGGTCCCGGAAGGGCAGGGTTTGGCCGAAAGGAGCTGCACCGCTTCTTCGGCAACCCGTTCGGCGTGATCCTTCAATCCTAATCCTTCGATCCATTCATACCCTCGGGTGGCAAAGTTTCCACGAAAGGAATTTGGATAGGATCGGACCTGCACTTCCGATCCTTCGATAGCCGTGGCCGAGATCCCTGCGCCGCATTCCACGATTTTCTGTTCGATGAAAGACCCATCGGTGGAGGCGAAGGTTTTTTCCGTATCATAGACTCCCATGAAGGCCTCCGAGACCTTCACTTTCGGGTTTCGGCGCAGGATTTCTTCCGATTCAAGAAGGAGGCGGACCTTCCGGTCGGGGGAGATGGAAAAAGGATCGATGGTCGCGGGGGTCCGGTAACTTTCGATTATCGGCGGAACGGGTGCCCATCGAACTTCCTTATCCTTAACCCGCGAACTTGCTCTGGCAATCCTCCAGGCCCGATCCAAGGCTTTTTCCATCTCCCCCTTCGTAACGGTTGAGCTGGCGGCAAAACCCCAGGCTCCCTGGTAAAGGACCCGGATTCCGAACCCGTAATCTTCATCGCGGGTAAGGGCGTCGATTTTCCCGTTCTTGACCATAATCTCTTCGATGCGCCGCCGGACGATCCGGATGTCGGCGTAGGCCGCCTTTTTCAAATTCGCTATGTCAAGGACGGGGTGGATGAGGTCTTTCATCAAAGGCTCCTTGAAAATGCCCCCAGTGGAGCGCCTCGAGTGCGCTCCAGGGCCTCAAGGGAAATAGGGGGAACCCGTCGCTGCGATCCCTGCGGGCTCGGCGAAAAAAAAGTTTTTCGTCGTTGAATCTACAAAGAAGAAACTCCCGAAAAACTAAACCCTTCGATCTGCAGGGCGGGAGCGACCGTACCGGTGATAAACCGACGCCCGTAAACCGAGCCCGGAGTACAGATTTTCCTGTCGCGGCTGATGGCTTTCACCCGCGAGAGGGCCTTTAAAACCGATTCGGTAAACCGAAGGTTTTTGACCGGGTAGCTGACCTCCCCGCCTTCGATCCAGAAGGTCCCGTCGCGGGTCATGCCGGTAATTACCGCCTTCATGGGCTCCACCGCGTTGGTATAGTGAAAGCGGGTTACATAAAGCCCTTTTTTTATACCTCGAACCATCTCTTCCAGCGAGGAAGCCCCCTCTTGCATAAAGAGGTTGACGGGGATGGGGCCTTCGGTGCCGGGGGGCATCAAGGCGTGCCCCGTGGACTCCTTTTGATCCCGGCCCGCAGTTAAGGAATCGTAGGTGATATTCCCAACGACTCCATTATCAAAAAATACGACCTTCTGCTTGGGCATCCCTTCAAAATCGAAGGGAACCTGGAGCCCACGAGGGTCCAGGCCGTCGTCATAGATGGTGACTTTCTCATCCAGCAGTTTCTCTCCAAAATGGTTGCCCAGAAATGATCGTCCTTCCTGGACCGCCAGGGCGTGGAAGCCCAGGTATCCCATGAATCCCAGGAATTCGTGGACCGCTTCCGGCTCAAGGAGTACTTCGTACTCCCCCGGCGGAATTTCCACCGGCCTTGCCGCGGATAGCTTGGATAGGGCAGATTGGGCGAGAGATTCGATTTGCAGTTCATCGGGATCCCGGGAAACAAAGCTCGCATAACCGGACCCCAAATCGTTTTGAGCGATTACGTGGAGGCAAAGGTCGGAATAATGTTGATACGCCTCAACTCCCAGAGAATTGAGTACGGCGACCTCCACCATTCCATGGGAAAAAGACCCCGAAAGGGAGGCCCCTTTTTCCTTGGCCAGGCTCATCATCTCTTGAGCGGCCTTTACTTTCTTCCCCGGATTGAGCCGCCGAATATTTTCATGGAAGGTTTTTACTCTAGCGATCGCCTTGGGCCGCGGAAGGGATACGAAATCTGGGTTGGAGGGCAAAAACCGGGCCAGAGAAACTGCTTTTTCCCGCGTACTCTGTAAAGAAGAGGGCTCAAGAATATTGGTAGTAACCAGGGCGACCTGTTTTCCCATTGCGGCCCTTAGAAACAAAGTCTGATTTCGCTCGGCCACGTTTTGATGAATCGAACCAGGGGTAAACCGGGTAAGCGCCGAATCTTCAGTCAGCAGCAGGGCCTCGGTCTGGTCGGCGGGCGATTCCTCCACGAGCTTTTTCAAGGACTTTAAAATATTCCTGCGGGCAGACATGATTTTCCCCATTCGGGCCGCGATCTTGGCATAATCATTATTTTTGATTATAATAAAATCCGCCGATCCTGTCACCCGGGCAAGCGATAGGAGGTTTTATCTTATGCTGTCGAAAGGCGAGATCTTGAGAGCCCTGGCGCAGTGGAACCGAGCCTGGGATGACCATGACCTGGATGGGGTCATGGCCCTTTTCCATGAGAAAATCGTTTTTGAGAACTGGACCGGGGGTGGGGCCGAGGGAAAAGAAGCCCTGCGCAAAGCCTGGGAACCTTGGTTCAAGAACCACGGAGATTTCCGGTTCAGGGGCGAGGACACTTTCGTGGACGAAGAAGCCCAAAAGGTCCTCTACGAATGGACCCTGGACTGGCCGTCGAATGAAGCAGGATACCAGGGAAAGCGCGAGCGAAGAAGGGGGTTGGACGTCATGCATTTCCGGGATGGAAAGATCATCCGGAAGAGCACCTACTGCAAGACGACCCTGGAGATTGACGGGAAAAGAGTGAAACTGGCGGCGCAATAGAGGCGTTTCGTAATCGCACGGCCCGGCCCCCGCATTCGGCCTTTGGCCTACTGCCAGTACCTGCCGTATTCTCTCGCCTCGTCAAACATGGCCGCGATGTTCTCGGG
>JACAEW010000156.1 GCA_013388675.1 Syntrophaceae bacterium | reverse complement strand
GCCCAGGCCCAGGGGGGCATCCCGCCCGGGGCGGGACAGCCTCGGCGGGAAAAATCCGGGATTCCGGAGCGCTGGCCCGGCTTCCGCAAGGCACCGGTCCCCGAACCCCTCGCCTCAAACTGAATCCCAGCTTAAACTGCGACAACTCCATTCATTTCCGACGCGACCCGATGGAAGAACCGCTGCCCCAGGATGTCCGGCCCCGGGCGGGATGCCGCCTTGCGGCCGGCCAACTCTCTTCCGGCAGGGGCAGACCCGGGAAGCTCAAAATCTTCCTCAAGCACCCACTCGATTGGGAGAAGACCCATTTTTAAAAAGGTCGTCCGGAGGAGGACGTTCCCTTCAAGGCGGTTTTATGGTTATGGAAAGATGCCAGGCGAGGAATGCTCCGGGCAAGGAAGCGGGGCAGCCTAAATGCTGCGGGGCGAGACGGGATGATATTGGCGGATTGGTTTGGGGTTGACCGCCGACGGAAAAATTATTTCTTACAGGTCTTCCTCCTTGCTCCCTGACTCTTCTCCCCCCCCGGACATTTCTTCCTCCATGGCTTGATCGATCATCGAATCCATATCCTCCCCCAGGTCTTCTCCCATCTCCTTTCCCATACGCTTCATCCAGCGGGCCATGCTGGCCGGGTCATTTTCATCCAATCCTCCCAACTTGCTGGGGTCGGCCAGGGATTCGAGACGGCTTTCTTCGGACCGAACCCGCGCCACCCGGGAGATGAGCCGGGTCATTTTTCCGCTCTGGCAGCGCTTGCACTGCGGGCGGTGGGGCTCACGGATATTCATCACCAGGTAGCTGGAAACCTTTCCGCAATCCTGACAACGGTACTCATAGATGGGCATATAAAATCCTACCTCCCTTGACAGGGCTTATTTTGTGCGTTCTAATGCTTATGGTTTAGCTTGGGTAATTTTATCGGATTTTTTTTCGGGGAGCAAGTTCTTGAGGACGGCCTTGGGACTGCAGAAATACCTGCTTCCTTTCCTGGCGGCTGCCTTTCTCGGCCTGTCGGGGGCCTGTTTTTATAAGGTGAATCTGGAACCGCCGCTTACCCCCAAAGTCGATATGGCGAAATATCAGCCGCTGGCCCTTCTGCCGCTTGAGGATGCCCCCGGACACCCGGCCTCGGGATCGGACCTTTACCCTATACTCCGCGAATTATTGGAAAAAAAAGGTTATGGGCTGGTGAGCGAACTCGAAATGGCAGGCACTCTTGAAGAAATGAAACTGAACCCCCTCCTCCTTCTTTCCGACATCGAATCTTTGAAAATTTTCGCCGGCCGCTTGGGGGCCAGGCTCCTCCTGATCGCCACCCTTCCGGAATACAAAGTGCAAAAGGCCCGGCTGGGAAGCAAATCCGTCGAGCTGTGGGACGGCGAATCCTTCACCGACCAGATGCTTCCGACCTATTTCGGCGGAAGCTCGCAGGTCCGCCTGATTCTGAGGATTTTCGAGTCGGAGAAGGGCGAGCTGGTGTGGAGGTCCGAGGGAACCATCCGTGCTTCCAGCGAATCCGCCGCTTTCTATGCCGGAAAGCTCGCGGAAAGACTCCTGACCGGCCTTCCCTCTATCCCTCGACCGTCGCAGAAATAAGCAGGCCTCTTGCAGGTTAGGGAAAGGCCCATTTTAAAAAGAATAGGAATCCAGGGGAAGGGCTTCCAGTTCCGAGCGGCGCATACGGGACATCAGCTCCTGAAAGGCCTCGCGGGGGTTCTTCCCGTGGTAAAGGATTTCATGGACCTTTTCGGCGATGGGCATCTCGACCTTCTTGGTTCGGGCTAGGTCCCACAAAGCCTTGGCCGTGCGCACTCCCTCGGCGACCATGCGCATGCCCCCAAGGACCTCCTCCACTCTTTTTCCACTTCCCAGCTCCAGGCCGACCTGTCGATTCCGGCTTAGGTCTCCCGTACAGGTGAGGACCAAGTCGCCCAGCCCGGCGAGGCCGAAAAAGGTCTGCCTTTGAGCTCCCAAACTAACCCCCAGGCGGGTCATTTCCGCCAGTCCCCGGGTAATCAGCGCCGCCCGGGAGCTATGGCCAAAGCCCATTCCGTCCGACGCTCCGGCGGCGATAGCCATGACGTTTTTGACGGCCCCGCCCAGTTCCACCCCCATCAAATCCGGATTGGTGTAGACCCGGAAGTAAGGGCGGAAAAAAAGGTCTTGAGCCTCCTGGGCGGCTCCAGGCGAGGTTCCTGCCACGGTCACAGCGGTGGGAATCCGGCGGGATACCTCCTTGGCGAAACTGGGCCCGGAAAGGGCGGCTACATCCACCTCGCTGCCGCAGCCCAGGACCTCCTGCAACACCCGGGACATGGTCAAAAGGGTCCCATCCTCAAGGCCCTTGGTGACGCTGATCAAGAGAGACTTTCGGCACAGATACGGCCTGGCCCGCAGGAAAACCTCCCGCACCGCGTGGGAAGGAACCGCGCAAACGATCGTTTCCCGCCCGGTGAGCGCTTCTTCCAAGGAATGGGTAAAGCGGAGCGAATCGGCCAGGCGGACCCCGGGAAGGAAATATTCATTCTCCCGCTTTGCCAATAGAACCCGGAAAAGGTCCTCTTCGTAGACCCAGAGCAGGACCTCTTCCTCTTTCTCCGCGAGAAGGTTGGCCAGGGTCGTTCCCCAGCCCCCGGCTCCGATGACGGCGATCTTTCTCCTGGAGCCGCCCATGGGTTAGGCCTCGGGGGAGGGTTCTTCTGGCGCGCCCTCCGCTTCCTGGCCGTTGCCCTCTTCTTCCCGCTCGGCCAATCGGGCCACGGCCATCACTCTTTCTCCCGATTCCAGCTCGATGAGCTTGACCCCCTGGGTATTGCGGCTGCTCAGGCGAATCTCCCCGCAGCGAAGGCGGATGATCTTGCCCCGGTCGGTGATGAGCATGACTTCGTCCTGGTCGGTAATCTGCTGGGTGCCCACCAGTTTTCCGTTGCGCGCCGTGGTCTTGACCGTGATGATCCCTTTTCCGCCCCGGCTTTGCAGGCGGTAATCCTCCACGGGGGAGCGCTTTCCGTAGCCGTTTTCGGTGACGGATAGGATGGAAGCCCCCACCGCTCCGGGGGACAGGATGTCCATGGAAACCAGGAAGTCGTTCTTTCCCAGGGTGATCCCTTTCACCCCGCGGGCGGTGCGTCCCATGTCGCGCACGTCCCCTTCCGCGAAGCGGATGGCCTTCCCTTCGCGGGAGCTGAGAAGGACTTCCTTGGTCCCGTCGGTCAGGCAGGCGGAAATGAGCTGGTCTTTCTCGTCCAGGGAAAGGGCGATGATGCCCCCGACGCGGGGGTGGCTGTAAGACATCAGGTCCGTCTTCTTGATGACCCCCTGCTTGGTGGCCATGAGGACGTACTTCCCTTCCTCAAAGGCCCGCACCGGAAGGATGGCGGTGATCTTCTCTTCCCCGGAGAGGTTCAGCAGGTTGACGATGGCTTTGCCGCGGGTCATGCGGCCGGCCTGGGGGACTTCATGGACCTTCAGCCAGTACACCTTTCCCGCGTCGGTGAAGAAAAGGATGTAGCTGAGGGTGGAGGCGATGAAGAGATGCTCGACGAAATCCTCCTCTTTGGTGGTCATTCCCATCTTGCCCCGCCCGCCCCGTCTTTGGCTGCGGTACAGGCTGATGGCGTTGCGCTTAATGTACCCCGTGTGGCTGATGGTGACCACCATGTCCTCTTCCACGATCAGGTCTTCGAGCTTGATCTCCTGCACTTCCTCGATGATCTCGGTCCGCCGCTCGTCTCCGTAACGTTCCTGGACCTCCTGGAGCTCCTCCACGATCACGTTGAGGAGCAACCGCTCGTTGCCCAGGATCTCCTTCAAACGGGCGATCAGCTTGATCACCTCGGCGTACTCTTCGTGGATCTTCTCCCGTTCCAGGTTGGTCAGGCGCTGCAGGCGCATGTCCAATATGGCCTGGGCCTGCGCCTCGGAAAGGGAAAACTTGGCCATGAGCGCTTCCTTGGCCTCCTTGGGGGTTTTGGAGGCGCGGATGAGGGCGATGACCCGGTCGAGGTTGTCCAGGGCGATTTTCAAGCCTTCCAGGATGTGGGCCTGCGCTTCGGCCTTGCCCAGCTCGAACTGGGTGCGGCGGGTAACCACTTCCTTGCGGTGGAGGATGAACTGCTCCACCATCTCCTTCAGGTTGAGGAGCTGGGGCTGGCCGCGCACGATGGCCAGGAGGGTGACCCCGAAGGTGGCCTGCATCTGGGTATGCTTGAAGAGCTGGTTCAGGATCACCTGGGCCACGGTGTCGCGTTTCAGCTCGATGACGATCCGCATCCCTTCCCGGTCCGACTCGTCCCGCAGGTCGGCGATTCCCTCGACCCGCTTGTCCTGGACCAGCTCTGCGATCCGTTCCAGCAGCTTGGCCTTGTTGACCTGGTAGGGAATCTCCGTGATCACGATGGATTCGCGCTCGGTCCGCTTCTGCCGCTCGATCAGGGCGCGGGCCCTCATCTGGACCATCCCCCTGCCCGTCAGATAGGCCTCTCGGATCCCGCCCCGTCCGAGGATAAACCCCCCCGTGGGGAAATCCGGCCCGGGAAGGATGCGGATCAATTCCTCCACGGAAATGTCCGGGTTCTGAATGACGGCGATGGTGGCCCTTATTACTTCCTTCAAATTATGCGGAGGGATGTTCGTGGCCATGCCCACGGCGATCCCCGAAGAGCCGTTTACCAGAAGGTTGGGGACCTTGGCCGGAAGGATGGCGGGTTCGTTGAGGGAGCCGTCGTAATTGGGGACGAAGTCCACCGTTTGCTTGTCGATGTCCGCCAGCAGCTCGTGGGCCAGGCGGGCCATGCGCACCTCGGTGTAACGCATGGCTGCAGGGGGGTCGCCGTCGATGGACCCGAAGTTTCCCTGCCCGTCCACCAGGGGATAGCGGAGCGAAAAGTCCTGGGCCATGCGCACCAGGGTGTCGTACACCGCCACGTCCCCATGGGGGTGGAATTTACCGATTACGTCTCCCACGATGCGGGCGGACTTTTTAAAAGGCTTGTTCCAGTCGTTGGAAAGCTCGTGCATGGCGTACAGCACCCGCCGGTGGACGGGCTTGAGCCCGTCGCGTACGTCGGGGAGCGCCCGGCCGATGATGACCGACATGGCGTAGTCCATGTAGGACTTTTGCATCTCTTCTTCGAGCTTGACCGGCACCTGGTTGATTCCGGGCTGCGAGGACATATCAACTCCTGCATTCAAACTGCGGACCGAAAAAGGCCAAGGGATCGATTCCATTCCAAAATGTTTCCATTTTGTCTTCTCGCCCTGGCCTTTTGGGTTTTCATTAGATGTCTAGGTTCGTCACGCTCAGGGCATTGCGCTGGATAAACTCCCGGCGGGGTTCGACTTGGTCTCCCATGAGAACGGTGAAGATCTCATCGGCCTTTACGGCGTCTTCCAGGCGGACCTGAAGGAGGGTGCGGGTTTCGGGGTTCATGGTGGTGTCCCAGAGCTGCTCCGGGTTCATCTCTCCCAAGCCTTTGTAGCGCTGGACCTCCAGCCCCTTTTTCGCTCCGGCAAAGACCTCTTGCATCAGGGCAGAAAGACCCTCCACCTCTTGGGAGGACTCCCCGCTTTTCAGGATGAAGGGAGGGGGACCGAGGGAGCTGAGTTGCTTGGAAAGTTTGCGCAGCTCTTCGAATTGTCCCGAGCTGACCAATTCCAGGTCCAGGCTGGTCTCCAGCCGAGACCCGTTGGCGGAGGTGAAGCACCGCAGGTTGTAGGAGCCATGCTCGGGGTCTTTTTCCATCTGGAATTCCATTTCTCCTTTATTCTTCTTCCCTTTTTTCAAACTTTTTTGGACCTGCTCGACGGCGCGGTTCACTTCCTTTTCCGACTTCAGCGTGTTCTTGTTGAAATCCTCCTGCTGGGCGAAGGCCAGGAGAATGTCCGGGTCCATCTTTCGCTTGGCGAGCCGTTGGAGGATCTTTTCCAGGCGGATGGCCTTCTTGACGATCTCCAGGAGGGCTTTGCCGGAGAGCTGTCCTTTATTCGCCGGCAGAACCAGGCGTAGGTTTTCGATCCCTTTCTCCAAAAGATAATCCTCCAGGTCTTCTTCGCTCCGCAGGTATTTGGGCTCCTCTTTCCCTTTTTTGACCCGGTAAAGAGGCGGCTGGGCGATGTAGAGATGCCCGCGTTCAATGAGCGGAAACATCTGCCGGTAAAAAAGGGTGAGCAGGAGGGTGCGGATGTGGGAGCCGTCCACGTCCGCGTCGGTCATGATGATCACCCGGTGGTAGCGGAGCTTTTCCAGGTTGTATTCTTCTTCCCCCACCCCCGTTCCCAGGGCGGTGATGAGCGTTTTAATCTCCTGATTGGAGAGAACCTGATCGAAACGGGCCTTTTCCACGTTGAGGATTTTGCCCCGCAGGGGCAGGATGGCCTGATTCTTCCGGTCCCTTCCCTGCTTGGCGGACCCCCCGGCGGAGTCGCCCTCGACGATGAAGAGCTCGCTCTCCCGCGGGTCTCTTTCCTGGCAATCGGCCAGTTTTCCCGGGAGGGAGTCGCTTTCCAGGAGACCTTTTCTCCGGGTCAGGTCGCGGGCCTTGCGGGCCGCCTCCCGCGCCCGGGCCGCATCGATCACCTTTTCCAGGATCCGCTTGGCCACCGACGGACTCTCTTCGAAGTAAGTGGCCAGCTTTTCGTTGACCAGGGCCTCGACGAGCCCTTTGACCTCGCTGTTTCCCAGCTTGGCCTTGGTTTGGCCCTCAAACTGGGGGTTGGGCAGTTTTACGCTGATGACCCCGCTCAGGCCTTCCCTGGCGTCTTCCCCGGATAGGCTCGCCTTTAGGTTCTTAAACTGACTGAGGTTGGCGGCGTAATTGTTCAGGGTCCGGGTCAAGGCGGATTTGAAGCCGATGAGATGGGTTCCGCCGTCGACGGTGTTGATGTTGTTGGCGAAGGAGAAGAGGTTTTCCGTGTACCCGTCGTTGTACTGCAGGGCGATGTCGATGTAGATGCCTTCCCTTTCGCCCTCCAGGTGGATGGGTTTGGGATGAATGGGGGTCTTGTTCTTATTGAGATACTCGACGAAGGAAACGATTCCCCCCTTGTACTGAAACTCCTGTTTCTTATCCGCCCGTTCGTCCACGATGGTGATTTTCAGGCCGCTATTGAGGAAGCTGAGCTCCCGGAACCTTTGCGAAAGGGTGTCGTAGCTGAGATCGAGGGTTTCAAAGACCTCGGGATCGGGGCGGAATTTGATCTTGGTGCCGCGCCGTTTGGTGTTGCCGATAGTTTCGAAGGGCGTAACCGGATTGCCTCTCTCGTACCTTTGGGCATAGACTTTTCCGTCCCGGTAAATCTCCATTTCCAGGAATTCGGAGAGGGCATTGACCACCGAAACGCCGACTCCGTGAAGTCCTCCCGAGTACTGGTAACTCTCGCTGTCGAACTTGCCGCCTGAATGGAGGGTGGTCATGACCACTTCCGCCGCGGGCTTGCCCTGCTCCTTGTGCAGGTCCACGGGAATTCCCCGGCCGTTGTCCTCCACCGTGACGCTCTGGTCTTCATGAATGATCACATCAATCTTATTGCAGTACCCGCCCAGAGCCTCATCGATAGAATTATCCACCACTTCATAGACCAAGTGATGCAGACCGGCGAGGCCCGTGCTGCCGATGTACATGGCCGGGCGCTTGCGAACCGCCTCGAGGCCCTGCAGCACCTTGATATTTTCCGCGGTATACTCTTTGGGCCCGCCGCCCAGATGATTTTCCTTTCCGTTCTTTTTGGCCAATCCTCTCACCTTTCCTCAAATCCGCATGGGCATGACCACGCAGGTATGTTTTTCGTCGTTGGCCGGACGGATGATGGCCGGGCTCACTCCATCCTCGAACTCCATGACGATCTCTTCGCTGCTCAAAATGTTCAGCACTTCGAGGATGAATCGGTAATTGAAGCCCACGGTCAATTCTTCTCCCCGGTACTCGATGGAAAACTCCTCCTTGGCTTCCCCGAAGTCGGGATTATAGGAGGAGAGTTCCAGAAGGTCCTCGGCGAAATGGAATTTGACCCCCTTGGTCTTTTCGCTGGACAGAATGGAAACCCTCTTGAGCGATTCCAGAAGATGGTTTCGCTTCATGCGGATCCGCCGCTTGGTTTGCGTCGGAATGACTTGGTGGTAATCGGGGAACTCCGCATCCAGCAGCCGCATGATTAAAACCACGTTTTCCTTTTTGACGATCAGGTTGTTGTTTTTCAGCTTCAGCCAGATTTCCTCTCCTTCCTCCTCCAGAAGGCGGCTCAGTTCCACCAGCCCCTTTTTGGGAAGGAGAATTCCCTTTTCCAACCCGCCGATCTCCGCTTTCAGGCCCCGGTCTATGAGCGACAGGCGGTACCCATCGGTCGCCACCATGCGCATCTTTTGCCCCTCTTCCTCCTGATAACGGGTGAAGAAAACGCCCGTCAAATTGTATCTCGATTCGTCCGTGGAGACCGCGAAGAGGGTCTTTTCAATCATTTCCCTCAGAACGGCCGCCTCCATGAGGATAAATTCCTCTTCTTCATAAGCCGGGAAGGAAGGAAAAGTTTCCGCCGAAACTCCCATGATGTTGAAAAGCGATTTGCCGCTTTTGATCTCCACCCATTGATTCTCTTTCATCCGGAAAGACACCCTTTTTTCCGGAAGCTCCTTCACCACTTCATAGAGTTTCTTCGCCGAGAGGGTGATATTTCCGGGTTTTTGCACCTCTCCCGGGTATTGCCCTTTGATGCCGATTTCCAGGTCCGTTGCAGTGATCAAGATGGCGTTTTCCTTCGTTTCAATGAGAACGTTCAGAAGAATGGGCATGGTCCCTTTCTTCTCGACCACGCTTTGAGACAGGAAAAGACCTTTGGTAAACTCCCCTTTGTCGATTAAAAATTCCATTCTCATGCTCCTTATAAGATTACGGAATAAATTAATTTTATATAGTATTAATAGTAGAGCTTGTTGATAACCCCATTATATAGAAATTTTTGATATAATTCAAATAGTTTTATTTATTTTGGGGGTGGAAAAAAGGGACCGGAAATGGGGATAAAAGAGGGGTTGTCAACGGGATATTTTTATCCCCCAAAGATCCCCATTCATTCCACAGGCAAATCTTCATTTTTGTAGTTGGTTTTTCAAGCTCTCGATGAGGTTGCCAAGGTCCCGGTCCTCATTCAGCCTTTTCTCTATCTGGCGGACCGCATGAATGGCCGTAGAATGGTCTTTTCCACCGAACTTTTCCCCGATCTCCGGATAGGAGCACTTGGTCATGGTCCGGCATAAGTACATGGAAACCTGGCGGGGAAATGAATAAATCTTTAGTTTTTTCGATGATTTAAGGTCGGATACGGAAATATTGAAGTTGGCTGCCACGGCCTTCTGGATGCTGTCGATGGTAATCATTTTTTGGCGGTCGCTAAGGATGTCCTTGAGCGTCTCTTTGGCCATGGAGATCGATATTTCACTGCCCGTAAGCGAAGAATAGGCCCGAAGTCGGGTCAAGGCCCCTTCGAGTTCCCGGATATTGGTTCCCAGGTTGGAGGCCAAAAACAGGCCTACCTCGTTAGAAAGAGAAATATTAAATAGCTCCGCTTTCTTGCATAGAATGGCCACTTTCGTTTCAATATCGGGGGGTTGTATGTCGGCAATCAACCCCCAGCTGATGCGAGACCTCAGCCGCTCTTCCAACCCGCTAATATCCTTGGGCAGTTTATCGCTGGTGATGACAATCTGGCGGTGGGATTCGTAAAGCGAGTTGAAGGTATGGAAGAACTCCTCTTGGGTCCTCTCTTTTCCCCCCAAGAATTGGATATCGTCCAGCAGCAAAGCATCTTTATTTCGGTATTTGTTGCGAAAATCGGTCATTTTTTCGTAGCGGAGGCAGTTGATGAGCTCATTGGTAAACTTTTCGGAAGAAAGGTAGCAGATATTGGCCGATGGGTCGTTCTCCGCGATTTGGTTGCCGATGGCATTTAGAAGATGAGTCTTTCCCAGGCCGACGCCACCGTATATGAAGAGAGGGTTGTAGTTCTTTGCCGGAAGGCTGGCCACGGCCAGCGCCGCCGCATGGGCAAATTGGTTGCAGGAGCCGACGATAAAGTCTTTAAAGGTGTAATTCGGATTCAGCCCATCTTCTTTTACCGCCTGTCTAACCGTCCGGGGGAGGGATATTTTCTCTTCTTCCTTTTCTTTTGTCGTCTTTTCCTCGGGGCTCTCTTTGACGACGAATTGGATGGTGTACTGCTGTCCCGTTAGGTGGAAAAGGGATTCCTTGATCAGGTTTTGGTAATTCTCGGAAATCCAATCCCGGAAGAATTTATTGGGAACTTCCAGGAAGAATTCATTTTCCCCCACCCGAACCAGGCTGAGGGGTTTAAGCCAGATATCGTAGGCCTTCTGGCTGATCTTTTCCCCCACATCCGCCAAGACTCGATTCCAGATATCTTTCATGGCCTTGCCCCCAAGAAAAACATTCCCCCCCAAAAACATATCCACATACTTATAAACAGGTGTGAATATTTTTAAATAATAAATAAATTCATATACTTAAATTATGAAGTAGCCTCCTGCCGGTAGGTTAGGTTTTCAAAGCAGGTGAATTTGTCCAGAAAGGCCAGTTCGAACTTATCGGTGGGTCCGTTCCGTTGCTTCCCGATGATGATTTCCGCCTTTCCCTTGTTGGGATTGTCTTCCGATTTGTTGTAAACCTCGTCGCGGTAGAGAAAAATGATCACATCCGCATCCTGCTCGATGGCCCCCGACTCGCGCAGGTCGGCCAGTTGGGGCCGCTTATCCCCCCGCTCTTCCACCCGCCGGTTCAATTGGGAGAGGGCGATGACTGGAAGGTTCAGCTCTTTGGCCAGGGCTTTCAGGGAGCGGGAGATGTCGGAGATCTCCTGTTCCCGCGTGTCGGAATCGGCCCGACCGCGCATGAGCTGGAGGTAATCCACCACCACCAGACCCACGTTGTGTTCGGCTTTTAAGCGACGGGCTTTGGCGCGCATCTCCAGGGCGGTGATTCCGGGGGTGTCATCGATGAAAATGGGCGCTTCGGAGAGGGACCCGGCCGCGCGGGTCAGTTTGGGCCAGTCGGATTCGCTAAGAAACCCGCCCCGCAGACGGTGGGCGTCCACCTTGGCCTCCGAACAGAGCATGCGGAGGGCCAGCTGCTCTTTGGCCATTTCCAGAGAAAAGATGGCCGCGGGGACGGACGCTTCGATGGCTGCGTGGGCGGTAATATTCAAGGCAAAGGCGGTCTTTCCCATGGAGGGGCGCCCGGCCACGATGATCAGGTCTGAAGGCTGGAGGCCGGAGGTCAGCTCGTCCAGCTTGCTGAATCCGGTAGGAACCCCCGTGATGAGCTGACGTTGTTCATAGAGCCGCTCGATGGTCTTGAAGCTGGATTTGATGATGTCTTTTAGGGAATAAAAAGAGGGCCGGACCCGGTCCTCGGAAATTTCAAAGATGGAGCGCTCGGCCTGGTCCAAAAAGTCATCCACATCCCCCGAGTGGCCATAAACCCGGGTTACGATTTCGGTGGCCCGGTTGACCAGCTTTCGGAGGGTCGACTTCTCTTTGACAATCTTGGCGTAATAGGCGATATTGGCCGCGGTGGGAATGCTGTTGACCAGGGAATTGAGGTACTCGATCCCCCCGACCTGCTCCAGGGCCTCGCGCTTGCGCAACGCCTCGGCCAGAGTGATCAGGTCGACGGGTTCGCTCCTTTCGTAGAGGTCCAGGATGGCGGAGAAGATCTTCCGGTGGGCCTCGCGGTAGAAATCCCCCTCCTTGATGACCTCGAGCACGCGGTTGAGCGCCTCGTTATCCAGTAAAACCCCGCCCAGGACGGAGATTTCCGCCTCCAGGTTCTGCGGGGGGATGCGCTGGGCCAGCAAATCCATGGTCAAACCTAATCGTTTCGGAAGGTCGGCTAAGGCTTATCGGTTATGGCTTATCTTTCACTTCAGGGGAAGCGGCTATCACGTTCACCTTCAGATGAGCGGTTATTTCCGGATGGAGCTTCAAGGGAACCGAATAACTTCCCAGGGCTTTGATTGGCTGGGGCAAGAGAATCTTGCGCCGGTCCAGGGAGATACCCTTCTCCTCGAGAAATTTCTGCAGGTCCATGCTCGTAATCGAGCCGAAAAGCTTCTCCTTCTCCCCCGCGGGCCGGGCCAGGGTGCAGGGAAGTTCTTCGATCTTGGCCGCCAGATCGGAGGCCGACTGCTTTTCCTTGCTCCCTTTCTGGAGAAAGACCTCCCGCTCCTGTTCCAGGCGGCGAAGGTTGGCCGGGGTCGCCTCGACCGCCAATTTTTTGGGGATCAGGAAATTTCTCCCGTATCCTACCGCGACCTGGACGGTGTCGCCGGTCTTGCCCAGAGAAGGGACGTTTTCAATCAGGATCACTTTCATGCGAACCTCCAGCGATTCTTAACGATCGCCCGACTGGGGAGAGAGCTTTCTCCCCGGCCGGGCCTTGAGGGGCAAATCGATCCAAGGAAACTCAGGCCCGGGAAGAGGGGAAGGGCCGAGGGACGGGCCTGCGCCGGATTATGTACTGATCACCGTGAACGGCATGAGAGCGATGTTGCGGGCTCTCTTAATCGCCTTCGTCAGTTCGCGCTGGTGTTTGGCGCAATTTCCCGATATTCTGCGGGGAAGGATTTTTCCCCGCTCGGTGATGAAATGGGTCAACATCTTGGTGTCTTTGTAATCGATCTTCATGGCGCTGTCGGCGCAGAATACGCAGACCTTGCGCCGCTGAAAAGGACGCTTTCTCCTGGTGGCCGGAGGTTTCATTCTTTTTCACCCCCTTCTGCCGGCGGCGCTTGGGCGACCTTGGCGCTCGGCGGCGGCTCGATCCGTTCGCTGGCCTTGGGTTTTTCCACGCTGGCACTTTCCTTGAGGGTCTTGATCGCCTCGGGAGTGACCTCCTCGCTGGTTCTCACCGTTTGAAAGCGGAGGACTCGGTCATTCAGGCGAAGGTTTCTTTCCAGCTCCCGGATGAGGTCTTTGCCGGCCGCATAATCCATCAGGAAAAACCGGCCCCGCGAATTCTTGCGGATTTCGAAGGTCAGCTTTTTAACCCCCCAATCGTCGAGCTTGATCAAATCCCCCTTGAACTGGTTCAGGATGGATAGGATTTTCTCCTTGAGTTGGGAAAGCTCTTCCTCGGTCAATTCGGGGTGGGTGATGAAAATAGTCTCGTAGCGTCGCAAATGGTGGTTCCTCCTCATGGGTTCAGTAGCCCTTCGCATAGAGCGAGAGAGCAAGGAGTAATAAATATATATACCCCGGAACGACGGCAATGGCAACTGATTTTTGGAAAAAAATCCCCCATCCACCAAGGGTTTGATTTTAAAACCTTTTCCGGTGAGCTGAGGGTCAGGAAAAGGGGCTCGCGAGATGAAAGAGAGAAGGATCGAGAAGGATGACCTTGACCTTTTCTCCGGCCGGGGCCAGGGTCTGTTCTCGGGGAAGGACGATCAGGCCCTGAGCCTTTACCATGGAAG
>JACAEW010000295.1 GCA_013388675.1 Syntrophaceae bacterium | reverse complement strand
CAGGATGTCCGGCCCCGGGCGGGATGCCGCCCTGGGCCCGGCCAACTCTCTTCCGGCAGGGGCAGACCCGGGAAGCTCAAAATCTTCCTCAAGCACCCACTCGATTGGGAGAAGACCCTTTTTTAAACTCCGGGCTCCATGACTCCAAACTGCGGTTAAAAATCATACCCAGCCTTCTTGTAATTCTCCATAGCCCGCTCTTTTAGCTTGGCTTTTTCCGGCTTTTCGCTCTCTTTGTCCGCCAGCTCCGCGGCGTGGCTGTACATTCCCCGGCGTTCGTAATCGGCCACTTTTCGCTCCACTTCGTCCTCCCCCCGGGCCGAACCCGGCAGAATGACCCGCGGGCGCGAAATCCTCCGCCGGACTTCACCCCTGCATTCAGGGCAGGAGGCGAGCGGGGAATCGGACAAGCGCTGAATTACCTCGAAGACGGTTGAGCACTTCCGGCACTTCCGGCCTGGAGACGCGGCTTCGTATTCGTAAATGGGCATCTCCTCCACCCCGCGCAGAAATTCATCTCATTCATTATACCGATTTTCGGCTGGGATTCAATCGTTCCCCCTCATCCCGGTTTTCGAGCCGGAGGTTTCAGGTGAAGGTCAAAATTGCCTAGGTCCGTTTTTATCTTTTTAACTTGAGACTTGAAACCCGAAAACCTCAACTGTCTTCAAACCGTCTCCGGCATCGGATAATCCACGGGTCTGTTCTGGAAAGGAGAAGGGGAAAGGACTCCATTTTTCCGCAATGAAAACACCGCCTCCATCTTTTCGATGAGCGGCGGAAAGGTCTCCGGCTTCAGCGCCGAGATGCAGACCGCGTCAAAAGCGCGGCTGAGCCTTTGGGCGGTCTCCGGATCGATCCGATCGGCCTTGTTGAAAACCCTTAGCAGAGGAATTCCCTTCAGGTCGAGTTCCTCCAGGATCTTTTCCACCGCCGCCATCTGATCTTCAAAGCGGGGGTGACTGATATCAATCACGTTCAGGAGAAGATCGGCGTCCTTCAGCTCTTCCAGAGTGGCCCGGAAGGCATCCATCAGGTCTTTGGGCAGGTCCCGGAGAAATCCCACCGTGTCGGTGATAATGGCCTCCCTCTCCCGGGGAAATCGAAGCCGGCGAGTGGTGGGGTCCAGGGTGGCGAAAAGCTTATCCTCCACGTAAACCTGGCTCTTGGTCAAGGCATTGAGCAGCGTCGATTTGCCCACGTTGGTGTATCCCACGATGGAAATCACCGGGATTTGACTCTTCTCCCTCTGAACCCGACGGACC
This sequence comes from Syntrophaceae bacterium, assembly GCA_013388675.1. Classification (GTDB taxonomy): domain Bacteria; phylum Desulfobacterota; class SM23-61; order SM23-61; family SM23-61; genus SM23-61. The sequence continues at coordinate 1,907 of JACAEW010000295.1, read as the reverse complement.
TCCCGGCTGCGGTTGATGCCTTCAAGCTCCTCGGACAGCCGGTGGATCCGGTCCCTCACCTTCCGGCGGTCGATTTCCAACTTGGTTTCTCCCGGGCCGCGGCCCCCGATTCCTCCGGTCAAACGGGAAAGACCGCTGTCCCTGGTAGTAAGGCGGGGGAGCAAGTATTTCAACTGGGCGAGTTCCACCTTGAGCTTTCCTTCCCGGGTATGGGCCCTCTGGGCAAAGATGTCCAGGATGAGCTGAGTCCGGTCGATGACCCGCAGCTCGGTGAGGTCGGAGATGGAGCTCATCTGGCTGGGGTTCAGCTCCTGATCGAAGATGAGAAGGTCGGCTCCCTGCTGGAACGCCCGGATGGAAAGGTCCATCAGCTTTTCCTTCCCCATGAGAAAACGGGGATGAAACTGATGGCGTCTCTGGCTCAGCTTGTCGAGGACCACAACCCCGGCGGAATCGGCCAGGTCGGCCAATTCATTGAGAGAGTCCTCGCTTGCCCATTTGGGCGCCGATGAGGCATGAACCAGGATCGCCCGATCCCGACGGTCCCCGGCTTCCCGCACCCTCTGAGAGCGGCGGAATTCTTCCTCCAGGGCCTGGATCATTTGGAGGGCGTTTATCTCCAGGTTGGCCAGGGGGAGGGGGTCCCAACAGCGCCAATTCTGTCCTTTCTGATTTATGGGGACCAGGTTGGCCAGGAAAATATCCCCGGGAAGGCCCGAATCCAAAACTCCGATGGCCGCCATCAAGTCCAGCCGGAGGAGAGCCAGGTCGGCGAGGTCCTCGTGGCTCAGCGCCTCCCCCTTTAGGTGGGTATGGACACAGCGCAACCCCCGGAGTCGGGGTCCGCTGCCGAGGCGGTAAGCGGAAAGATCGGGAACCCAAATCCCCAACGGACCGCCTACCACGACATACCGGACGTTTCCCCCCCGGTCGATGAAAAGACCCAGCTGTCGGTTGATGTCTCGGGATATTTCAGTCAGGGACCGGGCAAGTTCGGGTGAGATAACCCGTTGAGGAGAAACTCTTCGGTGGTAGAGAGCCAGGATTCTCTTCGTCTGGGAAGGCTTGAGGCCTAGGGTATTCCCGTATATTTTTTGGATCTGAACGAACCCCCTTCAGGATGTCTTTTTTTTAAAAAGGGCTTCCAGTTTCGCCAGGGCGTCATCCCTTTCCCGACGGCCCCGGCCTGCGCCGGATGAATCCTTGAAAACGAAAAACTCGCAGAAATTGTTCTTTTCCCGGTCGCTCACCCATTCGGCGGCGGGTTCCCGGCACTGATTTTGCGCGGATTCGTCGTAGAGGCTGCAATTCAGGCAGCAGTGGAGGTCGCTTCGGCAGTGCGGACAAATCTCCTGCCGGCTTACCCCGCCCTGAATTTTGACCTCCTTGGCACAGGCGTGGCAGATCCACATGATTTTATTATACACCCATTTAAAGGGGAGGGAAAAAGAAAGTAGTGCGAAAGGGTTCGAAAATCTGATGAAATGCCTCGACTTGAAAAAAGGCCGAACAACCCCTTGCCCCCTTTATTCCCATTTAAGCCGCTGCACGCCTCATGACCCATCTATACAACCGGGCGACCACCCGGGGTCGCCCCTACATCCGTAAATCCAAATTCCCCATTCTTTACATCGGTCTCCAGGTCGTCCCTTTAGGCCCATCTTCGAGGGCGATTCCCAGGGCCGCCGCCTGCCTGCGGATTTCATCGGCCTGGGCCCAGTCCTTTTGCTTCCGCGCCGCCTCTCTCCTCGCAATCAGGTCCAGGACATAACCTTCTTTCATGCCCTTGGCCTCAAGGAACCTTCGCCGTCGGTCGGAAAAATATTCGGAGGGTTTAGCCCGAAAGAGACCCAGGACCCCTCCAGCGGTCAGGAGGCAATCTCTTCCTTGGGCCAGGAGAGCCGCTG
>JACAEW010000256.1 GCA_013388675.1 Syntrophaceae bacterium | reverse complement strand
AGGGATACGCCGGGTCGGGCAGCTCGTCGGCGGGGCGGTATTCAATCCCGCAGAAGGATCCCTTTCCCCTGGAAAAGCGGCCCTGGTGGAGGAACCGGGTTCCCGGATGGCCGATTTCCGGACAGGGCCAGCATAAACCGGGGCCTTCCAGCCGATCATAGGTGATTCCCCCGTAGGAAGGGACCAGCCGGGCGATCTCTTCCATGACCGCCCGGGGAGAGGCATAGTCCATTTTATATCCCCATCGGGTGGAAAGCTCCTGGATGATCTGCCAGTCCGGACGGGACTCCCCCAAAGGCTCGACGGCCTTGCGAACCCTCTGAACCCTTCTTTCGGTGTTGGTGAAGGTCCCGTCTTTTTCGGCAAAGGAAACCGCCGGGAGAACCACCTCGGCCAGATCGGCCGTAGGCGTCAGGAAAATATCGATGACCGCCAGAAATTCGAGGCGCCTCAGGGCTTCTTCCACGTGATGGCTGTCGGGATCGCTGACCATGGGGTTCTCGCCCAGGATCACCAGGGCCTTGACGTGACCGGCCAGCATGGCGGGAATCATCTCGGTGATGGTCAGGCCGATTTTCGAGGGCAATTTTGTGCCCCAGGCCTCTTCAAAAATTTTCCTAGCCTCTTCCGCCGCGACCCCCTGGTAACCGGGAAGGACATTGGGCAGTCCGCCCATGTCGCAGGCCCCCTGCACGTTATTCTGTCCCCGCAGAGGATTCACCCCGGTGGATTCACGCCCCACGTTTCCGGTGAGCATGGCCAGGTTGGCCAGGGAACGGACGTTGTCCACTCCCGTCGTATGCTGGGTAATCCCCATGGCGTAAAGGATCGTGGCGGCTTGGGCCCGGGCGTAGAATTCGGCCATTCTTTCGATGTCCTCGGGGGGGACCCCGGTGATTTCAGCGGCCCTTAAAGGCGGGTACTTTTCGATGACCCTCTTCAGTTCCTCGAATTTTTCGGTCCGCTCCCGGATAAAGACCTCATCGGCCCATCCCCGGGAAAGGATGACATTCATCATGCCGTTCAGCAGGGCCACGTCCGTGCCCAGTCTTTGCCGCACGTGCAGGTCGGCCAGGAACGACAGCTGGATGTCTCTCGGGTCGGCGATGATCAGCCTGGCTCCCCGCGCCTTGGCCCGGTATATCCGGGTGGCCACCAGGGGGTGATTTTCCGTAGGATTGGAGCCGATGAGGAAGATGCAGCCCGATCCTTCGATCTCCTCCAGGGAGTTGGTCATGGACCCGCTTCCGAAAGAGGCGGCCAGCCCGGCCACCGTGGAAGAATGTCAGAGGCGGGCGCAGTGGTCGATGTTGTTGGTTCCCACGGCGGCCCGGCAAAATTTCTGCAAAAGGTAATTCTCTTCGTTGGTGCATTTGGCCGAAGCGAGGAAGGCCACGCTGTCCGGGCCGTGCGCTGTGCGGATGTTCTTCAACCGGGAAACGATCCGCTCCAGCGCCTCTTCCCAGCCTGCCCGGGCCAGGCCCGAACCCCTCTTGATCAAGGGATGGGTGAGGCGATTGGGGCTGGCCACGAATTCATGGGCGCTGTATCCCTTGAGGCAGAGTTTTCCTTCGTTGACCGGGGCGGTTTTCAGGGGAAAGGTGCCGATCAATTTTCCATCCAGGACTTCCAGGAGGATCCCGCAGCCGCACCCGCAGTAGGGGCACAGCGTGGGCACCGCCTTCAAGCTCAGGGGGGAATCACTCATTTCCGTATGCCTCCCCAGGGGTTGGAGACAGCCCGGTTTTATGAAAAGGGGAATGGCTGTCTTCCTTGCCGGGACTGTATCCGAAAAGCCGCTGCACGATTTGATTCCCTCCCCGGTAGAGCGTCCGCAGGGGGATTTCCGCCGGGCAGGCCTCTTCGCACAGGCCGCAGTCGATGCAGAAACCGGCCATGTGCACGGCCCGGACCAGGTGAAAGGAAGGATCCGGTGGAATCCGGCCGACGGGGATCAACCCTTCATCCTCCAGGCTGCATTCTTTGCAGACATAAACCGGGCAGACATTGCGGCAGCCGTAGCATTTGATGCATTTGGCAAACTCCTCCAGCCACCTCCGAAGCCGCTCCCCGGGGCTCAATTCCCCCAGCATTTCGGGGGTTGCGGATTTTCCGATTCCTCTGGGGGGCCATTCCGGTTTTTTTCCGTCCGCCGCGGGCGATGGCGGGTGAGAACAGGTCGTCCCTTCGTGCAAATTGGATAGGCTGCAGCTCAGGGGAATGAGGAAGACGCGGTCGGAACTGAGCTGGTTCAATTTGACCAGCTCCCGGACCGCCCGGGCGTCGCACTCCCGGGCCAGGAGGCCCATTCGGGCCTGGGGATGGGTGCGGGCAATATCCACCAGGAAACTCTCCAGGGGGTAACGGGGAAGGGGATCGCGGCTGACCATCCCCTTCAGATCTTCGGGCCGGTCCCGGGTAAAGAGGAAGGGAAGAAGATGCCCGTTCACTTCCTTGTATCCCAGGAACCCGTCAATCGTCCCGGCTTGCAGCAGTCCATGGACGATTTTTTGCAGGTTATCCATCTGTCATCTCTCCCCATGCCCGGCCGGGAGGGGTTTCCATTCTTTGCAGCTCCAGGGAAAAGGGACCCAGTTCCCGGACCCGGGCGATGAAAGCGGTGGCCGCCTGGGCAAACTGGGGAGCTTCGGCCGAGGATACCCACTGGAGATGGAGCCGGTCCGGGTGGATTCCGATGAATTCCAAAAACTCCTTCAAGAAGGCGATCCGTTTCTGGGTCATGGTATTACCTTCCAGGTAATGGCAGTCGCCCAGGTGTCAGCCGCCCACGAAGACTCCATCCACTCCTTTTTGAAAGGCCTTAATCACGTGATGGGGAGATACGGTCGCGGAACACATCACCCGGATGACCCGGAGATTGGGCGGATACTGGATCCGGCTGACCCCGGTCAGGTCCGCCGCGGCATAGGCGCACCAGTTGCAAAGAAAGGCCAGGATGCGCGGCTCAAAGGAATGGTTTCCCATCATCGTTTCCCCTCCCTAAGACGCTACGACTTGATCGATCATGGAATAGAGTTGGCCGCTGCCGAAGCCCATCAGCTGGACACTTCCGGAAGGACAGGTGGCGGCACAGGCCCCGCACCCCTTGCATAGAGCCGCATTGATCAGGCAGACCCGGGAGGAGGGGTCGAAGCTGATGGCTTCATAGGAACAGACCCCCCGGCAGCTCTGGCAACCGATACAGGTCTCCGGGTCGATCCTGGCCACGATTGCGCTGGTCCGGATCGACTTCTGGGATAAAACGGTCGCCGCCCTGGAGGCAGCGGCCAGCGATTGGGCGATGGATTCGTCGATCGGCTTGGGATAGTGGCCCGACCCGCAGAGGAAAACCCCATCGGTGGCGAAATCGACGGGCCTCAGTTTCATGTGGGCTTCAAGGAAGAACCCTTCGCTGTTTCGGGGAACCTTGTAAACCCGAGACAGAGCCTCATTGTCCGCGGGGACCAGGGCGGTGGCCAGGTTGATGATGTCCGGCTCCAGACGAAGGGGCAGGTCCAGGATCGGGTCTTTCACCGTCACCTGAAGTTTTCCTTCCCGTTCCTCCACGGAAGGCGGGTGGTCCAGGTCATAGCGAATGAACTGAATTCCCTTTTCCCGGGCTTCCTGGTACAGGTCTTCTCTCTGCCCGTAGGTGCGAATCTCCCGGTAGAAAACATAGATTTCCATGGACGGGTTCATCTTTTTCAGACGGAGGGCCCGGTGGAGGGTGGAGGTGCAGCAGACCCGGCTGCAGTAGGGGCGCTCCGGAATGCGTGAGCCCGTGCAGAGGATGAATACTCCGCATTTCCACCGGCCTGCCTCTTCCGGGTTCTTCTCCAAGCGTTCATCCAGTTCGTACCACCGGGTGACCCGTGGATGTTTTCCGTAAAGATAAAGATCGGTGGAGGAGGGGAGCGCTCCGGTGGCCAGAAGGGTTACCCCGTGGGAGATCACCTCCGCGGTGGAAAGGGTGGAGGCAAAATTTCCCACGAATCCTTCCACCCCGACGACCTGAGCTTCCAGGTGAACATGGATATTCTTTTCGGAGCGGACCTGGAGAAGGGTCTTTTCCAGATGGGCCCGGATATCTTCTCCCTTCCAGGTTTCCTTCAGATGGCGGGCCTGCCCCCCCAGATTCCCTTCTTTCTCCACGATGTGGCAGGAGAACCCCTGGCGGGCCAGGTTCAGCGCCGCGGTCATTCCGGCCATTCCCCCTCCGATAACGAGCGCCGATGGAATGACCGGAAGGGTCGTTTCCTGAAGGGGGCTGGTCCCGTTCACCTTAGCCACGGCCATGCGGACCAAGTCTTTGGCCTTGGCGGTCGCTTCCCGGGGCTGATCTTGATGGACCCAGGAACACTGGTCCCGGATGTTGGCCATTTCCAGGAGGTACTTGTTGAGGCCGCTCCTCTTCAAGGTTTCCTGGAAGAGGGGTTCATGGGTGCGGGGAGAACAGGCGGCGATAACCAACCGGTTGAGTTTTTCTTTTTGGATGATTTCCTTGAGTCGATCCTGGGAATCCTGGGAGCAGGAAAAGAGGTTTTCCTGGGCGTAAGCCACGTTTCGCAGGGTACGTGCGTATTCCACCACTTCGGGGACTCCGACCACCGCCCCGATATTGGTCCCGCAACGACAGACAAAAACCCCGATGCGGGAATTCTCGCTGCGGATGTCTTTTTCCTCCGGAAAGGCTTCCTCGGAAACCAGCGAACCCCTGGCCGCCGAAAGGTGGACCGCCGCATCAGCGGCCGCCGCGCTGGCCTCCATCACCGCCTGGGGGATATCCTTGGGCCCGGTGAAAGACCCGCAGGCATAGACCCCGGGAACATTGGTGCGGACGGGCTCGAAAGAGCCGGTCCGGGCAAAATGGTGCCGGTCGAGCTCAATCCCCAGCCGCCGGGCCAGGGAAAGACCTTCCGGCGTTACCTGGAGGCCGGTGGAGAGGACCGCCAGGCCGAATTCTTGTTCCTGGATCTTGCCGCTGTCGTCGGCATACCGAATGGTCAGGTCTTGGGCCCCGGGGCGGGGATATAGGCTGTGAACCCGGCAGCGGACGAAACGGATTCCCTTATCCACCGCCCTCTGGAAGTATTTTTCAAAGTCTTTCCCGGCGGTGCGCATGTCCATGTAAAAGATGGTGATCTCCAGGGGGTCGGTGGAATGCTCCATGGAGATGAGCGCTTCCTTGATGGCCGCCATGCAGCAGACCGCCGAACAGTAGCTTCGATCAACCCGGTTCACGTCCCGCGAGCCTACGCATTGCACAAAAGCCATCCTTCGCGGGGCCTTCCCGTCGGATGGCCTCACCAGGTGGCCTCCGGTGGGACCCGAGGCCGAGAGAAGGCGCTCCAACTCCAGCCCGGTGATCACATTCGGGTACCGCCCATACCCGTAAAGGTCCAGGCCGGCAGGGTTAAAAGTCTCCGAGCCCGGGGTGAGGATCAGGGAGCCCACCCGAAAAACCCGTTCCCTGGGAAGGTCGTCAAACCGGATGGCTTTGGAAGGGCAGATTTTCTCGCAGACCCGGCATTTGCCTTTCTGCAGGTACCTACAGTGCCGGTCATCGATGGCGTACTTGAGCGGTACGGTCTGGGGATATTTCAAATAAATGGCCTTGCGGTCTTTCAACCCCCCATCGAATTCATTCTTCACCTTGCGGGGGCATTTTTCGGCGCAAAGGCCGCAGGCGATGCACTTTTCGGGGTCCACATACCGGGGGAATTGTCTGGTTAGGACCTCCAGGTTTCCTTCCTGCCCGGAGATTCGTTCCACCTCGGTCAGGGTGAGCAGCTGGATATTTTTTTGCCGGCCGACCTCGACCAGTTTCGGCGAGAGGATTCACAAGGAACATTCGTTGGTGGGGAAAGTCTTATCCAGCTGGGGCATGATTCCGCCGATGCCCGAGGATCTTTCTGCCAGGTAGACCAGAAAACCCGAATTGGCGAGATCCAGCGCCGTTTGGATCCCGCTGATCCCGGCCCCGACAACCATCACTGCGGCAGTGGGAGATGACTTGGAGTCCTCCATGAAAAATGCCTTTTCCTTTGAAGAATTAGAAAGTTCGGCAATTTGTTTTTCCAGGAATTCCTGGGCATTTCCCGTAACCCAGGGAATAACCTCAATTCCCATCCCGGTCAGGATGCGGGTACAAAAACCGTCAATGCCCCCGCATATCAATTTATTCACCTTCCAGTCGGCTAGCTTCTTGGCTCTCTGAATTGGATTGCTTTCTTCCATTCCGGTTTGCTTCAGCTCGACGATCCTATCCCCCTCCACCCTGGCAATCAGGAATTGAACAGCACAATCAAAACGGGGTGATACTTCGGATCCGAAAAGGGGCATGGCGATGATCATGGGGCACCTGGCGGACTTTAAAAATGCAAGCCCCAGGCCAAGCCCCGGCTATCTATTTTTTTCCAATGATTCAGAGGAGTTGAAATAAAAGGTGGGGGAAAAAGGTGTTAAAATAAGGATTAATAAATTGCATTATGCAATCTAATTGCATTGAAATAATTGCATTATGCAGTCTAAGATTGGATTCCCAACCGTTTCATCTTCCTCCACAGGGTACTCTTGTCGATTCCCAGTTCCTGGGCGGTTTTCTTCCGGTTGCCCCTGTTTTTATGGAGGACGCCGACGATGACTTCCGCCTCCGTCTTGCGGAGAAGAGGAATGGAAGGAAGGGCCGGAAGATGGGGGGCTTTTTCTCCCAGGGCTTGAAGAAAATCGGGGGGGAGGTGGGAAAGCTGAATTTCCAGCCCGTGGCAGAGGATGAAAGCATGCTCCAGGAGATTTTCCAATTCCCGCACATTCCCCGGGAAATCATGGCTCATGAAAAGATCGATTACTTCGGGGCGGACCCCCAGGATGTTTTTATTCTGCTTGAGGTTGAAGCGGTGAATGAAATGGTCCACCAGGAGGGGTATGTCTTCCCTCCTTTCCCGAAGGGACGGGAGGTGGATCTTGACCACGTTCAAGCGGTAGTAGAGGTCTTCCCGGAAAGTGCCCTGCCTGACCCTTTCTCCCAAGGACTGATGGGAAGCGGCGATGATGCGGACATCGGCTTTCCGGGGAGCCGTTCCACCGAGGGGCTCGTAAACCTTTTCCTGCAAGACCCGCAGGATCTTCACCTGCATCGGCGGGGAGAGATCCCCCACTTCATCCAGAAAAAGAGTACCCCCTTCGGCTAGGGCAAACCGTCCGGGCTTGTCCTTTTTCGCATCCGTAAAAGCACCCTTCAGGTAACCGAAGAGCTCCGATTCCAGAAGGGGCTCCGGCAGGGCGCCGCAGTTCACTACCACCAGGGGCTGGTCCTTCCGGGGGCTCAGGAAGTGGATGGCCCGGGCGAAGAGCTCTTTCCCCGATCCGCTGGGCCCTTCGATCAGGACGGTGCTTTCGCTTTCGGCGATATCCGGAAGGATGGAGAAGATTTCCAGGATTTTTTCATTCTTGCTGATGATATCCTGGAAGGTGTACCGGTTCAGGACTTCTTTCCGCAGTTCCTCCACCGCCGAGAGGTCCCGGAAAGTGACCACCCCGCCGATGGGCTGACCTTCCTCGTCCTTGAGAACCGCGGTTCGAATGCTCAAGGGAAGATTCCGTCCTTCCCGGTTGATGATGTTAACCGCCTGGTCAAAATGCTCTCTGCCCTTTTCCACGGTTTCCCTAAGCAGGCACCCCGTTTCGCAGCGGTTGGCGTGCATCACCTCGTAGCACCTGCGTCCGATGGCCTCCCCCCAGCGAAAACCGGTGATTTTCTCCGCGGCCCGGTTAAAGCAGGTAATCCTCCACTCGCTGTCCACGGTGAAAACCCCTTCGCTGATACTTTCCAAGATGGTCGGCAGGCAACCATCCCTCCAGTCGGCCGCAGCCCTTTTTTGCGAGGGTCTATTCCCTGAGGAATCGTCGGTCATTTCTTCCTTATTTTTGCAAAAGAAGAGATTTCCCGGAAAGGCCCGAGAGCCCTCCAGGGACTGAAAGAGAAATATTCCCCCCTCGAATCATGAGGGGCGTTCTTCATCAGTCCAAAGTTTTTGTGGCCCCCCCTCGAGCGAGGGAGGGATTAGACCGACAACCGAAACAGGAAAAAAGAATTCAACCTGGTTCCTATTTTACCCTATTTTTTTACCGGGGGCATCCGAAAACGCCATATCCGGCTTCCAGACTTTCCAGACCTTGCCCACCAGGTCGGGGCCTGGTTTGAGAGTGGGTTTGCCCGGCTGCCAGCCCGAAGGCATGACCTCCCCGGTCTTGCGCGTGTGCTGGAAGGCTTTCGTCTGTCGGATCAGCTCGGAGATGTTGCGTCCCACGGGGGGAGTGACCACTTCCATGGCCTGGATCACCCCGTCGGGATCAATCAGAAAACGGCCCCGGATGTCCACCCCCGCGGCTTCATCATAGACCCCGTACACCTGTCCAATCTTTCCGCCCCCGTCGGAAAGCATGGGAAAGGGCACGCCTCCCGGGACCATTTTGGAAAGTTCCTCCTCCTGCCAGATCTTGTGGACGAAGCGGCTGTCCGTGCTGCAGGCCAGGAATTGAACCCCCAGGGACTTGAACTCTTCGTGCTTGGCGGCGACCGCCGACAATTCGGTGGGTCAGACGAAGGTGAAATCACCGGGGTAGAAGCAAAGGACCACCCACTTTCCCTTGTAGTCGGAAAGCTTGATGTTCTTGAATCCGCCTTCAAAAAAGGCACTGGCCTCAAAATCGGGGGCGGGTTTTCCCACCTGGGCGATCATTTTGGGCTCCTCCTTGTAAGCCTGGGATGGGGTTGAAGGTTTGCCTTCCGGCTTCAAAATCGGCCCTTTGGCCGGCGTCACGCAACCGTCTTTCGCTTCAGCCATATTCCCCCTCCTTTCGGTTTGTTCATCCAGGGGAAGTGCGGAAACCCTGGCCCTCTCCCGGAAGGGGAGAGGGAAATTTCCGAGTAATTCATCAGAACATTCGTCGCCGTGGAATTTATGGCATTCATTTCCCCGAAAGAGTGACCAGGAAGGAGTTTCCCATCCGGGCCACGTGGTCGCGGATTCTCTCAAAGCGGTGCAGATGGTCCTCTTCGTCGCTGATCAGCTCTTCGAAAAGGTCCTTCGATTTGTGGTCCTTTTGCTCCGCGCACAGGGCCGCCGCCTCGTTGTACATGGCGATGGCCTTCTTTTCCAAGGCCACATCGGTGTCCAGCATCTCGGGGATGGTTTGTTTCTTCTTGGGAGTCAAATCCGGTTCCGAAGTGGGCTCCCCGCCCAGGAACAAAATCCTGTCGGCGAGCTTTTCGGCGTGTTTCATCTCGGCGATCGCCGTTTCCTTCAGCCGAGCGGCCAGTTTCCCAAAATCCTGGTCCTCCAGCTCGTAGTGGTGGATCATGTACTGGGAAATCGCCCCCAGTTCGGCCGACCGGGCCTGGTTCAACAGATAGATCACTTTTTCGTTCATGGCTTCTCCTTTCTTTCTATGTTTTGCTTCCAACGGGGTCCGCGCGCGCCCGCGTCCCATCAGGTCTTATCGCTTTTCACCTCGTACGGCCATCCCTCGATTCCCCCATCCATAACCCGCACATCCTTGAAGCCAGCCCCGGCAAGGATCGTCTGGGCCTCGTAAGCGCGCAGGCCGGCTTTGCAAAGGGTGACGATGTTTTTATCCCGGGGAATCTCCGCGATACGTCGGCGCAGCATCCCCAGGGGGACGAGCTTTAATCGGGGGTCCTCGATCCGCTTCTCCTTGTATTCCTCGGGAGAACGCACGTCCAGCAAGAGAAAATCCTCGCCCCGGTCGGCCATTTCCTTAACTTCCCTGGGCGTGAGGAACGGGGCGATTCCGTCGATCTTGTTCCGAAGGACATTGGCCGCATGGGCGGCGATGTCGATGGCCGTGGAGTAAGGAGGCGCGTACCCCAGGTCAAGAGCGGGAAGATCGTCGATCGTGGCCCCCAGGGTCATGGCCGTGGCCAGCACATCGATCCGCTTGACCACCTCTCCCGGGCCGACCCCCTGCATTCCCAGGAGCTTCCTGGTTTTTCGGTCGGCGATCAGTTTAAGGAGGAGGGGCTTTTTGGTCGGATAATAATGAGGGATGTCGGAGGAAGGGACCAGCGTTGTCACGACCTCAAACCCGGCTTCCCGGGCCTGGGTCTCCGTCAATCCCGACTTTCCCACGTTGTAGTCGAAGACCTTCACCACTGCCGTGCTCAGAATGCCTTTGAACTTTTCTCCATACCCCATGATGTTGTTGGCGATCACCCGGCCCTGCTTGTTGGCCGTGGAACCCATGGGGGCGAAGACCGGTTTTCCGGTAAGAAGGTGGATGTTGCGCACGCAGTCCCCCCCGGCGTAGATGTCCGGATCGTTCGTCTGGAGGTATTCGTTCACCCGTATGTCTCCGATCGACCCGATCTCCAGGCCGGCTTCCTTGGCCAGCCTCGAATTTGGCCGGACGCCGACAGCGATCAAGACCATGTCGGCGTTGACTTCGCCTTTTTCCGTGATAACCTTCCTGGCGTTTCCCTGATCGTCGCCTTCGATCCGGGTCACCCGGGTACCACACCGAACGTCCACTCCTTTCAGCCGAAGATAACGGGACAGGTTGGCGGCAATTTCCTCGTCCAGGAGACCGGGGAGGATCAAAGGAAGCATCTCCAGGACCCTTACCTGAAGACCCTGTTTGGCCAGGGCTTCGGTCATCTCGATGCCAATCAGCCCTCCGCCTATGATCACCGCCTTCTTGGGCTTTTCTTGATGGATGAACTCCCGCATGGACAGGGCGTCTTCCGGCTGCCACATACGGAAAACGTGATTCAAATCTTTCCCCGGAATCGGAAGCTCGATGGGTGAGCCCCCGGTGGCCAGAACCAATTTGTCATAGGGCAGGATCTTGCTCTCCCCGGTTTCCAGGTGAACCACGGATACGGTCTTGGCCTTGCGGTCGATCTTCTCCGCCAGGGTGCGGTCCAGCACGGAAATCCCCTTTACGTTGAGGAAGAAGAGCGAATCCCGGATGACCCCGGCCGGGGTGTCCATCAAATTCTTGGATTCAGCCACGTCCCCGCTCACATAGTACGGCATGCCGCAGCCGGCGTACGATAAGACTTTCCCTTTTTCCACGATGGTAATTTCAGCCTCCGGATTGAGGCGACGCAAGCGGGCCGCTGTTTTGGGCCCGGCGGCCACTCCCCCGATGACAACAACCTTGATCTTTCTCCTCTCCACTCATTACCTCCTTGGATTTGATATCCTTCATCCGACACAGCCGGAACCAAATAGGATGCTTTAGGGGCGGGCTTACGGGACCGCCCGCAAGAGGGGCAACCATCCCGCTCTTCGCGTGACGGCCCCGGCAATTCTCCTCATTCGCGAAGGGCGGCAGTGAGCCTTTTCGGTTTCAGCAAAAGGTCCATGGCGTCGAAAATATCCTTCACGACAAGATCGGCACCGTTCATTGCTGCGGTGGATAATCCTTCCTTTCCCAGGACGGCGATTCCCAGGGCGAATTCTTTCAAAAGAAATGAATCGTTGCTTCCGTTCCCGATGGACACGGTGGTTTCCGGTTTTAAAGTCTGGAGGAACGCCAGCTTTCCTTTCCTGCTTTCCTCTGCCGGCACCCTCACCAGCTCAACTTTCAGCCCCTGAATTCTTTTTCCCACCGTTCCGTGAGTATCCGCCGTTAAAACGTGGATTTTTACCCTCTCTGCAAGGGACTCGATCTTTTCCTTTGCTCCGGGAATCAACTCGCCATCTTCGGCCAGGGTCCCGTTCCAGTCGAAAACCACGTTTTCGATTTTTAGGTTTCCCCAACCCGGAATCTCGATTGCAATCATATTGCCCTCAGACCTCAAACCCGCTGCCCACCCAACCGTAAAAGAAGCGCTCCCCGAATTCCTGCTGCAAGCGGCAAGCCCCCCGGAACCCCGTGCAATGGGAGACGCCGATCCGGTCCACCTTCATTTCTTTCAGGCAGCGGATGGATTCTTCCAGTTGTTCCGGGGTAAGAAAATCCAGGTGGGTTCCCCCAAGAATGGCGAGGAAGTGATCCTTTTTCATCCGCTGGGTCACGTGGTTGATAATGTTGATCATCCCCGAATGAGCACATCCAAAGACCAGGAGCATTCCCTTTCCCGTATCCAGAATGAGGGATTGGTCATCGGGTAGGGTATCGGGGACGACCTTCCCGTCCACTTCGCGAAAAAGCTTCGGATCATTCTTTTCAAAGGCCGTCTTGCGGGGAACCTCGCCGGTTAGGAACATCCCTTTTTCCACTTCGTGGAAATCGGGATTCAGGATGAAACGGGCGCCGAGGAATTCGAGATAACTCTTTTTATAAATCATCCCGGCAAAGCGCCTGGACTCCCGGCCGCCTTCCTTGCGGATGGCCATGCGGTCCGCGAAAATATCCGGATGGACATGGACATCCACCGGGCCCTTCAGGTTCAGGACTTGGGGGAGTCCCCCCGTGTGATCGTTGTGCCCGTGGCTGAGAAAAATCCTTTTCACGGTTCTCAAATCCTTGTTTAAAGCCAGAGAATTTTCCACCACGGTCCGACCGCCGCCCGTGTCGAAGAGGTAATTTCCCCCGTCGGTTTCGATAAAGGCCGAAAACCCATGCTCCGCCGCCCCCACCTGGCGGCCCACCATGTTTTCACTCAGGATGGTGATCCGAACCTTCATTCCCCAATCCTCCTTTTCCCAACAGATTTTAATTTCATTTATTCCATGATCCGCGTGTTTCCCCGTGCATCCGCTTCCCATTAAGTTTTTTGTCGGGAAAGAAGGCCTTCCTCCAGGACGATCTCGGTCATCCATTGCGCGGCCTTGCCCACCACTTCGGGGCAGTGGATATCATGGGCGCCGGCGTTATGGAACTTTTCGAATTCCTGGGGGTCGGGAAGGTAGTAATAGCGTCCCAGAACTTTATTCTGAATATCCCGGCACACAACGGAGCCGTATTCGTGGATAAACCGATCGCGGAATTTTCTGACCAGCTTGTGGGTCTTAAAACGAACCCCTTCAGGATCGGAAAAATTTTTTCTTTCCCTCCCCAAGATGGAACCCAGGAACAAAACGCCGCCCATGTAGGCCCCGCAGCCGCTATCGCAAGTTAATCCGGTTCCTCCGGCCAAGCCGGTGGCCGCCTTGAACACATCGTCGGAACCGACTCCCAGGACGTCCTGGAGGGCGGCGAACACGCACTGGCTGCATCCCCGGTAGGTTTTTTCGTATTCCTTCCCCTTCTGGTAGGCTTCTTTGGCCGATTCTTCGATCCTTTTCTTTTCCATTCCTTTTCTCCTTTGGCTCTAATTGTATCCCGACGCCGGACCGACGATCGATCCCGCTGAAGATCGGGAATCTTAGTCTTTTCTCAAAATCGTCACCCGACGCACCCCCCTGATTTCCTGGTAGGTTGCCCCCTGGGAAATGAAACGGAGAGCTTCCTGCGGATCGACCACTATTGTACCCGATAGCCCATGGATTCCGTAGTCAAAAAGAAAGGGGGTCAGGGGAGTGGTCGGGCCGATGAGGAGCACGAATTTTCCCCGGGACCACTGGAGCAATTCTTCCAGGGTATGATTGATAAAAGCAGTTCCGGTGATCCCGATGACTTCGCAGCGGGGAAGAATCCTAGGGGCATCTTCCGGGCGAAGGTCTCCTTCCCCGGGCCTTTGTTCAAACACCCATAGGTTTCGTGCCCCTTCGCGCAACCGGGGAATAAAGGGGAAATGGCCCACCACCGCCATATCCTTGTTCTTCCCTTTTTCCCAAAGGATGTCGGCGGCATTTTTTTCTACCCCCATGCGTTCATCGATTTCGATGAGAGAGTTAATCGCCGCCATCCCGATGGACGCTTCCAGAGGATAATCCGAAAGCGCATACTGGGCCAGTTCCAAGGCGGTCTTCTCCGTCAGCCGGCCGATCTCTCTCACCCCTTTTTTATGGGGGTGCCCGTCGTCCCGGAAGGTGGAGGCCAACCCGCACCCCCGACTCACTACCGCCGTCCAGTAAGCCCCGGTCAGGACTTCCTTAACGGGATGATCCTTTCCCCGGAGGGATTCGATCAGGTCCTCGAGGATTTTCATCCCAACTGGCCGCCTATTGAAGGAGAAAGGCGTTTAAGGAAACGACTTCGATGGATAGGTTCCCTTTAGCCGCAGAACGGAGAAAAACTTCCTGGGTCCGGGCCCAAAAGCTTATGCTTGGCTTAAAAGCCATTGCTGGCCCCATTCAATCGCAAACCTTGTTGAGCAAGAGCTCCAGGTACGAATCGGACGGAATCTCTTCGGGAGTAATCCCCCCTTCCTGATTGGCCAGATATCGCTCAATCACGACCTTTTCCTTGGAATAAAAGATTGCCGAATGCAATTTAAACCTCTTATGAAAACAGTCGATTTCCCACTCCGCCACGACGTGGTCCAAAGCCTCATATCCTTTCCCATATCTTTCTTTGGCGGCAAGAACCGAATTTCGTTCATAATTTTTCTTGGTCCGGACCCTGGTCCGGTAATCTGGAAAGCGTTCCACCGTTTCGGCGTCATAAAACCAAAATCCTTCATCGTCTTTTTCGATGAATTTCCAGTCCGCTGGGATGACCTCCCCCTGCGATAGCAGATAGAAAACAATCAGAACCCCCTTTATCAGGATAATGGGTTTCATTTCTTTTCCACCTTCGAAGAGCCATCGGGGGGAATCCATTCCACTTCGTCCCCGGTTTTTACGGCTCCGCTTTCCACGACCCTCGCAAAAATCCCGAATCGGGGAAGAAGGGAAAACCCGCAGTAATTGTAACTGTGAGGAAGGGCCGGGTCTTTTCCGATTTGGGTAATCTGGAAGACCGCTTCGCCGGCTTTTAGGGATTTACCTGGGCTGCAATCCGCCCACTTTAAGCCCTCCACGAGCAGGTTTTCGGCGAAGGCCCCTGCGGGAAAGGTCAAACCGGTCTTTCCGGCCAGTTCATCCACCCTTTCTTTCAGAAGGAGGCTGACTTCTTTGTCCGTGCCGGCATGGGCGTCACCCACCATCCCGACCCCCTCCTGAAAAAAACCGGTCATGATCGATTCTTTCCGCTTTCCCTTCTCAGCGCCCCGGCAGACCGCAACGACTTTTCCTGCCATAAAGTCATCCTCCGGTGCATTCCTTTTAATCTTTATGACAGGATCCGCCGGAGGAGCATGGGGGCTTATCGCATCGATCCTGCCGGCCGCAGCAAGTCGATCCCTTGGGCCGCGGGTTTTTTACCGGATGGGAAAGGGATAGGATCCTTTCCAAATTCCGGTCCCCGCAATGTTTGCATTCCAGAGAATCCTTTCGGGTCCCGACCCCTTCCCAGATTTCTGAAGTTCCTCCGCAGGAAGAACAGCGATATTCGTAGATGGGCATTCTTTTACCTCCCAGGGGACAGATTGTTTCCGATTTTCTGCCCCGCCTTGTAAAAAACAGTGCGGTTGTAAACATTATATGCAACCGCTCCTTTATCCCGGAGTTTCCTCAGAGCCGCAGCCATATCTTTTTCAGGGACCCCAAAAGCCCGGGAGAGGTCTTCCAGGGAACAAGGCCTTCTTTGCAGGAGAAGAAGCACCTCTCGGTCGATCGGTCCGTGCACCTTCGCCGCGGGGGAAGGGCATTCCGGAGGAAGAATCTCCGCATTTCCTCCCAGAATTTGAACGGCCTTTTCCATTTGTTCCCTGGTGAGGGGGAAGGCAAATTCCTCTGCCGGCGGCCGCACCACGGTGTTTAAATGAACCCGGTTGGGGGCAATTTTCTCGATTTCACTCCGAAGTTTTTCCACATGCTGTTCGTCGTCGTTGAATCCCCGGCACAGCATCACTTCCAGCCAAATTTCCCCTGCGTATTCATTCCGGAATTTCTTCAGGCCCTGAAGGACATGACTGAAGCTCAATGAATGATGGGGTCGATTGATGAGCTGGAACAAAGAAGGATGGGCGGCGTCCAGGGAGGGGATGACCACATCGGCGGCCTGGAGCGCTTCACGCACTGCTTCGTGGTGAAGGAGGGATCCATTGGTCAGAACTGCCACCGGAACGGTGGTTAGTCGGTTCACTTCCGCGATAAAGTCCCCGATGCGGGAATTTAGCGTCGGTTCCCCGGAACCCGAGAAGGTGATGAAATCCGGGGCGGAGGACAGGGTAGCGAGCTTGGTCTCCAATTGCCGGATCACCGGTTCTTCGGGTATATAGGGTTTTCGTTCCAGGGTTGGATGGGTAGTCCGCCCGAGTTGGCAGTAAATGCAATTGTAAGTGCAGGTTTTCATCGGAACCAGGTCGATCCCCAGGGACCGCCCGAGACGGCGGGAGGGAACCGGACCGAAGACAAAGCTCGGAGAGGATGCGGGTTGGTTTGAAGAACTCATCGGATTCCCCTTTCCTCTTGACCCTTTTTGGGAACAGACCTTGTCGATCACGAAAGAGATAGGCTCTCTCCTCCCTGTTTTCCCCCTGCTTCCCCTTTACGCTTTTTCGGGTGGGGTTTTTTATTTGCGGACCATCTGGGTGCCGCAGCTTGGGCAATTCATCTGGAAGCAAGGAACCCCGGCTTGATGGGGGGCGGTCGTTCCGCATTTCGGGCAAAAGCATTCTCCCCCCGGCCCGGCCCCGGGCCGGGTGCCGCCCATTCTTCCCGCACCACCGCCGCGTCCCTGTCCTCGTCCTCTTCCGGCTCCGCGACCGCCTCCTGCGGGCGGTCCCATTCCGTCTCCTCTGGGCATTTTATTCTCCTTTCTCCAAGGGGTCCTAAGTTGCGAGATGAAAGTTGGGGGTGGTAAAAACAACCCCATCAGGCTTATTTCTTCGTTTCCAACCGTTCGATCCGCTCCGTAATCTTCCCCAACTGCTCCTTTAACTGCCGGGACTGCTCTTTTAGCATTTGCAGGTCTTCCCGGTGAGGTGCGGAAGGAGTTGGAGGGGGCGGGGGAGGGGCTGCCCCCCGTCCCGATCCTTTTCCCATTCCCATCCCCCCGCCCATGCCCATTCCGGCATGGGCTCTGGCCGTCGGACCCTGGGCGTAAGAAGTCAGCTGCCCCTTTTTGTATTTTTCGAGCACTTCGCGGACCTTTCCGGAAGCTCCAACCAGAATTTTCATTCCGGCGGCTTGGAGGGTCGTAAATGCGTTGGGTCCCACCTGGCCGGTGATGATCGCCTCGACCCCCTTGTTGGTGACAAACTGGGCGGATTGAATCCCGGCCCCCCCCGAGGCTCCGATGTTGGGGTTTTCCACCGCTTCCATTTCCAAGGACTGGGGGTCCACGAACAGAAAATACTGGCACCGCCCGAACCGTGGGTCCATCTCGGAATCCAGGCTGGGGCCGGAGGAAGTAATGCACACCCTCATGAATCACCTCCCTGGGCCTTTTCCTTTTCCAGCTCGTTGATCCGGGCATCGATAGCCGCCAATTGGTCGCGGATCATTCCGGCCTGGTCTCTTAGCATTCGGATTTCTTCCTCCCTGGAATAGGGGGTCCCGTAGGGTGGCGGGCCCATGGCCCATGGGCCGGGGACCGGAGGAGCCATTCCGGGGGCATACACGGTTCCCGGGGCCCCATAACCCATAAATGCATAGCAGCGGGGAAGTCCCCCTCTTCCTCTTCCTACATAGGGCCAGGGCGGGTAAGATCCCCTGAACCCGAAGCCCATGCCACGGCCGTATCCCATGCCGCGACCTCTTCCGTATCCGTATCCATAGCCGTAGTACATATTCTTTCCTCCTTTTCTTTTACCACCACCACCTCCGCAGGCCCCTTCCTCGGCCCGCGAATCGGTAGGGGAATGCCCCGGACCTCCATCCACAGAGGGTCTGGGGCCACATTCCATAACCATAGGGGGTCCGCCACCCCGGAACCCCGAAGCGAGGGCCCCCCCATTGGGGCGGTCTGTTTAACACGTATGGATTACACCGCCCTCTTCCTCCACCCGTCATCGGGCCCATTCCCATGGGCCCTGTTCCATCCATCGCCGGCATGGCTCTTCCCTCCTTTCCATGAATTTCTTCCCTCAGCGCGCCTCCGATGCTTTCCCCTCTTTACCTGAGGAGAGAGGTTGCTGAAAAAAAGATTGCCTCTCCTCTTTCCCCGAAGGGTTCACGAAATTTTCAATCCGGTCGCTGATCTCCGTGAATGCCTTGGCCGCCGTCGAGTCCGGGTTTGCGGCGACAAAGGGATTACCCTGATCGCAGTTCTTGACGATCTGCGGGTCGAGAGGAATCCGTCCCAAAAAGGGGACCTGGAGTTCCCGGGCCGCCTTTTCTCCGCCCCCGATCTTGAAGAGATCGATCTCTTTGCCACAATGGGGGCAAGGAAACCCGCTCATATTTTCCACGATTCCCGCCACGGGAACATGGACCATTCGGCTGAAAACCACCGCCTTACGGGAATCCAGGAGCGCCACCTCCTGGGGCGTGGTCACAATCACCGACGCGTCCACCTCGCCGATCAGGTGGGCGATGGAAAGAGGCTCGTCACCCGTCCCCGGGGGCAGGTCCACGATCAGATAGTCCAAATCGCCCCATTCCACCTCCCCCAGAAACTGCTGAAAAACCCCATGTTTCATGGGCCCCCTCCAAACCACCGGTGAATCGGTCTCGGGCAGCATGAAAGCGATGGAGAGCACCTTCAGGTTGGAATAGAATGGGACCGGCAGAATCCCTTGGGGAGTTCCGATCAGCCTGGAGTGGTCCAGCCCCAGCATTTTCGGAATATTGGGGCCATGAATATCGGCGTCCAGGATTCCCACTTCGTATCCCTTGCGGGCGAAGCTGACCGCCAAATTGACCGCTACCGTACTTTTCCCGACTCCCCCTTTCCCGCTCATCACCATGATTCGGTGGTCGATGTGGGAGAGTTTCTCCCCGACCATTTTTTCCCGGTGGGCCTTCTTTTCGTCTTCCGAGCAGCTCTTGGAATCGGAACAGGATTCACAATCCTGCGAGGGTTTACATTTCGTTTTTTCCTTCATCCTTTCTCCTTTTCCCGATGGGACTGAATTTTTTTCACCGCCTTCCATCCTGTTGCCCGCTTCCGATTTCCGGGTTCCCGTTAAACGCCCTGACCGAAATCTGGAAGCCTGTGGCTTTTTTATTCCGCACTCGACATTCCAAATTCCGCCTTCGCAGCTTTTGGGAGTTGCTCTGCCCGGAGGGCTCCTCCGGCATCCAGGGGGTAACCGAGGACCCGTTCAAGCTGGGTCCACATCTTTTTGATCTCCTGGGACACGGTTCCGCCCGAATACTCCACCACTGCGCTCTCCGTCACCATGGCCTTCGTGACGATGGGATCGAAAGGGATTTTCCCGATGACCGGGCATCCTTCCCGCCGGCAGAAGCTTTCTATTTTCTCCGTGTTTTCGGGGTTGATATCCCATTTGTTCACGCATACCCATGCGGGCACTTGAAAATGACGGCTGACAGCCAGAACCCGCTCCAGGTCGTGGATGCCGGAAACGGTAGGCTCGGTGACGATGAGAACCGCATCAACCCCGCCCAAGGAGGCGATCACCGGACAGCCAATGCCGGGAGGCCCGTCGATCAAAATCAGGGAATAATTTCCCTCTCGGGCGATCCTCTGGGCTTCCTTGCGGACCAGAGTGACCAGTTTCCCCGAGTTTTCCTGGACAACCCCCAGTTTGGCATGGACCATGGGCCCATAGCGGGTTTGGGAGATGAACCATTCCCCGCTTTGCACTTCTTTCATGGTTATGGCCTCTTGGGGACATACGTGGAAACAAACTTCACAACCCTCGCAGGAAATAGGGTCCACCTGGAATTCCCGGATGGCCTCAAACCTGCAAACCTCTTGGCATTTCCCGCAGCGGTTGCATTTTCCCCGATCGATTTCAGCGACCCGGGAGGCCACGAAGGCCTCTCGACGATCGACCCGGGGCTTGAGCAGGAGGTGAAGATCGGCCGCATCCACATCGGCGTCCACCAGGACCGCCCGCTTGGCCAATGCCGCCAAGGAGGCCAGGAGGGTCGTTTTTCCAGTGCCCCCCTTGCCGCTGATCACCGTCAACTCCTTCATTTTTTTTCCTCTTCGCAGCTCCCGTCGCAGGAATGCATCTGGAAAAATAACCCCTGCTGCGCTTTGAGCTGCTCGTATTCTTCCTCGGTCTTCACGATCCCCTCCCGAAACATGAGCTTTTTGAAGATGTAATCCCCGATGGCCTGCTGCAAGGCCTGGAGGCCGAGAAGGGAACAGTGCCGCTTCTTCCGGGGCAGGCCGCCGAGGGCTTCGATGATGTCGTCGTCGGTAAGGGAAAGAGCCTCTTCGAAGGTCCTACCGATGACCATTTCGGTCATCGCACTGGATGTGGCAATGGCTCCGGCGCAGCCGTGGATGAGAAACTTGACCTCCGCCAGGCGATCTTCCTTCTCATCCACCCGGATGGTCACCTCGATATAATCCCCGCAGGTCGGGTCCCCGAAGGATCCCTTGCCGTCCGGCCTGTCCACCTGGCCCACATTTCGGGGATTCCGAAAGTGTTCCAGCGCTTTCTCCGTGTAAACGATCGGCTCGTAAAAGGCCTGACCTTCGGGTTCCTGCGGCTTATAGATTTCTTTCCAATCCATCTCGACTCCGGTCCGAAACGATCTTTTCCATCTTCTGAAAAAGCTGCCGGAAAAGGTCCCGGTATTCGGGAATTTTCTCGACCACCAGGTCTCCCCGGGAATAGACTTCCGCGATCCTGCGGTCGTGGGGAAGTTCGGCCAGCAGGGGAATCTTTTCCTTTTCGCAGTATTCCTTTAATTTTCGGTCCCCCAAATCGGATCGGTTGAGGAATACCCCCAGGGGAATTCCCAAAGCCCGAACCATCTCCACGGCCAACTCCAGGTCGTTGAGTCCAAAAGGGGTATTCTCCGTGACCAGGAGGCAAAAATCGCTTCCCCGCACCGCCTCGACGACCGGGCACGAGGCTCCGGGGGAACAATCCAGGATCACGGTCTTCCTTCGATCGATCAATTTCTTCGCTTCCCGGATGATGGGGGTGGGCATGGGCTCACCTACGTTGAGAATCCCCTGGACAAAGGAGATCCCGTTATGACTTCCTTCCTGGATGACGCCGATCTCCCGGGGGGTTTCCCGGATCGCCCTTTCCGGGCAGAGGAGGGTGCAGCCCCCGCAACCGTGGCACAGCTCCGGGAAGATTAAAATCTGGCTTTTAACCACGGCCAGGGCGTTGAACCTGCAAACTTCCGCGCATTTTCCGCAGTAGGTGCATCGAGTTTCATCCACTCCGGGTACGGGAAGAGAGACCGGAAAGGTACGATGAACCCGGGGAGAAAGGAAAAGATGGAGGTTCGGCTCCTCCACATCGCAATCAATGAGCTGAATATTGGGCAGGGAAAGGGCCAGATTCAGAGCCACCGTGGTTTTCCCGGTCCCCCCTTTCCCGCTGGCAATGGAAATGATCATTCCCCCCTCCTCTTCCCCCAGACCTTTTCCTTTTTTTTCAATGCCCCCCGCAGCTCTCCGGATGATCATGATGACATCCGCCGGCCCCTCGCAGCTCCCCCCGCAGGTAGGCATTCAGGACGTCTTCGATCTTCCCGAAGGCCCCGGTCACGGCTTCGATTCCAAAGCCGTCAAAAAAGTCGATGGCCCGGGGACCCATGCCCCCCGCGATGATCACATTGGCCCTCTGGGAGTTGATAAATTCGGGAACCTTTCCCGGAACATGGTTTCCGTGGTAGGGATTATCCAGGACTTCCCACTTTTTGACCTTCCCATCCTCCAGCTCCAGAAATGTGTAGTAGGGGCATCGGCCGAAGTGGGCGCTGACTTCCCCGGAAAGTCCCAATTTGTCTTCACTGGCAAAAGCGATTCTCATCGTCCACCTCCTGTTTTTTTTGACCTCACGATAGCGGTAGATTTTTATCCGAAGATTTCGTAGATCCGGTAGAAAGGAATGAAATCCAAAAAACTTGAGTCAGCGCACTCATTATTCCCATGGAAATCTTCTCCCTCTTCTCTGTCCCCGGCGGCATCGGGGGCATAGCTCGACTCCCGGCCGAAGTTTGCCCCGCAAAAAACACCGCATGGCTTCCTCGGCCTCCCCCGCGACCCAGGCGATGACCCGGATTCCAGAATCGGAAAGAATCCGCGCCGAATGCCCGTCGATTCCCCCGCAAATCAGGGTCTGCACCCCGAGGTCATGCAGTTTTTGCATTCTCTGCAACCGATCCCAGGCCTGGAGCGAGAACTTCTCGCTCTCCACGACCTTACCGTCCTCCAACTTAAAGAGGAGCAGGCCGGGGGCGTAATCAAAGCGGGGGGAAACCCGAGGGCCGAATATGGGAATGGCAACTTTCATAGAGTCCTCGATGATATTGCTTCAGCAAAGGCTGTGCCACCGGGGCCGGCAGCCGAACTTTGAAAGAAGCTCAATGAAACCCGGCGATTCGGGGCTTTCCCGGGGAAGGTTATCGATCCGGCTGGATTATCGTTTAATTTCATTTATGAAATATTGATTGAAATGTATTTCAATAATGAAATAGTGGAGTGAATTATTTTTTTGACCCGCGGGAAGGCTGGATTTATACTAAAGGAAGAGAAATCAACTGAGGTTGCGCATGAAAAATGCAGAAGAAATCCGACCTTCGAAAAGGCCGGAAAAGAGAGACGAAAAAAGCCGGGTCTCGGCCATTCTCGAGAGTATTGCCGACGGGGTTTTCACCATTGGCCCAGACTGGAGAATCACTTCTTTCAACCGGGCGGCGGAGAGGATCACCGGAGTCTCCCGCCGAAAGGCCCTGGGGCAGAAATGCTTCGATGTTTTCCACGCCAACATCTGCCAGACCGCCTGTGCCTTGAAAAAAACCCTGGAAACGGGCCGGGAGATCATCGATCTACCCGTCGATATTCTGAATTCTAAAGGGGAGACCCTACCCATCAGTATCAGTACTGCCGTCCTTCGGGATGAAAAGGGAAAGATTATCGGCGGGGCGGAAACCTTCCGGGACCTATCGGCCATCGAGGCTCTGCGGAGGGAATTGTCCGGCAAGTTCAGCAGCGGGGACATCGTGAGCAAGAATGAAAAAGTGCAGAAAATTCTTGCGCTGCTTTCCGCGGTGGCGGAAAGCAACAGCACAGTGCTTATCCAGGGACCCAGCGGGTCGGGAAAGGAGCTTTTGGCCAGGGCCATTCATTCCGCCAGCCCGAGGGCCAAGGGCCCTTATGTGGTCGTGAGTTGCGGAGCCCTGCCCGACACCCTCCTCGAATCGGAGCTTTTCGGGTACGTCAAGGGGGCGTTTACCGATGCCAAAAAGGATAAACCCGGCCGGTTTGCCCGGGCGGAGAAGGGGACTCTCTTCCTGGACGAAATCGGGGACATTTCCCCCGCCGTCCAGGTGAAGCTGCTGCGCTTCCTGCAAGAGAAGGAATATGAGCCCCTGGGGGCCGTCCGGCCCCAGAAGGCCGACGTGCGCGTCGTGGCGGCGACCAACAAGGACCTAGCCCGAATGGTCCAGGAAGGCCGTTTTCGGGAGGACCTGTATTACCGGTTGAACGTGGTGAAACTCGAGCTTCCTTCCCTTTCCGAGCGCAGGGAAGACATTCCCCTCCTGGTCGAGCATTTTTTGAAGCGGTTTAACGTGCGGATGAATAAACGAGTCAGTTCGGTTTCTCCGGAAGTCATGCAGCTCTTCATGCGCTATGATTTTCCCGGAAACATCCGGGAGCTGGAAAATGCCCTAGAACACGCCTTCGTCCTCTGCAACGGGACCCAAATTCGGGAGGAACATCTTCCCCAGGAGCTCCTGAACCGGGCCCGGGGCGCTCCTCTTAGCATTTCCAGCGGCCGGGATGTTCTTAAGCAAACAGAGCGGCAAACCCTTTTAAAGGTACTGGAGAAACATGGGGGAAACCGGAAAAAAACGGCGGCCGACCTGGGAATCTCCCCCGTGACCCTGTGGCGAAAACTGAAATCCTCCGGAATATAGGCGATAAAAAATCTTGAAACCCATGGAATTTCTTTTGAAGAAGCCAGCACGGCTTTCCGGGATACCCTTTCGATGACGATAAACAATCCTTTGCACTCGGAAAAAGGAGACCGCAGGTAGACCTCTCCCGTTTCCCCATCTTTGCCCGCGGCTGAAGATATGCCTTGCAGAGGCAGTCACCCGTTTTCCAGAATCAAGGTGATCATTTTATAACCGGATCGCTGACCGCTGCGCTAGGCAACGAAAAAGAAAGCATCAACTGGGCGGCGACAAATCCTTTTGGATAATGTTGAGAAACCGATCAGGATTCGAACTTTCCCCTCCGAGGCTCAGTGCAGGCAAGCTTTAAAGATAGCCAATTATGATGCCCCATAAGCATTCCCTTTGACGAACAATGACCCAATAAAATATATTGCATCCGTCGCTAGAAACGGATAGAATGCGCCCATTGTTTAACAAACCAGGAAAGGAAAAATCAATGCCACCAGCAAGAAAACAAGCATTGTGCGAAATCGTCTTCGGCCAAATGCGGATTCCCGTATCGGACAAGGAAAGAGGAAAGCAGGCTATTGAGGGAATTTTCATGATCGGGGAACCAGGAAAAGCAGAAGCAGAGCCAAAGGTCGGAAAGAGGGGTAGGAGGAAGGCCAAGAGGGTCAGGGTTGTTGCCAAACGGCGCAAAAGAATGGCGGCTTCAGAAGAGAAAGCCGCTGGCTTCGGGGCAAGGCAAATCCGCAGCATTCGGAAGAAGATCGGCCTTTCTCAAAAGGAGCTGGCTGATCTGGTGGGGGTGAGCCGGGCAACTGTCAGTATGTGGGAAGGCGGCAAGTTCGAGCCTAAAGAGGAAAAGGTCAAGCAGTTGGCGTCCCTGGCGGGGAAAAGTAAGGAGGAGGCCCAAAAAAGGCTTGCCGGGAAGAGGCCGAAAAAGCCGCAGGGGAAAAAACCCAGGAAGCCCAGGCCAAAAACCCGAAAGCAAGGAGGGGGTGAAGCTCAAGCCGTCAATGCTCCAGTCGCCAGTTGACCAAATTTCCTCGCAGGCGTAGATTTCGAACCTCAGTCGGGGTT
>JACAEW010000294.1 GCA_013388675.1 Syntrophaceae bacterium | reverse complement strand
GTTTTAGGCGAAGGGATCGGGGACCGGTGGCTTGCGGAAGCCGGGCCAGCGCTCCGGAACCCCGGATTTTTCCCGCCGAGGCTGCCCCGCCCCGGGGGGGATGCCCCCCTGGGCCTGGGCGATGGAGTCGTTTTCTCCCTTTTTACCCACTCAATTGGGAGAAGACCCCATATTAAAAAAAACGCGGATCGGGAATAACCCTTGATCCTGAGTCCTTGATCGTTCCTTATTGACCCTTGACCCATGTTTATGGAAACCGAGTTCTTGGTTTAGGCCGAGAGGGTCCGCAAGCTTGCCTGCCTGCCCGTGTATATTCCGGTTGAATCCCGTTTTTTTTTTGACACTGCCGATCCGTTCCCCTATAGTGGGGATACCTTGATTTCTTGATCCGGGAGAACCCGTTTGGAAAAGTTGAGTGAAAGGATTGCGCGCTGGATTCGAGGGCGGGTGATACGATCCGGCTCCGGGGGGGTGGTTTTGGGCTTGAGCGGGGGCATCGACTCGGCGGTTGCCGCGGTGTTGGCGAAGAAAGCCATGGGGGAAGAGGTCCTGGCTCTCCTTTTGCCCTGCCACAGCCTTCCCGAGGATGAGGCAGACGCCCTTTATTTGGCAGACCTATTTCATCTGCGCCGGGAGCGAGTGGACCTGGCCCCGGTTTGCGATGCCTTCTTGAAGCAGCTTCCCCCGGCGGGAATAGCCTGTCGAGCGAACCTCAAACCCCGACTGAGAATGGCGGCGCTCTATTATTTTGCCAACAAACTGAACTACCTGGTGATGGGGACGGGAAACAAGTCGGAGAGGTTGATGGGGTACTTCACCAAGTTCGGTGACGGAGGGGCTGACCTTCTTCCCCTCGGAGATTTAACCAAGGCCCGGGTTCGCAAGTTGGCCAAGGAACTTCAAATCCCGGACCGGATCATCCGCAGACCTCCAAGCGCCGGGCTTTGGAAAGGGCAGACGGACGAAGAGGATATGGCCATTCGCTACCGGGACCTGGATCGTATTATCGAGTCCTTGGAGGACAGCCGGGAGCCCAGGATCTCGCGGGGAAAAGTGGAGTATGTAAAGGGAAAGATGGCCAAAAGCCGGCATAAGCGTTCCCTTCCCCCAATTTTTCGTTTAAAATTAAAGAGATCACTTAACTCAAGGGATCAGAAACGGAAGCCGATAAAGGGATAGTGGAAGCCCTCGGGATATGAATCAAAGTCCATCCGCAGCCCTTGCGGGATTGAAACGACTGTGCCGAGAAATCCAACCCTAAAAGGCAAGCTTCCGAAGCACCCTGGTTTTTTGGCCGGGAATGGCTCGAAGTTCCCTCGGGCGGATGACACTCGCTGGGGAGGTCCTTTGCCCCCCATGGGGATCCATGACCGGTCGAATTATGCCCGATAGCCAGAAGGACAAAGCCCCGGTAAATCCCCCCCAGGAGGAAGCGACCCTCGGAGTCGAGAAGGGCCCCCTCCCTTACCGGGTCCTCCCCCAGGGGTATGAACACGATATCGAAGAGGCTCAGACCTTCAAGGAAATCGAGCGTCTGGAAAGAAAGGACTCCCGCCTCTGGCTTCTGACCATCTTCATAACCCTGGCGCTGATCCTTTTCATCCTGGCCAAAGACCTGTGGAGCCTGTACCTTTCCCCCCGGGAGACTCTGGATCGGTTCATCTCTTTCCGCCAGTCGGAGCTGGTCTTCCCGGCCGCTCTTGTGCTTCTTTCTTTTTGCGGGTATATTGTAGTCCAGAATCGGAGGATCCGCCGCCTCCGAAGGAATGCTTTCATCCACAAGACGAAGATCGACCGGGCGATGGGCAATCTGCAGGAAATGAAAGCCCTCTTCCAGACGGCCTCGGCGATCACCAGCGGAAAGGAACTATCCGAGGTCTTGGAAATCATCGCCCGGGAATCCTTGAATTGCTTGAAAGCCCATCGCTCCACGGTTTTCGGCTTGGATGAGACGAGGGGTATGCTGAAGCCGAGATTCAGCTTCGCCTCCGACCCCTTGAACGAGCGGGTGGGGCTATTCGAAGAAAAAGAGATGGCCCGCAGGGCGCTCCGCCGGAGAAAAGGCTTTCTTCTCCGCGAGCCGGCGGATTTTGCCGAGTTCTTAAAATGCCCGGAGAGGGACCGGAAGATCACCTCGCTCCTGTGCATTCCTTTGATTTCGCAGGAAAAATCTCTCGGGGTTCTCAGCGTGGTCATCCTCGATGAGGATCGAAAGTTTACCGAGCGGGACCTCCAGTTCCTCATGGTCATGGGTCTTCAAGCATCCCTGGCCGAGGAAAAATGCACCCTGGATGCAGAGCGGATCCGGGGAGCCGGTTACCGGAAGGACTACGAGCAATACCTGGACTGCATTCTGGACCAGCTGCAGACGCTCTCCGACGTGGAGAGGAAACGGATCGAAGATCACATCGAGAGGCTCCTTCCCCAGTTGGCCGGGGAGGAGGGAACCCCTTCCGGCGAACCGGCGGAAGAGGCGGGAAACGGGGGCCCTTCGAGGTTGGAAGATATTCCCCCGGTTCAGCCCGCGGAAGCTCTGGTTACCAAGGTGCTAAAAATAGATGGGGAGGGAGATCCTTCCTCCCATGCCCCCGACCTGGGAAACGGAGGGATTTTCATCCGGACCCCCAACCCGTTGGAACTGGGGGAAGAGTTCGTTTTGATGGTTCCTATGGCCCAAGGGGAACCTCCCGTCGGAGTGACCTGCCGGGTCATCTGGACGAACAAATACGGCAAGGAAAGCCGGCATCTGCGGCGAGGGATGGGAGTAAAATTCCTGGACCTTTCGCCCCCCGTCCGGGGACGGGTGGAAGCCTACATCCAATCGCACAAAAACAGCCAATTTTCCCTGGCTGAAGACCAGCAGCATCTGTCTTTTGGAAATTAAATGAAAGAAAGGGGAACCGCCCGATGGGAGTCTTTTCCTTTCGAGCCGCAGGGGAAATCACCTTCGGACCCGGCTCCGTAGATCGGCTGGGGGCCGCCATCCGCAAGGCGGGAGGGAAGAAGGTATTGGTAGTGGTGGACCCGGGCTTTGCCAAGACCGGTCCGTTCGTCAAGATCACCCGTTCCTTGGAAAAGGAAGGGTTGCCGTTCGTTCTCTTTGACCAGGTGGAACCCGAGCCGCGGACCGTGATCGCCGACCGGGGCGGGGAAACCGCACGGGGGGAAAAATGCGATTTCGTCCTCGGGGTGGGCGGAGGGAGCGCCATGGACACGGCCAAGGCGGCAGCCGTCCTGGCGACCAATGGAGGACAAGCCCGGGACTATCAGGGGTTGGACAAAGTCCCCCGTCCGGGACTCCTGAAAGGGATGGTCCCTACGACGGCTGGGACCGGGAGCGAGGTCACCTTCACCGCGGTTTTCATCAATGAAGAAGAGAAGAAAAAGGCGGGAATCAACAGTCCCTACCTGTACCCGGAAATGTCCCTTTTGGACCCCGAGCTGACCCTTTCCCTTCCGCCCGCGGTTACCGCCTTCACCGGGATGGACGCACTGGCCCACGCCGTCGAATCCTTCACCTCAAAAGCAGCCCACCCTCTTTCGGAAATGTTCAGCCTCGAAGGAATCCGGCTCATCGGAAAGAGCCTGCGCCGGGCGGTGGAAAAAGGATCGGATTTAGAGGCGAGGTCCGACATGCTCCTGGGAAGCCTGCTGGCCGGAATCGGCCTGGCCAACGCCGGGGTGACCGCCGTCCATTCCCTCTCCTACCCTCTGGGGGGACGGTTTCGGGTCCCTCACGGAGTGGGCAACGGGCTCCTTCTTCCCGCGGTCATGGAGTTTAACGCCCTCTTTCTTCCGGAGAAGTTCGCCCGGGTCGCCGAGGCCATGGGCGAGAGGACCGAAGGCCTCTCAGTCAAGAATTCGGCCCTTTTGGCGGTTGAATCGGTAAAACGCCTCGCCCGCGACATTCAAGTACCCATGCATCTGAGCCATCTGGGGATTCCCGAATCGGCCTTCCCGGGGATGGCGGAAGAAGCCCTGAAAGTCACCCGTCCCCTGGAGAACAACCCGCGCCCGGTTTCCTTCGAAGACGCCATCCAGATTTATCGCCGCGTATTCTAATTTCCATCTTGTCCCGGCGGCCCGTTTCGGGGTAAGATGCGCTTCGGATGAATTCAATGCGGAATGCGGAATCGGGGGTGCGGAATTCACCCCCACCCTCCTCCCCTTTCGAGGGGTAAGGTTGGGTTGGGGGGATGCTTTCGGCCGTAAAATTCCGGAAAAGAAAGTCGGTCGACCAGAGTCTTTTTTCCCGCATTGCCCATTCCGCATCCCGAATTCTCATAAGGAGGACCGCACATGGGTGGGGCAGAGCTGATCGGCAGGGAAGAGCAGGAAGCCGTATCCGAAGTCATCGGCCGGGGCGTCCTTTTCCGCTACGGCTTCAACGAGAAAAGAAAGAACATCTTCAAGGTTCTGGAATTTGAAAGCCAATTTGCCAAATACATGGGATGCTCCCACGCTCTGGGGGTTTCCTCCGGGTCGGCGGCGGTGCGCGTGGCCCTGGCCGCCCTGGGGATCAAAAGGGGCGATGAGGTCATCACCCAATGTTTCACCTTCGTTGCCACCGTTGAAGGGGTCCTGGAAGCGGGGGCAACTCCCGTGCTGGCCGAGGTGGACGAATCCCTGAACATGGACCCCCAGGACCTGGAAGCCAAGATCACCGACAGGACCCGGGCCATCATGCCGGTTCACATGTTGGGTGTCCCCGCCCGCATGGACGAGATCCTGGCCATCGCCCGCAAAAGAAACCTCCCGGTAATCGAGGATTCCTGCCAGGCCTGCGGTTCGGGGTACAAAGGAAAGAAAACGGGGACCCTCGGCGCCCTGGGGACCTACAGTTTCGATTATGTAAAGACCCTCACCACCGGGGAGGGAGGGATGGTGGTGACCGACGATAAAAAGCTTTACGAACTGGCCTGCGAGTACCACGACCACGGCCATGTTCATAACCCCGAAGTCCCCCGCGGAGAGGACCCGCACCGCATCACCGGGTTCAACTACCGGATGACCGAGGTCCAGGGGGCCTTCGGCCTGGTTCAGTTGAACCGGCTGGATTCGGTGCTGGCCGACCAGCGGAAAAACAAGGGGGAGATCAAAAAGGCCATCGCTTCGATCCCCCGGATCAAATTTCGCGACCTTCCCGATCCCGAAGGGGATGGAGGGGACACGCTGGCCTTTTTCCTTCCCGAGGCTAAGACGGCCCGGGCGTTCAACGAACATCTGGCCAAATCGAAGGTGGATACCAAAATTCTCCCGTCGGCCATGAATTGGCATTTTTCCGGAAAATGGAACCATATGATCCAGCACCTTCCTCCCTACCGGACGGATGCCTGGCCGAAATCGGAAGCCCTGCTGAAGCGGGCCATCGCCCTGCCCATTTCAGTCCGGATGAGCGATGAGCAGAAAACCCGGGTGATCGAGGCTGTGCACAAGGCGGCGAAGGAAGTGCTCTAGGTCATATCGGCTGAGTCCGGGGTTGAGGATCGACGATGAAGGTCTATGGAATTATCCCTGCAAGATACGGCTCCACCCGGCTGCCCGGAAAGGTCCTGGCGGACATCGGCGGGAAGCCCATGATCCAGCACGTGTATGAGCGAGCCAGCCGCTCTTCTTCCCTGGACCGCCTGACCGTGGCTACGGACGATGATCGGGTATATGAGAAGGTCCTCGATTTCGGGGGAGAAGCGGTGAAGACCTCGCCCCACCACCCCTCCGGGACCGACCGGGCCGCAGAAGCGGTGCAGGTCCTGGGCGCGAAGGAGGAAGACCTCATCGTAAACATCCAGGGGGACCAGCCGCTCTTTGAACCCGGGATGGTGGATGAAATCGTCGGACCCTTCCGGAAGGATCCGGACATTCGGATGGGCGCCCTGGTCCATCCCATCCGGAGCCGGGAAGAGCTGCTCAACCCCTCCGTGGTGAAAGTAGTGGTGGACAAGCTCGGATTCGCTATCTATTTCTCCCGCTCGCCCCTGCCTTACGTCATACCCTCTTCCCCGACCCCGCGTTATTATAAGCACATAGGACCCTATGCGTACCGGACGGGTTTCCTCATCCAATTTACCAAGATCCAAAGAGGTCCTCTGGAGCAGGCCGAGTCTTTGGAACAGCTAAGGGCCTTGGAAAACGGGTATCGGGTCCGGATCGTAGAGACCCAGTACGACTCCCAGGAGGTGGATACTCCGGAGGACCTGGAACAAGTGAGAAAAAGGTTCGGCGGAGCCGGATCAACTCCCCTTCCTGCGGCATCTTGACAGCGGGAAGCAGAGGATCGTTGGGACCCGGAAAGGAAAAGAAGGGAAAGCCCTTTTCGATGGGGCAAGGGGCAGTATACTCGGTGTATAAACTTTATAACTTTCTCCTGTTGGTCTTCTCGCTCGGGGCGTTTCCCATTTTTCTGGCAAAGTTTGTTTTTACCCCTCAAAAGAGAAGGGTTTATGCCCAGAAACTGGGTTTTTTCCCCAGGGAAACGCTGGAAAAAATGGAAGGCGAACCCCGCATTTGGATTCACGCCGTATCCCTGGGGGAAGTCGGGGCCATTCATCCGCTGGTCCGGGAACTCCGGAAGGTTTATCCCGGCGCCTGTTTGATGGTCTCCACCGGAACCGAAAGCGGGCAGAAGATGGCCCGCGAGCGACTGACCGAGGCGAGTGGAACCTTCTACTTTCCCTGGGACTGCCCCCGGGCGGTGCGGAAGGCGATCCGCCGGTTGAGGCCGGAACTTTTCGCGATTTCGGAGACGGAACTCTGGCCCAATTTTCTCAGAATCGCCAAGGAAGAAGGGGCGAAGAATGTGCTGGTCAACGGCCGAATATCCGACCGCTCCTTCCGAAGGTACCGCAAGGTCCGCTTCTTTTTCACCGCGGTCCTGGACAACCTCGACGCTCTTTCCATGATCCGGGTCCAGGACGGCGAACGCATCATCACCATGGGCGCCAATCCGGTTCACGTCTCGGTCAACGGAAACTGCAAGTTCGACCAAGCGGCCTCGCAGGCCATTCCGGTCCATCGGGAAGAGATGCGGGAGATCGCCGGCCTTCGTCCGCAGGACCGGGTCCTGGTCGCGGGGAGCACCCATGAAGGAGAGGAAGAGGCGGTCCTCAACGCTTTCTTAAGGCTCGTACAGACCGATCCCGAGGCCCTGCTCATTCTGGCCCCGCGGCACATCGATCGGGCGGATCGAGTGGTCAAGCTTCTCGAAGGGCATGGAATCCAGCGCTGGGTCCGGCGGAGCCGGCTGCCCGGGGAGGGGGGAAAAAGAGCCAGGGTGATCCTTTGGGATACCTTCGGGGAGCTCTCCAAGGTTTATAGCCTGGCCACCCTGGTCTTCTGCGGCGGGAGCCTCGTTTCCAAACGGGGTCAAAACATTCTCGAGCCCGCGGCCTGGGGCAAGGTCGTTCTTTACGGGCCGTCGATGGAGGATTTTCGCGACGCGCACGAATTTCTTTCCGGCGTGGGTGCCGGAATCATGATCCGCAACGGAGAGGAGCTGGCCGAGCGCTGCCTGTATTTTTGGAATCACCCCCGGGAGCTGAAAGAAAGGGGGGAGGCGGGGAAAGAGGCGCTTCTCGCTCAGCGGGGCGCCACGCAACGGAATTTAGAATTGATCAGGAAATTGCTGGGAAGATGAACCGAAAAAAAGCCATCCTGGCCCTGGAGGACGGAAAGGTTTTCGCAGGCTGGTCTTTCGGCGCCCCGGGGGAGCGCGCGGGGGAGGTCGTTTTCAACACTTCCATGACCGGGTACCAGGAAATCCTCACCGACCCTTCCTACAAAGGGCAGATCGTGACCATGACCTACCCTCTCATCGGAAATTACGGGGTGAACCCGGAGGACCTGGAATCCACCCATCCCCAGGTGGAAGGGTTTGTAGTCAAGGAGTGTTGTCCCTTTCCCAGCAATTGGCGATCCCAGGGCAGCCTGAGCGATTTTTTGAGCCGGTATGGGATTGCAGGAATCGAGGGGGTGGACACGAGGGCGCTGACCAAGCATATCCGTACCGCGGGGGCCATGCGGGGAGTCCTCTCCACCGAGGACCTGAACCCCTCGTCTTTGGTCGATAAGGCGCGGGCATCGGCTCCGATGACCGGGAGCGACTGGGTGAAGGCGGTGACCTGCGAAGACTCCTATGAATGGGGCTGCGGCGAAGGGGGAACGGCACGCGAAAGGGGCACAGGGCCCGGACTCTGGGAATGGGGGAAGGGGCAGGCCATTCCTCCGACGGTTCACAAGAAGTACCGGGTGGTGGCCATGGATTTCGGGGTGAAGCACAATATCATCCGCCATCTGGCCAGCCGCGGATCGCGGGTCCTGGTCGTTCCGGCCCAGACCCGGGCGGAGGAAATCCTGGAGATGAACCCTCAGGGGATTTTTCTTTCCAACGGCCCGGGGGATCCGGCAGCCCTGACCTCGATTATCGAAACGGTCCGCCGGCTCCTGGGGAAGAGGCCGATTTTCGGCATCTGCCTGGGCCACCAGCTCCTGGGCTTGGCCATGGGGGGAAAGACCTACAAGTTGAAATTCGGGCACCGGGGGGCCAATCAGCCGGTTAAAAACCTGATCAACGGGAAGGTGGAGATTACCGTCCAGAACCATGGGTTCTGCGTGGACTTGGACAGCCTTCCGCCAGGCCAAGTGGAGATCACCCACATTCATTTAAACGACCAAAGCTTGGAGGGGATGCGCCATCGATGGCTTCCCATCTTTTCGGTCCAGTATCATCCTGAGGCTTCGGCCGGCCCCCACGATTCGGCCTATCTCTTCGATGATTTCGTATCCCTGATGGAAACGTATTCGAAGGAATCATGCCCAAACGAACCGACCTCCGAAAAATTTTGATCATCGGCTCCGGGCCGATCATCATCGGCCAGGCGTGCGAATTCGACTATTCGGGCACCCAGGCCTGCAAGGCGCTGAAAGAGGAAGGGTTCGAGGTCGTCCTGGTGAATTCCAACCCGGCAACCATCATGACCGACCCGCAAACCGCGGACCGAACCTATATCGAGCCCGTGACCGCCGAGGTGGTATGCAAGATCGTGGAACGGGAACGACCCCAGGCGCTCCTTCCAACCCTGGGAGGGCAGACCGGGCTCAATACCGCCATCCAGGTGGCCGGGACGGGCATCCTGGATCGGTACGCGGTCGAGATGATCGGCGCCAATCAGGAAGCCATCCGCAAGGCGGAGGACCGGGAGCTCTTCAAGGAGGCCATGCGGCGCATCGGGTTGGAGGTGCCGCGGAGCGGCTTTGCCCGCAGCCTGGAGGAGGCGCGGGCCGTGGTCCGGGAGATCGGGCTTCCGGCGGTCATCCGCCCGAGCTTCACCCTGGGCGGAACGGGCGGGGGGATCGCCTTCAACCTGGAGGAGTTCGAACGCCTCGCCGCGCTGGGGATCGAGCAGAGCATGATCCACGAAATCATGATCGAGGAATCGGTGATCGGGTGGAAGGAATACGAGCTCGAGGTCATGCGGGACCTCAAGGACAACGTGGTCATCATCTGCTCCATCGAGAACTTCGACCCCATGGGGGTGCATACCGGGGACAGCATCACCGTGGCCCCCGCCCAGACCTTGAGCGACAAAGAGTACCAGCGCATGCGCGACGCGGCCATTGCCATTATCCGGGAGATCGGCGTGGAAACCGGGGGGTCCAACATCCAGTTTGCGGTCCATCCCCGGGACGGCCGGATGGTGGTCATCGAGATGAACCCCCGCGTCTCCCGGAGCTCGGCCCTGGCCTCCAAGGCCACCGGTTTTCCCATCGCCAAGGTGGCGGCCAAGCTGGCGGTGGGCTATAGCCTGGACGAGATTCCCAACGACATTACCCGCGAGACCCTGGCTTCCTTCGAACCGTCCATCGATTACTGCGTGGTCAAGTTTCCCCGCTGGGCCTTCGAGAAATTCCGGGGGGCCGACCCGACTTTAACCACCTCCATGAAGTCGGTGGGAGAGGCCATGGCTGTGGGGCGTACCTTCAAGGAGGCGCTGCAGAAGGCCATCCGGTCCCTGGAGATCAGCCGCTTCGGCCTGGGGATGGACGGCAGGAGGGACCCCGATCCGGAATGGGTGAAAGAAAAACTGGCTCAACCAACCCCGGACCGGGTCTTTTGCTTGCGGGCCGCCCTGAAGAACGGCGTGTCGCCCGGGGAGATCGCCGAAATTTCCCGGATCGACCGGTGGTTCCTGGAGAACCTGAAACAGGTCTGCGACCTGGAGGAGGAGATTAAAGAATACCGCGCTGACGGCCGGGGCCTGGAAAGTCTCCCGGCACCGCTCCTTCGCCAGGCCAAGGAATGGGGATACTCCGACGTCCAGCTCGCCCATCTTTTGGGCTCGGCGGAGATGGAGGTGCGGGCGAGGCGAAAGGCCCTGGGAATCTTTCCCACCTTCAAGCTGGTGGACACCTGCGCCGCCGAGTTCGAAGCCTATACCCCCTATTATTACTCCACCTACGAATCGGAAGACGAGGTTCGTCCTTCGGGAAAGAAAAAGGTCCTGATCCTGGGGGGAGGCCCCAACCGGATCGGCCAGGGGATCGAATTCGATTACTGCTGCGTTCATGCCTCCCTCGCCCTGCGGGAAGAGGGGTACGAAACCATCATGGTGAACAGCAACCCGGAGACGGTCTCCACCGATTATGACATTTCCGACCGCCTTTATTTTGAACCCCTCACCCGGGAGGATGTGCTCAACATCGTGGAGAAGGAAAACCCCGAGGGGGTCATAGTCCAGTTTGGCGGCCAGACCCCCCTGAACCTGGCGGTGCCCCTGGAAAATGCAGGGGTGAGGATTCTGGGGACCCCTCCGGACAGCATCGACCGGGCCGAAGACCGGGAGCGTTTCAAGGAGCTCATCCAGAAATTGGGTTTGGTCCAGCCCCAAAACGGAACGGCGACTTCCTTCGAAGAGGCCCGGGCCGTAGCCAGGGAAATCGGGTACCCCGTGGTCGTCCGGCCCTCCTATGTCCTGGGAGGGCGGGCGATGGAGATCGTTTATACCGAGGAAACCCTGGAGCGGTACATGCGGGAGGCGGTGATGGCCTCCCCCGAGCGGCCGATCCTGATCGACAAGTTCCTGGAAGAGGCCATCGAAGTGGATGTGGACGCCATCTCCGACGGGGAACGGGTGGTCATCGGCGGGATCATGGAGCATATCGAAGAGGCGGGGATCCATTCCGGGGACAGCGCCTGCGTTCTTCCTCCTTATACCCTGAGCGATGACCTGATGGAGACGGTCAAGAAAAATACCTACGCCCTGGCCAGGGAGCTTGGGGTCAAGGGGTTGATGAACATTCAATTTGCCCTCCGGGACGACCGGGTTTACATCCTGGAGGTCAACCCCCGGGCTTCCCGGACCATTCCTTTTGTCTCCAAAGCGACGGGGGTGCCCTTGGCCAAGCTGGCGGCCAAGGTGATGATCGGGCGGACTTTGGAGGATTTGGGTTTCACCCGCGAGGTCGAGGTATCCCACGTGTCGGTAAAAGAGGTGGTCTTTCCCTTCAACCGCTTCCCGGGGGTGGACACGGTGCTGGGGCCGGAGATGAAGTCCACCGGCGAGGTCATGGGAATCGACCATGCCTTCGGCATTGCCTTCGCCAAGGCAGAGCTGGCGGCGGGGCAGGTTCTCCCGCGAAAGGGAAAGGTGTTTATCAGCGTCAAGAACCGGGACAAGCGGGCCATTATTTTTATTGCCAAGAAGCTTTCCGATATCGGCTTTCGGATCGTGGCCACCCGGGGGACGGCCAAGGCTCTCTCGCAGAATGGCATTCCGGTCGAGCCGATCTACAAGGTCCACGAAGGAAGACCGAACGTGGTGGATGCCATCAAGAACCGGGAGATCGACCTGATCATCAACACGCCTTCGGGCCACCGCCCCCAAAAGGATCAGGTCTCCATCCGCGCCGTGGCCGTGGCCCATAATATCCCCTTGATTACCACCATCTCCGGGGCGGCGGCATCGGTTCAGGGAATCGAAGCCCTGCTCCAGGAAGAGATCCGGGTGAAATCCCTGCAGGAGTATCATCCCCAAGTCGCCTAAAGAACGGCGGGGGCGCAAGAGCGCAGAAACCCGAACAACCCTAGGATCATGAAACCATGAAGGCGATAGATGTTCCCAGAGAAGAATGCGGGATTTTCGGGATTTTCGATCATCCCGAGGCCTCCCACTTGACCTACTTAGGACTTTACTCCCTGCAGCACCGGGGCCAGGAGAGCGCCGGGATCGTTACCTGCGATGAGGGGGAGCCCAAGAGTCACAAAGGGATGGGCCTGGTGGCGGACGTTTTCGATCGGAACACGCTGAAAGCCCTCAGCGGAAACTCCGCCGTCGGTCACGTCCGTTACTCCACCATGGGATCGTCCCTCCTGAAAAATGCCCAGCCCTTCCTGGCCCAGCGCCACAAGAGTTTCATGGCCGTGGCCCACAACGGCAACCTGGTGAATGCCCGCCCCCTGAAGGACCGGCTGGAAGCCCAGGGGTCGATCTTCCAATCGACCATGGACAGCGAAGTCTTCGTCCATTTGATTGCCAGGTCCCGGAAGAAGGGATACCAGGAGAGAACCATCCAGGCTCTTTCCCAGGTACGGGGGGCTTATTCCCTGATTCTCCTCACCGAAAACGGATTGATCGGCGCCCGGGACCCCCACGGATTCCGGCCCTTGTGCCTGGGAAAACTGGGGGAGAGTTTCGTGCTCGCCTCGGAGACCTGCGCGCTGGACTTGGTGCAAGCCAAATACATCAACGATATCCAACCCGGCGAAGTGGTCCTGATCGATCAGCAAGGACTCCAATCAGAAATGCCCTTTCCCAGGGTGAAGCCGAGTTTTTGCATTTTCGAATATATTTATTTTGCCCGGCCGGACAGCAACATTTTCGGGGAAAGCGTATACCTGGTCCGCAAGAAACTGGGGGCCCGTTTGGCGGAAGAAGCTCCGGCGGAGGTCGATTTCGTCATGCCCATTCCCGACTCGGGAAACTACGCCGCCCTGGGGTTTGCGGAGCGGCTGAGCCTGCCCTTCGAAATGGGAATGATCCGCAATCACTACGTGGGCCGGACCTTTATCCAGCCTTCGCAGAGGGTGCGCGATTTGGGGGTGAAGGTGAAGCTCAACCCGGTGAAAGACCTGCTCCGGGGGAAGAGGGTGGCGGTGATCGAGGACTCCATCGTCCGGGGGACCACGAGCCGCACGAGAATTCGGGCTTTACGGGATGCGGGGGTGAAAGAGGTCCACATGCGGGTGAGCTGCCCCCCCCATCGGTTTTCCTGCCACTATGGGATCGATTTCCCGACCCGGGAGGAACTCATCGGCTCCTCGCGGTCGGTCGAGGAAATCCGCAAATTCATCGGGCTTGACAGTTTGGCCTATTTGAGCGTGGAAGGAATGGTGAAGGCCATGCCCCAGTCCAGCGACAGCTTTTGCCTGGCCTGTTTCAGCGGAAAATATCCGGTTCCCATCTCTCCCCAGACGGGAAAATCGGCCCTTGAGCAGTGAAGGAAATG
>JACAEW010000326.1 GCA_013388675.1 Syntrophaceae bacterium | reverse complement strand
CCCCCTTTTTCAAAGGGGGAAATTCGCTTTGATTTTTCTAAATCAATCCAACAAGCTCTCCTCCCTTTGAACAAGGGAGAACGGGAGGGATTTGGGGGGAAGCCTTTTTAAATAGCTAAATAGTCACGATTTCATATTATTATTTTTGGGTCTTTTTTTCCAGGAGTTCCTCGATGGTGGGGGGTAAAAGGGGAAGGGGATTCAAGGGCCGGCCATTCAGGCGCACCTCGAAATGCAGATGCGGCCCCGTGGACCTTCCCGTGCTTCCAACCCCCCCGATGGGTTGCCCCTGGCGCACCGCGTCTCCCTCCTTCGCCATTATCACGTTAAGATGGCCATAGAGGGTCAAAAAACCCTGGTCGTGCCGGAGGAAAATCACCTTGCCGTAGCCTGTCGAAGTATGCCTGGCCAGAATTACCTCCCCGTCCATGGCCGCTTTCACCTCCTGGTAGGAGGGAGAACGGATATCGATCCCGCCGTGGAATCGTTTTCCCCGCGGCCCGAAGGGAGAGGTGATCTTTCCCTGGATGGGCCAAATGATATCCAGCTCCTTTCCCAGCCAGGGAGGCTTTTCCGAATCCTTAGGTTCCTTGCCGGACTCCGAACCGGGAGTAAGGGGAACGGGCGGATCCCCCGCATCCAGGGACTCTTCCAGTTTCCTCTTCTCCAGCGGAGAAAGGGGAATATAGGGTTCCACCGGCAGAACGGCCTTGGCCCCCGGAATGAAAAGTTTCTGGCCAACCTTCACCGCCGATGGAGAGGAAAGCCTGTTCGCCTCCATCAGTTTGGCAAGGGGAATCTTATAAGCCTGGCTGATCCGGTAAAGGGTGACCCCCTTGTTCACGGTGTGGTATATCCCCTCCTTTTTCTTGGCCGTGGCTGCATGGCAGAAGGTAGTCAAAAGGAAGAAAGAAATCGTCAGGAAAAAAAGAAAATTCCCGAATGGATATTTTCTTGCAATCGTAAATAAACCCTTTGCCCCGATCGCTGCCATTTTTTGAATTATAATCTATTTTATTGCCGAGAAACGGTCCAAAATGCGTCGCGTGCAAAATTAGTGATAGGAATGCAGGATCCGGACTCAGGTCTGGGAAAAAAAGACCTGGGAGAAGAATATCTGGGTGCCCACCATGAAATTCATCTTGACAAAAGCAAGCACCTTCTATAAAAGAAGGAAGCCTTTTCCTTTTTTCCTGGGTTCATAAGCTTCAGCCCTTGCCAAGCGCTGGAAATGCGGAAAATCTTTGGAGCGTCTTTTTTAAGGGAGACTTGTTCCCCGAAATCCCAAGAAAGGAGAAATATAATGAAGAAACACCTTGCCTTTTTTCTTGCCCTGGGGTTGATTCTGCCCTTCCTTTCGGCCCAGGCGGCCCAAAGCGCACCCATCGAGATGCGCATTGCCCATGCGTACCCGGAGCACACGCAACATGGCCGAAATATGAATTTCTTCAAAAGCAAAGTGGAGGAATACACCAAGGGCCAGCTGAAAGTCACGATCTACCCCTCCGCCTCTCTTTTCCCCATCGATAAAGAGATCCCCATGCTCCTGGCCGGCACCATCGAGGCGTGCTACAGCATCAACGGGGTAACGGAAGCCGTCGAGCCCGCCGAGGCGATCTATAACATCCCCTTCTTAATGAAAGTCTCCCCCGGGGACAGCAGGCATTTGCGCGCCGCCATGGCGAGCCCCAAAGTGGAGGGGATATTGGTCCAAAGGTTCGAAAAGCGGGGAATCAAGCGCATGGGAAATGTGCCCACGCTTTTCGGTTTCTTCATCGTCGGCAATAACCGCCGGCCGGTGGAAAAGTTCGAGGATATGAAAGGATTAAAGATCCGTCACCCAGGTGGAATGATGGGGCCTTTGTACATTGGCGCGACTGGAGCTTCTGCCATGACCGTCCCCGGTACCGAAGTTCCGGTAGCCCTCAATCAGGGGGTCGTCGACGGATTGGTCACCACCATTGTCCACTACCATGACGCCCGCTGGCATACCAAATACGTCACCCTCCCGTTCTATGCAGGCTACACCCTTCCTTTCCTGGTTAACTTAAAGTGGTGGAATAACCTTCCTGGCGATATTCGCCAAACGGTCGAGAAGAAGGTTATACCCGAGCTCATGGATTTTGCCTTTAAGGAAGTGACCGAACGCGAAAAATCTTACGTGGATGAAATCCAAAAACCTCCCTATAATGTAAAGATTTCAACCCTCTCCGACCAGGAGATGGAGCGCTGGACCAAAGCCATCCGAGATCAATGCATCGACGCCTTCGTCAAAAAGGTCGGAGCCGATGGCAAAGTGATGGTGGAGGAATTTAAGCGTCTGCGCCCTCAATGATCCGTCCGCAGGGATAAGGAGGAGCCGGGAGAAGAAAAATCGACTCCCGGCTTTTTCCATCGACTGACGTTTCATACAGGGGAGTGGAAAATGAACCTGGGAATTCCCATCGAAAGGCTGAATAACGCCCTGGATAAAGGGTTAATGATTATTACCGGAGCGGCTCTGCTGGTCAGCACGCTGCTGACTTTTTTCGGAGTGATTCTTCGATATATCTTCGGCATTTCCTACGAATGGAATGAAGAGCTATGCCGGTACTGTATGATCACCATCGTCTACCTCTGGGCCGGTGCCATGATCCGAAAGAAGCAGCACATCTCCTTTACCCTCTTTTCCGACCGGCTCAGCCCGAGAAATCAAGATGTTCACCGTTTCATTACCGATCTGTTGACTCTGGCCCTGGGACTTCCCCTGGTATTCTGGGGATTCGAATTGGTGGCTGGCGCCCGGGCTGCTGAGCTAAGAACCCTTTCTTTGCTTTTTCCCCTATGGCCCGCCTATTCCATTGTCCCCATTGGAACCATTTTGCTTGTGGTTCAAGCCATTCTCGACCTCTTCCGTTTGGGGATTATTCTTTTTTGCAAAACCCCGCAAACGGTTCGGTAAAGGGGACAGCAGATGCTCATCACCGGCCTTTTGATATTCATCGGTCTCATGGCCCTCGGGGTCCCCATCTGGTTGACCATGGCGGTCAGCGGCACTTTTTTGACCATTTTCCTTCAGGGGTTGCCCCCCACGACCATTCCTCTCCTTCTTTTCAGCAGCCTGGACAGTTTCGTCCTCCTGGCGGTTCCCTTTTTCCTCCTGGGGGGAAACATTATGGCTTACTGTGGGCCCTCCCGGTATATTTTCACCGCTATTGAAAACTACGTGGGCCACATCCCGGGAGGCCTCCCTTTCGCAACCGTGGTTAGCTGCATGGTTTACGCCGCTATTACCGGGTCCACCACGGCCACCATCGTGGCTATCGGAACGATCGCGATTCCCCCGATGATTAAAGCAGGGTATCCGAAATCCTTCTGCACGGGTTTGATGGCCAACTCGGCAACCATCGGGCAATTGATCCCACCCAGTGTTTACATGATCCTTTACGGGGCCATGGTCCAGGAGGATGTAGGCCTGCTTTTTCTATCCGGGGTGATACCGGGCCTGATCATCGGTTTTGCCATGGCCTTCCTTTCGGCTTACATCGCCGTGAAAAAGAATTTTTCTCTCCCTCCCCCCGCTTCTCCGGAGGTGCGCCGGAAAGCCCTGATCAAGGGATCGCCGGCGATTCTCATGCCGGTAATCGTTCTTGGGGGAATTTACAGCGGCGTCTTTACTCCCACCGAGGCTGCCGGTGTTTCCTGCGCCTATTCTTTCGCCATCGCAGCCTTTTTTTACCGTGAACTCACCTGGGAAAACTTCAAGATGGCGGTCAGTGCTTCGGTGGCCGCAACCAGTATGATTTTCATGATAGTCGCCTCGGTCATTTTATATGCCGGGCCCCTGACCTTTGCCGGCATTCCCCAGGCGATTACCAACACGATCGTCGGCTATGGCGTGGGCCAGACCACCGTATTAATATTGATCGTTTGCATCTGGCTGGTCTTCGGAATGTTCCTGGACCCCCTGCCCATCATGTATCTTACGATTCCCGTCGTATTGCCGGTTTTAAAGCATTTCGGAATAAATTTGATACACTTCAACGTTCTCTGTATTATCTGCATGCAGATCGCCCAGGTCACGCCGCCTTTTGGGATCAGCCTGTTTACCGTGAGCGGCGTCTTTCAGGAAACCGTCCCCAATGTGATTCGCGGAGCCTGGCCTTACCTATTGCTGATGATTCTTTCCTTGCCGCTCTTTATTTTGGTCCCTTGGCTTAGTACTTTCCTTCCCAGCTTGATACGGCCCTAAAATAGGGAAGCGGCCCTGGGTGGGAATCCATCCCTTCCGGCTCGATGGCACGGATATCAACAATGGGAAAGGATTTGAAAAAAGAAAACCCT
The DNA here is from genome assembly GCA_013388675.1 of Syntrophaceae bacterium. Taxonomy (GTDB): domain Bacteria; phylum Desulfobacterota; class SM23-61; order SM23-61; family SM23-61; genus SM23-61. Next base: position 2,888 of record JACAEW010000326.1, on the reverse strand, counting down.
GGGGCTTGGGAGTCAATTAAACAGGAATGGGCTGATGATTGGAACTGATCAGTCCAGGATGTAGATTGACCTGGTTTTGGTCCCGTCAAAGACCCTCAGGCTAAGGCTGGGTTTGGTGAAATAGGGGGCGCTTCCCCCTTGGAAAAGGTTAAAACCCAAAGTCTTAGGAAATGCTTTCCTTCTTAGCAGGCCTTATTACCTACCCGCCCGCAATCCTCCGGAAACATCTACCAGGCAGAACCAAGAGATTTTCAAATATGCGAAGGGGCAATCGGAAAATCCTTCTTAAACTTTGGCGATCTTCCCCCCATCGATGGGAACCGCGACTCCGGTTATGAATGAGGATTCGTCCGAGGCGTGGCATCAATCAGCTTGCGCATATCGTCCACCTTGCCGCAATCGACAGGGACAAAAATTGCCTCGCCGCCGGCCTGCTTAACCAATGTTACCGTCTCCTGCCCGCCTTAGGGATCAATGTCCCCCACCACCACCCTCGCTCCTTCCCGGGCAAACAACACCGCCCCGGCACGGCCCGACCCCGACCCCGCCGCGGTAATAATGGCCACCTTGTCCTTTAGTCTCATTTTCTTCTCCTTTTCCATCGAACCCGGGGTCATCGTCCCTCCGGCAAATACTGGGCGGCCCATTCGATATTCAATTCCACCAGCCTTCCATGAATGGGGACACCATTCTCGTCCCAGCCCATCATTTGGTAGTAGGCCTTCCGGGCCGAGGAAAGCTTCTCGGGGTCCACCCCTACCCCTTTCAAATTGCTGTCCGCAGGGGAGGAAGCAAATCTTCTCGGCAGCATATCATCCCGTTTGGTGAAACCCTCCCGGAGGTTGAAAACCCGGGCCAGGGTGATCCCCCGCTCTGCTGTCTTCATGAGCTTCCAGGAGCTCATGGGCCAGCCGGTGATCGCTTCCACCGCCTGGATAACTTGTTCGTTGCTCCAGGGCACGAAGAGACAGAGGCCGATGGAGTTGGCTAAATGGCGCCACAAACCCACCTCATAGAGCATCCGGGCTTTCCGCCCGCTCATTTCATAAACCGGAACGGACTCGGCCAGGCCGATGCGGTCCCATTCGGCCAGCTTTTTATTCACCACGTCGTCGTGAATCCCCGAGCAATGGTCGGCCCCGGTGGCGTGGACGCTGTAGTGCAGGCCCATCCCTTGTTTATACCGGGGTTCATGCATGGGAATCTCCTCGCCTTTCACGTGCATGGCCCATTCTTCCGAGCCCTCTCCGATCGCCTCGGCAGCCCTCCGGGTCCCCTCGGCCAAAAGGTCTCCCAATCCCTTCCGCAAAGCGATCCGTTCCACCATCTCCACCATGGCGGGGGCATTCCCGAAAGTGAGGTCCAGGCCATTCGTATCCTTGAGGGTCAGGACTCCTTTTTCGAAGCACTCCATGGCGAAAGAAATCGTGACTCCCGCTGATATTGTATCCAGACCGTAACGGCAGCAAAGCTCGTTCGCTTTCATGATGGCCTCGACCTGGCCGATCCCGCAGCAAGACCCGAAGGCCCCGAGGGTCTCGTACTCGGGCCCTCCATAGACCGGGTCCACCTTCCAGGGTTTCTCCAGCTTTACCCTCTTTTTGCACCGCACCGGGCAGCCATAGCAGCTCTCCATCTTTTCCACGTAGCCCTTCTTGTACATGCTCTGAGAGGTAATCCCCTCCACTTCGGGAAACCGGCCGGCGGCAAAATTCCGGATGGGCAGGTTTCCACAGGCTTCGTAATAATCCATCGCCGCTCCGGTCCCGTACTGCCAGAAATTGGTCTTGGTCTTGAAGTTTTTCCCCATCCAGCGGGAAAGCTCCAGGACCTTCTCCCGGTCCCCCATCTCCGGAGGTTTGTCGCCCCTCACGGCAACCGCCTTAAGCATCTTGGAGCCCATGACCGCTCCCATCCCCGTCCTTCCGGCTACATGGGTAATGTCGTTGCAGATCGAAGCGTATCGCACGAGTTTCTCTCCGGCAGGGCCGATGATAGCCGTTCGGACCCCGCCGTCCTGAAGGTCTTCACGGATGGCCTTCTCCGTTTCGGCCACTTCGAGCCCCCACATGGGGCGGGCGTCCCGAATTTCAGCCTTCCCATCCTGTATCCAAAGATAAACAGGCTGATCCGATTTTCCCTCCACGATGATGGCATCATATCCGGCCTTTTTCATTTCGGCCCCCCAGAATCCGCCAGCTTCGCTTTCTCCGTACCCTCCGCTGAGGGGCGATTTAGCCCCTACGCTGTTCCTCCCGCTCCCCGGAAAAGGATGGCCGGTAATGGGACCGAGGGCAAAAACGAGCTTGTTCTCCGGTCCCAGAGGGTCCACTCCCCGTGGGACCTCTTTCAGTAGAGTATGGACTATGAACCCACGCCCACCCAGGTAGGTTTTGTAGAATTCTTCATCCGGCGCCTCCGTTGAAATCTGGCGAGTGCTCAAATTTACGCGCAGCCATTTTCCGTTGAAGCCTTTCATGGAATACTCCTTTTTTTAAAATCCTGGCCAAAGATACTCAAATTTTCTATTCGGTCCTTCCCTAGGATGCGGGAGGGACGGAAAGAAGGGAACCCAAAGATCCCTTCTCCCATAAACCTCTCCCGCGGAGGCAGGGGATATTTCCGGAATCGAAAAGTCAAAAGGAAAACCGGAAATATTTAGCCCTAAATCTCGATTCCCACCCGGTAGCCTTCGTGGACGGCATCGAAAAGCTTCCGGGGGGGGCGGCGGCATTGCCGATCCGCCGGAGCTTTTTGCTCCCTTCGGAAAGAGGCGATAAAAACCCATGGGAAAATGGGGAGGGGGCAAGCGGGATGGAACCCGTGACGTCAGAGTGTCCCCTTCTCCCTCCATGGGCGATTTGAAGAATGATTCTCGCTCCCGCTTG